>NZ_JAMYKV010000022.1:0-99315 GCF_040317535.1 Mesorhizobium sp. M1409
CTTTTGTGTGTCATTCGCTCGCCGGCGCCGGCGGCGGGGGGGGGGGGGGGGGGGCGGCGGGGGGGGGGGCGCGGTGGCGGGGGGGGGGGGGGGGCCCCCCGCGCCTACGAGCACCCCCACCCCGCTCCGCTTCGCGGATCGACCCTCCCCACAAGGGGAGGGTGAAGGAGATCCTACCGCCGCTTGTACACCCGCATCGGCGACTTGGTGCCGTCGGTGTAGGTGACCTGCACCGACATCGACGTCACGCTGTCGGCGACCTTGAAATAGCCCCTGGCGTCGTAAGGGATGGCGTAGGGGTCCTTCTTGTCGCAAGGCGGTATCTCGAGCGATTTGTCGAGCGCGGCACCGTCCAGGCTGTAATGCACCTCCTTGATGGCGCAGCGGTAGGACAGCATCTGGGTGAAATAGACCAGGCCGTGATTGCCGCCGGAGTCGAAGGCGATCCACGAGGTCCAGAACTGGTCGAGGATCTGCTTGTCGCCTTGCTGCAGCGCTGTGTCCGGGTCGAAACGGATGTCGAACGGGCCGGTCTCGCGGCCCCTGATGTCGAGATATTTGATCGCGATGATCCCGGCCACGGTGCTGTCGGGCATCTCGAAGCTCGGATTGGCCATCGGCTTGCCGGTCGTCTGGTCGTTCATCGCCAGGAAACCGGTGTCGGTGAACGGGCCGGTCTCGCCCATGCGCCACGAGATGGCGGTCGCCGGCTCCGGCAGCGAGATGGTCATCGACCAGCCCTGGTTCGAGCGCATCGGCGTCAGCGAAGGCACGAAGCGGGCGGGATCGAGCACATCGCCAAGTGCTGCCAGCCGGCTGCGGCTGCGGTCCAGCCAGTCGGCGAGCTGCGTCTGGTCGACGAAATATTTGAGCAGCCCGCCATCCTTCTCGTAGGATACGAATTTGGTCAGCGCCTTGGCCTCGTTGCGCTTGTCGGCCAGCGTCTGTGCGCCGAGGCGGTCCTCCGAAAACTCCTGCGCCAGCAGGAAATAAGCCGGCGCGAAATCCGCATGGGCCGCGATGAAGGCGTTGAGCTTGTCGGGGCGCTGGGCGTCGTCGAACTGCTGGATATGCACCAGCTTGATCGACAGCGCCTTGCCCTTGTCGGCAAGCGCGCCGAACACTTCGCGCGCGCCGGCCTTGCCGTCCTGCACCCGAAGCAGCGTGGCAAAGCGCGTGTAGGGGTCGATGGCGTCGACATCGAAACCGGCAAAGGCGAGGTAGGAGCGCCGCGCGTTGAGCATGTCGCCGGAGAGCTCGTAGACGCGGGCATTGTGGTAGAACTCGTCCGGCCGCTTCGGCTCGGCGATCGCCCCGCCTTGCGCGGCAAGGGCGGCAAAGCCCTTGGCGATGGTGTCGATCGAGGCGGCGATCTGCTGCGTCGTCGCCTGCAGCGTCTCGGTCTGCTTCTTCACCTCATCGGTGGTCTTCTGCACTTCCGCCGTCTGCCGCGTCTGCTGCTGCTGGGCGGAGGCGATCTCATCGGTCTTCTTCACCACCGTGTCGGTCGACTGCTTGACCGCTTCGACCGTCTTCTGCGTCTGCGTGACCGTCTGCTCGATCTTGGCCACCTTGGCCGAAACGATGCCCATCGACTGCTGCAGTCCGGCGATGGCCGGCACCAGGCTGGCGATCACCCCGTTCTGTGCGTTGGTTTGCTGTTGCAGGCCATAGACGCCGCCGGCGACGGCGGCAGCACTTGTGGCGAAGATCAAGGCCGGCAGCGCCTTGGCCGCCAGCACCAGCCTGAGCACGATGGCAATGGCGATGATGACGGCCGCGACCGAGGCCACCAGCGCGATATAGGCGGCGAACGGCGCCAGTGGATTGAGGATGTCGGAAGCCGCACCTCCGATAAAGGCGACGCTGCCGGCCCATTTGCCGGTGCGGCTGAGCGATGCCCTGATAAGCGAGGGTGCTACGGCCCCGGCCCCGATATTCGTCATGCCAAGCCCCCAAGCCACCAGATACCACGACTTCCCACGGGAAACGCCGTCTTGGCAAGGAAAGACACCGGAAACAGGCCATTTCGGGGCGAATGGCAAGCCTGGGTTCCTCTCCCCCCTCCGCGAGGGCGAGGAATCAAGTCCTGCGAGGCCTCGACAATCCTGGGACTGTCAGCCATTAACCAAATGGACGCAGCTGACGCGTTACGTTAGCTTCGCCTTATCTCAGCAACAGCTTGACCCGAACAGACTTGCCCTTGCCCCACCTGCGTCCCCTTCCGCTCATCCAGAGAGTTTTTGCGGTCCTTGGCCTGTTGCTGCTGCTTGCCGGCTGCACGACCGTGACGCCGCCGGACGCCGTATTGGCGGTACCGGCGCCGCCGCAGAAATACGCCGCCATCGTCGTCGACGCCGGGACCGGCAAGCAGCTGTTCGAGGTCAATTCGACGGCGCAGCGCTATCCGGCCTCGCTGACCAAGATGATGACGCTGTATCTGCTGTTCGAGGCGCTGGACGCCGGCCGCCTCACCAAGGAAACGCAGATCCCGGTTTCGGACCATGCCGCCTCGCAACCGCCGACCAAGATGCGCTTCCGGCGCGGCGAGAGCATCGACGTCGATTCCGCGATCCGCGCCATCGTCGTCAAATCGGCCAACGACGTGGCGGTCGCCGTCGGCGAATATCTCGGCGGCTCGGAGGATCAATTCGCCGCCATGATGACGTCCAAGGCGCGCCAGCTCGGCATGACCAGCACCTTGTTCCGCAACGCGTCCGGCCTGCCCGACGGTGGCCAGATGACGACCGCGCGCGACATGGCCGTGCTCGGCATGGCGCTGCATCGGCGGTTTCCCCAGCAGTTCCACTATTTCTCCGAAAGCGACTTCATGTTCCGCGGCAGGCTGGTGCGTGGCCACAACGACATGCTCGGCCGCGTGCGCGGCGTCGACGGCATCAAGACCGGCTACATCAGGGCCTCGGGCTTCAACATCGTCACCTCCTACAACGCCGACGGCCGCAACCTGATCGTGGTGGTGATGGGCGCCGACAGCGCCCGCCAGCGCAACGACCATGTCGAAGCGCTGATCCAGCGGAGTTTGTCGCCTGCGATGGCCGACACCAAGACCAGGCTGATGTTCGCCGAGCAGCAGTGATCCGCAGCGCGATTTGCGCCCGGCTGGCCCCGGCTGCCAGGGCAATCGCTTCAGGTTTCGAACCATCTCCCCTTCGGGCGTTGATGCCGCCCCTCACCTGCCTGCCGGCATCCTCTCCCCGTATAGGGACCTATCGGATTCACACATCTTTCTGCGGCGGCTAAAGAAACGTGAAATCAAAGACTTAAGTGAGGGCGATGTCGTCATGATCCCTTGGCGGCGCTAGGATGCAGGCGTTGAAAATGCTGGCATTTTTGACCTACCGTCCATGAGCGGAAAGAGATGTGTGAATGCCATAGTATAGTGACGGGGAGAAAGACGCTGTGATCGTGAGGGGCGACGCCTGCGCCTGCGGGCGCGCTCAGAGTCCCAACTGGGCGCGCAATTCCTCGGCGCTGTTGATGACGACGGCGCTGGGCGGTCCTTCCATCGGCCTTTCCGGCCAGAAGATCGTCTTCATGCCCGCCGCCAGCCCCGCCATGGCGCCCGGCCAGCTGTCGTCGATAGCGACGGCGTGCGCGGGGTCGACATCGGCCAGATACGCGGCGCGCAGGAACGGTTCGGCATGCGGCTTGCCTTCGCGCACATCGTTGCGGCTGACCGTCTTCATGCCGGGGTAGATGAGACCGACCATGCTCAGATTGGCGTCGACGATCATCCGGTCCGAATTCGACACCACCGCTTGCGCCACGCCCTTTGCCCGCAGTTCGGTGAATATCTCGATCGCGCCGGGGCGCGGCTTCAAGCCTTCGACCAGCGGCAGATAGTGGTCGTATTTGCGCACGATCCAGTCATCGAAAGGCAAGTCCAGGCCGAACTCGTCGCGCATCATCTCGTAGACCGGCCAGGCGGCGACGCCGAGCACGCGCTCATGCAGATTATCAGGCGGCATGAGGCCGACACTGCGCATCGCGGCCATCAGGGCGGCCTCGTGCAGCGGTTCGCTGTCGACCAGCGTGCCGTCCATATCCCAGAAAACCGCTTTCGGTGTCATGCAGCGCTCCTTTTTGCGATCCATTAAAGCGTTTGCGCCGGGAGATAAACCTTCGGGACCGAAGAACGTGCCGCCGGTCGGGACGGCAACCGCGCTTCTTTGCCTGATGCCGGCATTGCCGGAAGTGGAAATTCTGGCTGTCTGCGCCGACAATTGGCAAGCAATTGCCCTAGAGATTGACAATTGCGCAGCAGGCCGTTCCCTGCGAAAGTAGGCGTGGACCGCTCTGAAACCGGCGGTCGTGGGAGGCAGGACGTGAATACCCGGCAGGATGGTGGCAGCAACAGGCTGGATGACGCGGCGCGCGCCGGCTGGCTTTATTATGTTGCCGGCAACACGCAGGACCAGATCGCCGCCACGCTCGGCATTTCGCGGCAGACGGCGCAGCGGCTGGTATCGCTGGCCGTGTCGGGGGGATTGATCAAGGTACGCGTCGACCATCCGATCGCCAACTGCCTCGATCTCGCGTCACGGCTGAGATCCCGCTTCGCGCTCGATCTGGTCGAAGTGGTGCCGAGCGATCCCAATTCATCCTCCACCACGATCGGCATCGCCGAGGCGGCTGCCGCCGAGATCGAGCGGCGGCTGCGGTCTCCGACGCCGATCGTCATGGCGATCGGCACCGGCCGCACGCTGAAGGCGGCGATCGAGCAGTTGCCGCCGATGGAATGCCCGCAGCACAAGGTGGTGTCGCTGACGGGCAACATCTCGCCTGACGGCTCGGCCGCTTTCTACAACGTCATCTTCACCATGGCCGACAGGGTGAAGGCGCGATCCTTCCCGATGCCGCTGCCGGTCATCGCCTCTTCGCCGGAGGAGCGCGAGATGCTGCTCAACCAGCCGATGATCCAGCCGACGCTGGCGCTGGCGGCCGAAGCCGACGTCACCTTCATCGGCATTGGCGACCTCGGTCCCAAGGCGCCGCTCTACGTGGACGGCTTCATCTCGGAAAGCGAGTTGAAGGCGCTGCAGAAGGCCGGCGGTATCGCCGAGATCGTCGGCTGGGTGTTCGATCGCGAAGGCCGCATGATCGAGGGCATCACCAACGACCGTGTGTCATCGGCTTCACTGCCGTCGCGCGAAAAATCGCTGGTCATCGCATTGGCCATGGGCGAACGAAAGCTGCCGGGCATCCTGGCGGCCGCCAACCGACGGCTGATCAACGGCCTCATCACCGATGAACGGACCGCTGCCGCGCTGCTGGCCAGCATCTGACCGGAGGCAACGTCGCCTGATTTGCAATAAAACAGGCACGCTACCGGTGCCGCCCGAAAGGGTCGTTGCCATCGAGGAAACCGAGGTCGCGCCGCAGATGCGGCGACAGGTCCCTGATGTCGAGATGTGCCTTCTTTTTTAACGCGAACCAGCCAAATCCGTCCGCGAGCCACGAAATCCAGCGGTGATCCGGAGCGGGAGTGCATTTTTGCTGCGCCATGGTCATGATCGTCAACCTTCGCTATCCTGAACCCGAATGACGGGTTGGCGATGAATGTCGGTCTTGCCGCCCGCCTTTGCCAATCGAACGTCGATCATGATCCATAAGGAGGCCTTATGCCGGACCTCGGCTCGCGACAGGTTTCGCAACTCCCGCCGCTGCAGGCGATCAGGGTATTCGACGCGGTGGCGCGCCATCTTTCCTTCACCAAGGCCGCCGGTGAACTCGCCATGACGCAGGCGGCGGTCAGCTATCAGATCAAGGTGCTGGAGGAACGCATCGGCGCGCCGCTGTTCCTGCGCCGGCCGCGCCAGATCGTATTGACCGAGGCCGGGCAGCGTCTGGCGCCCGCCGTCGGCGAGGCCTTCGCCATTCTTGGCCAGGCCTATGCTGCGGTGCGCGGCGGGGCCGACGGGTTGCTGTGCGTCACCACCGTGCTGACCTTCGCCTCGAACTGGCTGGCGCACCGGCTGGGGTCGTTCCAGATCGCCCATCCGGCGCTTGCCGTCCGGCTTGAGACGTCGAGCCGCCTGACGGACTTTACCCGCGAGGAAGCCGACATCGCGATCCGCTCGGGCGCCGGCAAATGGCCGGGCCTCGAAGTGCACAAGCTGTTCGATGCCGATTTCACGCCGATGCTGAGCCCCAAGCTCGCGGCAAGCATCGGCGGCGTCAAGGAACCGGCCGATCTCTTGCGGCTGCCGATCCTCGACCCTGGCGACATCTGGTGGGACGAGTGGTTTTCGGCCGCCGGCGTGCACTCGCACGATCTTGCCCGACGACCCGGCAGCAGCATGGGTGCGCAGGCCTATGAGGCCAATGCGGCAATCGCCGGCCATGGCGTGGCGATCCTGACCAGGGCGCTGTTCAAGGCGGAATTGGCGGACGGCCGCCTGATCCAGCCCTTCGACCTGGTCGGCGACGACGGTCATGCCTATTGGCTGGTCTATCCGGAGGCACGCCGCAACGTGCCGAAGATCCGTGCCTTCCGCGACTGGCTGCTGGCCGAGATCGCCTGCTGACAGGCAGGCCTCCAGCAACCGCATTCAATACCGCACGCCGTTCTGTCCGGTCGTCTGAGGTCCGGCGGGGTGCGGTTTGTCTTCGCAGTTTCCCCCCGCCCCGCATCCATCAGCCGCGCCGAGTGCTGCGCTGCAGCATCGAATCCGGCTTGACATATTTAACGCCAAGTGAGTAATTGCCCAAAGCCAAGGCAAATGCTCATCTTGGTTCAAGGGAGGAATTTGATGAAACTTCGCACGCTCACCCTGGGCTTGTTGTCGGCCAGCGCGCTCGCGTTCGCCGCGCACGCCGAATCCATCACCATCGCCACCGTCAACAATGGCGATATGGTCCGCATGCAAAAGCTGACCGATGACTTCACCAAGGCGAACCCCGACATCCAGCTCAACTGGGTTACGCTTGAAGAGAACGTGCTGCGCGAGCGCGTCACCACCGACATCGCCACCAAGGGTGGACAATATGACGTGATGACCATCGGCACCTATGAAGTTCCGATCTGGGCCAAGCAGAACTGGCTGTTGCCGCTCGACAAGCTCGGCGACGACTATGACGTCAAGGACATCATCCCGGCCATCGCCGGCGGCCTTTCGGTCGACGGCAAGCTCTATGCCGCGCCCTTCTACGGCGAAAGCTCCTTCGTCATGTACCGCAAGGACCTGATTGACAAGGCCGGGCTGAAGATGCCCGATGCGCCGACCTGGGACTTCATCAAGCAGGCCGCCGACAAGATGACCGACCGCGCCAATGGCGTGAACGGCGTGTGCCTGCGCGGCAAGGCCGGCTGGGGCGAGAACATGGCGTTCCTGACAGCAATGTCGAACTCCTTCGGCGCACGCTGGTTCGACGAGAACTGGAAGCCCCAGTTCGACCAGCCCGAATGGAAGAACACGCTGCAGTTCTATGTCGACCTGATGAAGGCCGACGGCCCCGAGGGCGCGTCCTCCAATGGCTTCAACGAGAACCTGGCGCTGTTCCAGCAGGGCAAATGCGGCATGTGGATCGACGCCACCGTCGCCGCATCTTTCGTCTCCGACCCGAAGGCATCCCAGGTCGCCGACAAGGTCGGCTATGCGCTGGCGCCCGACAATGGTCTGGGCAAGCGCGGCAACTGGCTGTGGGCCTGGTCGCTGGCCATCCCAGCCGGCACGCAGAAAGCTGATGCCGCCCAGAAGTTCGTCTCCTGGGCGACCAGCAAGCACTATGCCGAACTGGTCGCTTCGAAGGAGGGCTGGGCCAACGTTCCTCCGGGCACGCGCTCCTCGCTCTATGCCAATGCCGAGTACCAGAAGGCGGCTCCGTTCGCCAAGATGACGCTCGACTCCATCAACGCGGCCGATCCGACGCATCCCACCGTCAAGCCGGTGCCCTATGTCGGCGTCCAGTTCGTCGCCATCCCGGAGTTCCAGGGCCTTGGCACCACCGTCGGTCAGCTCTTCTCGGCGGCTCTTGCCGGCCAGTCGAGCGTCGACGACGCCCTGAAGCAGGCCCAGGACGCTGCCACCGCGACAATGACCGAAGGCGGATACATCAAGTAAGGCTCCTCCCGGTGCCGAATGCCGGTCGCCTTTTTGACCGGCAACGGCCGCCCGAGTTCTCAGTTCGGGCGGCCGCCTTTAACGCCTTTTGAAAATTCAGCCTGACCAGTGAAGGGTGACCGTCATGGCTACTCAGCAGACCCGTTCGCTTGCCCGTTTCATGATGGCGCCATCCGTGGTGCTGCTGTTCGTCTGGATGATCGTGCCGTTGGTCATCACCATCTGGTTCTCCTTCCAGCAGTACAATCCGCTCAATCCGATCCGCGACGGCTTCGTCGGCTTCTCGAACTACGCGTTGTTCTATTCCAACCCGGCCTTCCTACAATCGATCCTCAACACGCTCACCCTGGTGGTCAGCGTGCTTCTGATCACGGTGATCGGCGGCATCCTGCTGGCGCTTCTGATCGACCAGCCGATGTGGGGCCAGGGGATCGTGCGCATCCTCGTCATCTCGCCGTTCTTCGTCATGCCGCCGGTGGCCGCATTGGTCTGGAAGAACATGATCATGCACCCGCAATACGGAGTGTTCGCCGACATAGCGCGCTTCTTCGGGGCTCAGCCGATCGACTGGTTCGGGCAGCATCCGATGCTGGCCATCATCATCATCGTCGCCTGGCAATGGCTGCCCTTCGCGACGCTCATTCTCTTGACCGCGCTGCAGTCGCTCGACGGTGAGCAGAAGGAAGCCGCCGAAATGGACGGCGCCGGCTTCATCAGCCGCTTCATCTATCTGACGCTGCCGCACATGTCGCGCGCCATCACGGTCGTCATCCTGATCCAGACGATCTTCCTCCTCTCCGTCTATGCCGAGATCCTCGTCACCACCAATGGCGGCCCGGGATACGCCTCCACCAACCTGCCCTTCCTCGTCTACCAGAAGGCGCTGCTGGAGTTCAAAATCGGCCAGGCCTCCGCCGGCGGTGTGATCGCCGTCATTCTCGCCAACATCGTTGCCTTCTTCGCCATGCGCGCGGTCGGCAAGAACCTGGACAAGTAAGGGAGGATACGATGGCACGCTCAGTCACCACCCGGCACAAGACGATCGCGACAGTTGCCGCCTGGATCGTCGCGCTGCTGATCTTCTTCCCGATCCTCTATACGATCATCACCTCGTTCAAGTCGGAGCAGGAAGCCATCCAGGGTTTCAGCATCATCCCATCGGGGACGTTCGAGAGTTATTCCGAGGTTCAGGCGCAGAACGGCTACTTCAAGTTCTTCTTCAACTCGGTGCTGCTCTCGGTAGGCTCTACCATCCTGGCCCTGCTGGTCGCCATACCCGCCGCGTGGTCGATGGCCTTCTCGCCGACCAAGCGAACCAAGGACATCCTGATGTGGATGCTGTCCACGAAGATGATGCCCGCGGTTGCCGTGCTGTTTCCGATCTACCTGATCTTCCGCGACACGGGACTGCTCGACAGCCGCATCGGCCTGATGGTCATGCTGATGCTGATCAACCTGCCGATCGTGGTGTGGATGCTCTACACCTACTTCCGCGAAATCCCGGGCGAGATCCTGGAAGCGGCGCGCATGGACGGCGCATCGCTGTGGAACGAGATCATTTATGTACTCACACCGATGGCTGTGCCTGGCATCGCCTCGACCATGCTGCTCAATATCATCCTGGCCTGGAACGAGGCGTTCTGGACGATCCGGCTGACGACCACGGAAGCAGCACCCTTGACCGCCTTCATCAGCTCGTTCTCAAGCCCGCAAGGCCTGTTCTGGGCCAAGCTTTCGGCGGCCTCGACACTGGCCATCGCGCCGATCCTGATCATGGGTTGGTTCAGCCAGAAGCAGCTGGTGCGCGGCCTGACCTTTGGCGCCGTGAAGTAAGACCGCCGCAAGCAACAGACGCCGGACAATAACCCCTCGGGGAGGAAACCATGGGAAACATCACGCTCAAGAACGTCTCCAAATCCTTCGGAGCGACGTCCATCATCCCCGGCCTCGACCTGGTGATCGAAAATGGCGAGTTCGTCGTTTTCGTCGGCCCGTCCGGTTGCGGCAAGTCAACGCTGCTGCGGCTGATCGCCGGCCTGGAAGACACCAGCGGCGGCTCCATCAACATCGACGGCCGCGACGTCACCGGCGAGGCACCGGCCAAGCGGAAGCTGGCCATGGTGTTCCAGTCCTACGCGCTCTATCCGCACATGACGGTGGCCAAGAACATCGGCTTCCCGCTGAAGATGGCCGGCGAAGACAAGGCGACCATCGAAAAGAAGGTGGGAGACGCGGCGCGCGTGCTCAACCTGACCAACTACCTCGAACGCCGGCCCGGCCAGCTTTCCGGCGGCCAGCGCCAGCGCGTCGCCATCGGCCGTGCCATCGTGCGTCAGCCGACCGCGTTCCTGTTCGATGAACCCCTGTCCAACCTCGATGCAGCACTTCGCGGCACGATGCGGCTGGAGATCAGCGAGCTGCACCATCAGCTCAAGACGACCATGATCTATGTCACCCACGACCAGGTTGAAGCCATGACCATGGCCGACAAGATCGTCGTGCTGAACGCCGGCAACATCGAGCAGGTCGGCTCGCCGATGGAGCTCTACAAGACGCCGAAGAACCTGTTCGTAGCCGGCTTCATCGGCTCGCCGAAGATGAACCTGATCGAAGGCGCGCCGGCTGCCAAATACAGCGCCAAGACCATCGGCATCCGCCCCGAGCATCTGGAAATCTCGACCACGGCGGGCGACTGGAAAGCCACCGTCGGCGTTGCCGAACATCTCGGTTCCGACACGTTCTTGCACGTCCAGGCTGATGGCGTCGGGCCGCTGACGGTGCGTGCCGACGGCGAACTGGCCGTGCATCACGGCGACACCATCTACCTGACACCCGACAAGGCCAAGCTGCATCGGTTCGGCGCCGACGGGAAGGCAATCTGAGCATGCGACTGGCCGGCAAATCCGCGCTGATCACGGGCTCGGCGCGCGGCATCGGCAGGGCTTTCGCCGAAGCCTATGTCGGCGAAGGCGCCACCGTCGCCATTGCCGACATCAACCTGGAGGCTGCGCGGAAGACGGCCGCCGAGATCGGCGGCAAGGCCTATGCGGTCAAGCTCGACGTCACCGACCTCGCCTCAATCGAAGCGGCGGTGAAAGCCGTCGAGGCGAAGACCGGCGGGCTCGATATATTGATCAACAACGCCGCGCTGTTCGACCTGGCACCGATCGTCGAGATCACCAAGGCCAGCTACGACAGATTGTTTTCGGTCAACGTCGCCGGCACGCTGTTCATGCTGCAGGCGGCCGCCCGCTCGATGATCGCCGCTGGCCGGGGCGGCAGGATCATCAACATGGCGAGCCAGGCCGGTCGACGCGGCGAGGCGCTGGTCGGTGTCTATTGCGCCACCAAGGCCGCCGTCATCTCGCTGACCCAATCGGCGGGGCTCGACCTGATCAAGCACCGCATCAACGTCAACGCGATTGCCCCTGGCGTCGTCGATGGCGAGCACTGGGATCACGTCGATGCGCTGTTCGCCAAGTATGAAAACCGGCCGAAGGGCGAGAAGAAGAAACTGGTCGGCGAGGCAGTGCCGTATGGCCGCATGGGCACGGCGCAGGACCTCACCGGCATGGCGGTCTTTCTCGCCAGCGCCGACGCCGAATACATCGTCGCCCAGACCTACAATGTCGATGGCGGCCAGTGGATGAGTTAAGGCGGGGACGGCCTCTGCTCCTCGTACCTCCGCGGGGAGCAGAGGCCGACATCGGAGGGCGCATCGACCTTGGAAGACGTGCCGCCCCCTTATCCTCTCCACGCGAGAAACGGGGAGAGGGAGTAACGAAGGCCGCAGCCCGGCCAAAGGGTAAAACAGATGACCGTAAAACTCTCGTCCTCAAACCTCTCCAGTCTGCCCGCCAAGGTCGCCGGTCCGAAGTATGACCGCTCGGCGCTCAAGGCCGGCATCGTGCATTTCGGCGTCGGCAATTTCCATCGCTCGCACCAGGCCGTCTATCTCGACGATTTGTTCAATTCGGGCATCGGCCATGACTGGGCGCTGGTCGGCGCCGGAGTGTTCGAGGGCGAGAAGATCGGCCGCTCCAAGCTGGAAGAGCAGGATTGGCTGACCACGGTGGTCGAGCAGGACTCTGGCCATATGAGCGCCCGCGTGACCGGCGCCATGATCGACTTCCTGATGCCGGGCGACGCGGCCGGCATCATCGAACGGCTTTCCGACCCGGCGATCAAGATCGTTTCGCTGACGATCACCGAAGGCGGTTATTTCATCGACCCGGCCTCGGGCGTGTTCAATCCGACCCATCCCGACATCGTTGCCGACGCCCAGCCAGGCGCCACGCCGAAGACGGTGTTCGGTATCATCCTTGCCGGGCTGGTGCGCCGCCGCGACGAGGGGACGGTGCCGTTCACGGTGATGTCTTGCGACAACATTCCCCACAATGGCCATGTCACCTCCGACGGCGTCATTGGTCTGGCCCGTCTGATCGACGAGGATCTGGCGAACTGGGTCGGCGAAAAGGTAGCCTTTCCGAACGGCATGGTCGATCGCATCACGCCGGCCACCACGGACCGCGAACGCGGCATCCTGGCCAAGGATTTTGGCCTCGAGGACAACTGGCCGGTGTTCTGCGAGCCGTTCCGGCAATGGGTGCTGGAAGACCATTTCACCGATGGCCGTCCGCCGCTGGAAAAGGTCGGCGTGCAGTTCGTGAGGGATGTTGCCCCTTACGAGCTGATGAAGATCCGCATCCTCAATGGCGGTCACGCGACCATCGCCTATCCGGCCGGCCTGATGGACATCCATTTCGTCCACGAGGCGATGCAGGAGCCGCTGGTGAGCGGTTTTCTGGCCAAGCTCGAACGGAACGAAATCATCCCGACCGTGCCGCCGGTGCCGGACACGGTTTTGGAAGAATATTACCAGCTCATCGAGAGCCGCTTCTCCAATCCCAAGATCGGCGACACGGTGCGCCGGCTCTGCCTCGACGGCTCCAACCGCCAGCCGAAATTCATCATCCCGACAATCGCCGATCGCCTGAAGGCTGGGAAAAGCGTTGCCGGTCTGGCGCTGGAATCGGCGCTCTGGTGCCGTTACTGCTTCGGCACGACGGACAGCGGCGCCGTCATCGAGCCCAACGACCCGAGTTGGGACCGGTTGCGGACGACGGCAAAAGCGGCAAAGGACGCGCCTGCCGCCTGGCTTGCCATGGAGGACATCTATGGCGATGTCGGCCGCGCGACGGCGTTCGTCGAGACCTTCGCCCATGCGCTCAACGTGCTGTGGTCGAATGGCGCGCGCGCGACGCTGACACGCTACCTCGCCGGCGAGCTCTGAGACTATTCGACGTCATGACGCCTGAACTGGTCATCTTCGACTGCGATGGCGTGCTGGTCGACAGCGAGGCACTCTCCGTCTCGGCGCTGCTCGGCGTGATCAAGCTGGCCGGCGGCAACGTCAGTGAGGATGCCGCCTACGAGCATTTCCTCGGCAAGAGCATGAAGAGCGTGCGCGAGATCCTCGGCCGCGACTTCGGACTTGACGTCACCGACAGCCACCTGACCGAGATGCGCGTCGAATTGATGCGCAAATTCCGCGAGGAGCTGAAGCCGATCGCCGGCGTCAAGGAGATGCTGCCCAAGCTTGGGCTGCCGTTCTGTGTCGCGTCCTCGGGTACGCTCGACCGCATCCGTTACGCGCTCGACGTCACGGGATTGCTTGGGCTGATGGAGCCGCATCTGTTCAGCGCCGCCATGGTGGCCAAGGGAAAACCGGCGCCTGACCTGTTCCTGCATGCCGCCGCCAGCATGCGGGCGCAACCTCGCAAATGCCTCGTCGTCGAGGACAGCCCGGCCGGCATCACCGCCGCGCGGGCGGCGGGTATGCGCGTGTTTGCCTTCACCGGCGGCTCGCATGCCGGCAACCCGACATTGAAAGCGCGGCTTGCGTCGAGTGAACCGGACTTTATATTCGCTGACATGCTGCAATTGCCCGATCTGATTGCAGGCCTGGGAGCGAGAGTTAGAGCATCTTGACGAAACAATTCGTTTGCGCGGTCGATGTCGGCACCGGGAGCGCTCGCGCGGGCATTCTCGACGCCAGTGGCACCTTGCTCGGCCGCGCCGAACGGCCGATCGTCATGAACCAGCCGAAGCCCGATCACGCCGAGCATGATTCGCGCGATATCTGGTCGGCGGTCTGCGCCGCCGTGCGCGCTGCCCGCGAAAAGGCCGGC
This sequence comes from Mesorhizobium sp. M1409, assembly GCF_040317535.1. NCBI lineage: Bacteria > Pseudomonadati > Pseudomonadota > Alphaproteobacteria > Hyphomicrobiales > Phyllobacteriaceae > Mesorhizobium > Mesorhizobium sp. M1409. The sequence continues at coordinate 14,276 of NZ_JAMYKV010000022.1, forward strand.
GTCGCCGCCGAGGATGTCGTCGGTATTTCCTTCGACGCCACCTGTTCGCTGGTGGTGCGAGATCGGCAAGGCGGCCAGCTGAGCGTCTCGACCACCGGCGACAGGCGCTGGGACACCATCGTCTGGCTCGACCACCGGGCCATTGCCGAGGCCGACGAATGCACGGCAAGCGGCCATGCCGTGCTCGACTATGTCGGCGGCGTCATGTCACCGGAAATGGAGACGCCGAAGCTGATGTGGCTGAAGCGGAACCTGCCCAAGACCTGGAATGAAGCCGGCTATCTATTCGACCTCACCGATTTCCTGACCTGGCAAGCGACAGGCTCGGTGGCCCGCTCGCAATGCACGCTGACCGCCAAATGGACCTATCTGGCGCATGAGGAGATGGGTTGGCGCCGTGATTTCTTCGAGCTCATCGGCCTCGACGATCTTTTCGAACATGGCAATTTGCCCGAGAGGGCCAGCCCGGTCGGCAGCGATATCGGCCAGCTGACGGCGCAGGCGGCGGCGGAGCTTGGCCTGAGCGAAAAATGCCGGGTCGGCGCCGGCGTCATAGATGCCTATGCCGGCGCGCTTGGCGTGCTCGGCGGCTTTGCCGGCGACGAACAGAATATCGGCCGGCACCTAGCTCTGATTGCCGGCACGTCGAGCTGCGTCATGGCGATGTCGCCCGATCCGCAGCCCTTCGCCGGCGTCTGGGGGCCGTATTACGGCGCGGCGCTGCCTAAGCTGTGGCTGTCGGAAGGCGGCCAGTCGGCAACCGGCGCCCTGCTCGACCACATCATTCGCTGGCACGGAGCCGGCGGCGAGCCGGATGCCGCCATGCATGCAAAGATCGCCAGGCGCGTCGCCGAGCTGCGCGCCACCGAGGGTGAAAACATTGCCGCAAGGCTGCATGTGCTGCCCGACTTCCACGGCAACCGTTCGCCGCTCGCCGATCCGCATGCCGTCGGCGTCGTCAGCGGGCTGACGCTGGACTCCTCCTTCGACAGCCTGTGCAAGCTCTACTGGCGCACCGCCGTCGGCATCGCGCTCGGCGTGCGCCACGTGCTGGAGGCGCTGAACGAGAACGGCTACCTGATCGACACGCTGCATGTTACCGGCGGCCATACCAAGAATCCGCTGTTGATGGAGCTCTATGCCGACGCCACCGGCTGCGCGGTCATCGAGCCGCTGGCCGACGAGGCGGTGCTGCTCGGCACCGGCATGGTCGCGGCAACCGCGGCCGGGCTGTTCCCCGACCTCAATGCGGCCTGTTTGGCCATGCAGCAAGGCGGCAGGACGCGTGCCTCGAACCCGAAATCAGCAGGGCGCTTCGACCGCGATTACAAGGTTTTCCTTGAGATGCACCGCCAGCGGCAGATGCTGGACGCGATCCGGTAGGTAAGTCGGACTACTGTCTCAGCAGGGACATGCCGGACTTCGCATCGAACAGGTGAATGCTCGTTTCGTCGACCGCATAGCGGACATGGCTGTTGACGGCGGGGCATTCGCGGGTCGGCACCAGCGCGCTGATTTCCTTGCCGCCGGAGCCAAAGATCACCAGCGCGTCGTTGCCATGAAACTCGATGAGATCGGCCGTGCCTTCGAGAAGGTTGCCGGCATCAGCGCCGGCGGTCTTCAGATCCGGAGGCCTGATACCAAGCACCGCACGCTCAACGCCTTGCAGATTGAAGCGCGAGCCTTCGATCGAAAAAACCGCACCGGCGCTCGTCAGGGTCCAGCGGTTGTCCTTGCGCCCCAAGGCTACGTCGATGAAATTCATGTTCGGCGTCCCGATGAACCCTGCGACGAACAGATTGCCAGGCCGCTCGTAAATTTCGGCCGGTGAGCCGATCTGCTCGATCCGGCCGTCGCGCAAAAGAACGATGCGATCGGCGAGCGTCATCGCCTCCAACTGGTCGTGGGTAACGTAGACGGTGGTCGTCTTCAGCGACTGGTGCAGCCGGGCGATCTCGATGCGCATGTGGTTGCGCAGCTTGGCATCCAGATTGGACAGTGGCTCGTCGAACAGGAAGACCTTCGGCGTCTTGATCATGGCGCGGGCAATCGCCACGCGCTGCTGCTGGCCGCCGGACAGTTCGGCCGGCTTGCGGCCGAGATAGGGATCCAGCCCCAGTGTCTTCGAGACCGCCTCGACGCGCTGCTGGATTTCCGCCTTCGCCACCTTCTGCCGCTTCAGGCCGAAGGCGATGTTGTCGAAGATCGTCATGTGCGGATAGAGCGCGTAGTTCTGGAACACCATGGCAATGCCGCGGTCGCCAGGGTCGAGGTCGTTGACCACCTTGCCACCGATCGAGACCTCGCCGCCGCTTATGTCCTCCAGCCCCGCCAGCATGCGCAGCAAGGTCGACTTGCCGCAACCGGAAGGGCCGAGGAAGACGACGAATTCGTGTTCCTCGATGGCGAGGTTCAGGTCGCGGATGACGGTCGTGGCGCCATAGGATTTCTCGATATTGGAGCAGGTAATCGCGGACATGTTTCGGTCAGTCCTTCTCGCTCGAAATCAGGATCTGCAGCTTGACGTCTTCCGGATGCGCCGCGGCCGCGCGCTCGAAGGCCTCGATGCTGTCGTCGAAAGGATAGGTGCCGGTGATCAGCGGATTGAGGTCGACCTTCCCCGAGGCGATGAGCTGCAAGGCACGGTCGAAGATGTTGGCGTAGCGGAACACCGTCTCGATGCGCACTTCCTTCGATATGGCCGCCGGCACGTTGAGCGCCACCGGTTCCACCGGCAGCCCGACGAGGACCACTGCGCCGCCAGGGCGTACGACCTCGAACAAATTGGCGAACGCCTTCGGGCTGCCGCTGGCCTCGAACACGATATCGGCGCCCCAATGGTCGGTCGCCTCAGCCACCGCATCGACCAGCGATTGCTCGCCGATATTGACCGGGACGATGCCCGGATAGCGCGCCGCGATTTCGAGCTTGGGGGCGGAGAAGTCGGAAATCAGCACCTTCGAACAGCCGCCGGCAAGGGCTGCCAGCGCGATCATGATGCCGATCGGGCCACAGCCGACGACAACCGCCACGTCGCCCGGAACGATGCGCGCGCGGGAAGCCGCCTGCATGCCGATCGCAAAGGGCTCGACCATCGCGCCTTCGGCGAAGGAGACGTTGTCCGGCAGCCGGTAGGTGAACGCGGCCGGATGGACGGCTTGCGGCGCAAGAATGCCATGCACCGGCGGCGTCGCCCAGAAGCTTACGTCGGGGTCGACATTGTAGATGCCGAGTTTTGTTGCCCGCGATGACAGGTTCGGCACGCCCGGTTCCATGCAGACGCGATCCCCGACCTTCAGCGTCCTGACATTGGCGCCAATTTCGACGATCGTTCCGGACGCTTCGTGGCCAAGCACCATGGGCGCGCGCACGACGTAGCTGCCGATGGCGCCATGGGTGTAGTAGTGCACGTCGCTGCCGCAGACACCGACCGTGTGGATGGCGATCCTGACGTCGTCCGGCCCGACATCGAGCGGCAACGCAATCTCGCGCAGGGCCAGCTCGCCCTTCTTCTCAAGCACCAAAGCCCGCATGTCTCGTCCTCGCTTCAAGTCTTTTTTTGCCGGAAAACGGAATTCAGGAAGCCGCTGAGCACGCCGAGAAACAAAAGCGGCGGCAGCGACAAAAGCACGACCGAGGCGTTGAGGATGCCCCACGGCACGTTCATGCCTTGCTGGGACAGTTCCGAGGCGACGATCGGCAAGGTCTTGGCATTGGAGCTGGATAGCATCAGCGCGATCAGGAACTCGTTCCAGACCAGCACGAAGCTAAACGCCACCGCACCGATCAGCGAGCGCGCCGCGACCGGCAGCGCGATCCGCCAGAACACCGAATAGGCGCCGTAGCCGTCGACGAAGGCGGCTTCCTCGACCTCCTTCGGCACGCTCTGGAAGGCAGGAATGGCCAGCCACATGATCACCGAGATGGTGAGCAGCGAATAGGTGACGATCAGCGCGGCGAGCGTGTCGTAGAGGCCGAGCTGCAGCCAGATCACCATCAGCGGGATGGCCACCGCAACCGGCGGCAGGAAGCGCAGCGACAGCACGAAGAACTGGATGTCGCCGGCCCAGCGGTTGGGATAGCGCGCCACCGAATAGGCGGCAGGCAGGCCAAGCACCACGCCGACCAGCACCGCGACGCCGCAGGCGATCACCGAGTTGTAGAGGCCGGTCATGACGCTGTCGCGGCCGATGATGTAGCTGATGTTGGCCAGCGTCGGCGTGAACACCACGCGCGGAACGCGGGTGATGATATCGACATTGTTTTTAAGCGAATTGAGGGCCGTCCACAGCAGCGGAAACACGGCCATGAAGCCGGCGAAGGCCAGCACGGCCTTACCGATAAGGCGGCCCGGTCTCATGCGATGTGGTCTCATGCCTGCACCCGCTTCCACAGCATGGTGAAGGTGATGACGGTGGCGATCATCATCAGCACGGCCATCGCCGAGGCATAGGACACCTTGCCGGACTCAATGAAGCCTTGCGAGAACGCGTACATGTCGAGCGTTTCGGTCGCCACGCCCGGTCCGCCGCGGGTCATCACATAGATCAGGTCGAAGGAGCGCAGCGACTCGATCATCTTGACGAACATCAGGCTGATCAGCGGCGCCTTCAGCATCGGCAAGGTCACATAGGCGTGGATCTGCCAGCGCCTGGCGTGATCGAGCCGTGCCGCCTCGATCGGCTGCGGCGGCAAGGTCTCCAGCAGCTTCAGCACGATGACGGCGAAGAACAGGCCCCATTGCCAGACATCGACCGAGGCGACGGCGAACAATGCCGTCGCCGGCTTGGACAGCGGGTCGAAGATCAGCCCACCGGTCAGCAGCCTGTACGGGTAGGTGGCGATACCGTAGAGCGGATGGTAGGCGAACTTCCAGACGAAAGCAGCCGAGACACGCGGCAACAGGACCGGGATGATGAACAGCAGGCAATAGATGTTGCGCAGGCGCGGCGACGCGACCTCGAACATCAGCACGCCCAGTCCGATCGCCACGGTCATGGTCGCGACAACGGTGACGACCTCCCACTTCACCGACACCCAGACGGCATTGAGAAAGCGGCGGTCGAAAAACAGGTCATAGAAATTCGAGAACCAGACATAGGAATAGGCCGTCGAGGAGAGCTCGCGGTCCTGCAGGGCGATGACGATCGCGTAGAGCGTCGGCACCATCGACAGGACCAGAAGAATGACGAGCGTCGGGACGACGAAGGTGACCGGCAAGGAAGAGCGTCGAGGCATCTGTCTATCCCTGGCTGCGTCTCGGGCGATTGAACATGGCTGGGCCTTTTCGCGCGATGTCCGGCTCAAACGGCGGTGGTGAGAAGGGAGGACCCGCGGCGCACAGGTCCCGACATTCGCTTGAATGCCGCGGACCGCGCGCCGCGGGGGGAGGATGGCTTATTTCTTCACCAGCTCGTTGGCATAGGCTTCAAGCTCGCTGAGGCCGCCCTTGACGTCGGTACGGGTGCCGGTGACCAGTTCCTCGAGGATGATGCCCCAGCGATCGCCAAGATCCGGCCAGCGCGGATCCTGCCAGAAGTTGACCGCCGTGACCTTGCCTGTCTCGGCCAGCGCCTGACCGAGATCGGCGCCGTAGATGTGGGCGAATTCCTTGCTGGACAGGACGCTGGTGCGGTTCAGTTCACCGAACTGGTGCGCGTCGAGCCGGCGCTTCTCGTTTTCCTTCGACGTCGCCCAGGCGATGAACAGGCCCGCGCATTTCTTCGACGCATCATCGGCATTGGCTTTTGCCGCGATGGCGAGGCCATGGCCGTAGCCACCACCGGTGAGCGGCGACGGCGGCGGCAGGAAGCCGATCTTGCCGACCACTTGCGAGGTCTTGGGATCGACAGCCATGCCCGACAGCGGCGTCGATTCGACGAGAATGGCAACCTGGCCAGACAGGAACGCGCCGGTCGATTCATCCCAGCTGCCGGTCTGCGTGCCGGGCGCCGAATCCTTGAACAGCTTCAGGTAGGTTTCGGTTGCCTTCACGGCGGCATCCGAGTTGAAGGCTGGCTTGTCGCCGTCGAACCACTGGCCGCCATAGGCCTTGAAGAACGGCATCCAGCGCCAGACATTGGCGCCCGAACCGCGTGCGCCGCGCAATGCGATGCCATATATGCCCTTGTCCGGATTGGTCAGCTTCGGCACGTCGGCGATCAGTTCGTCCAGCGTCTTCGGCGGCTGGATGCCGGCCGCCTCCAGAATATCCTTGCGGTAAACCATCAGGTCGCCGCCGCCGGTCAGCGGCGCGAACCAGGCCTTGCCGTCATAGGTGGCGACCTTCTGGCGGCCCGGATCGAAATCGGCGTAGTCGTAGTCCGCCGGATAATAGTCGGTGAGCGGCACGATCCATTTCGACGAAGCGAACAAGGCGACGTTGGCTTCGTCGACATAGTAGACGTTGTAATTGCCGACGGTGGACGCATCGGCGCGCGATTTCGCCCGGCGGTCGTTCTCGTTCAGATAATCGATCTGGAAGCTGGCGCCGCTCAACTTCTGGAACTCGTCCTTGGAGTCCTCCAGAAGCGTCAGGCCGTCACGTGGCTGCGCCAGCACCTTGACCGGCGCCGAGCAGACCGGCGCCTGCGCCAAGGCGATGGTGGAAACGGTAGTGGAAAGCATAAAAGCTGCGCCAAGGCTGGCAGCAAGCCGAACTGGTTTCATGATCTTTTCTCCTCCAGGAACAATTCGCAGGAAGCGGAAGTCCTCGGGCTACGCGATCCTCACCATCGCCCGAGTGACAATGCCACCCGTCGCTAAAATGCGGAGTTGCGAGGAGGCTTGCTAGAAGCCTCGTTGCAGCAGACCTGTACTTTTATGCATTGTGCGATGCAAAAACCGGCGCCGCGATACGAAGCCTGTCACATGAGTATCGATTTGGTCTGAAAGGATATTTCAGGACGCGCTTATGCGCGCATTGTCAGCCGCTGCCTCGACAGCCGGCGATAAGATGACGGCGTCATCTTGTGCTTGCGCATGAAGGCGCGGTTGAAGTTCGAGATGTTCATGTAACCGACCTGAAAACAGATGTCGGTGATCGCAATATCGGTGTCCGCCAAAAGCTTGCAGGCCTGCCAGAGCCTGAGCTTGGCAAGGTGGTCGCTGAAGCTGTTGCCGGTGTTCTTCTGGAAGAACCGCGAAAACGTGCTCTCCGTCATTCCGGCCAGTTCCGCAACCTCAGGCAGCTTCAGATCCTCGGCGAAATGCTGGAACAGATAGGTCAACGTGCGCTGGATGATGTCCAGCGAGGCGGCATCGAGAACCGGCGAGAAATCCGGCGACGACAGCAATTCGTATTCGTCGGTGCGAGCGAGAAGATCGACGAGATTCAGGAAAAGACAGAACCTGTTCAGCCCGCTAACCTCACCCATCCGCTCCATGATGTCGGCACCGTCCAGCGCGGTGCGGCCGTGAAAGACCATGCCGCGCAGCGAGCGTTCGAGGAACGGTTCCAGTTCGCGCAATTCCGGCAACAGGCCTGCCGACCCGCGCAACCTCTGCGCATCGAACTGCAGGACGATGTCGCGGCCTTCGATCAGTTCTCCCGGTTGCACCGCGGTCACCCAGTCATGCGGCAGGCCGCCACCGACGATGGTCAGGTAGCCCGGCCCGAATTCGCCGATATGATCGCCGACCAGAACCACGCCGGAGGATTTTCGCAGCAGGTGGATCTCGTATTCCGGATGGAAGTTCCAGACATTGCGCTCCCAGGGATAGTCGTCGAGCCGCCACAGGAAACTTTCGCTCGCCTCGGTGACGATGTGTTCGAAGGACGGCGCTGTCCGCGGGATCGCGGCCGTGTTCTTCCTGCGCCTGAACTGCATCCTGCCTCCTGAAAAATCGGGAATCTGCCGTCGCACCGTCCATGCAATCCGTAGCAGCCGATTGCCCGCATGTGAAATGCATCTCGGCGGCAACCAATGGTGGTCCGAGTATTCCGGCTGGCTCAATCTGTTCCCGCTCCTCCTCTCTTGCCTTCATGTCGCGTTTCGTCCAAAAGCTGGCGCAAACGCCGCGAAACCGAAGGTTTTGCCGTTTGAATGCGGCTTCCGGCTCTTTGCCGACGCGCCGCAACTGGAAAGAGCAGGACAATGTCTGCGTTCGAAGCCGGCGCTCGCGTGCCGGAAAATCTTTGGCGTCAGGAAATCATGGCGACGCTGGCGCTCGCCTGGCCGATGGTGCTGACCAATCTCGGCCAGACCGCGATGACGGCCACCGACGTCATGATGATGGGTCGTCTGGGGCCTGGTACGCTGGCCAGCGGCGCGCTTGGCGCCAACCTTTATTTCATGCCGCTGATCTTCGGGCTTGGCCTGATGCTGGCGACCTCGCCGATGATCGCGACCGAGCTCGGCCGCCGCGGCCATTCGGTGCGCGACCTGCGCCGCACCGTGCGCCAGGGCCTGTGGCTGGCGATTTTGATCTCGATCCCGATCTGGCTCGTGCTTTGGCACGGTGAGGCCATTCTGCTGGCGATGGGCCAGGATCCGGCGCTCGCCCATGAGGCGGGTGTCTATCTGCGCTGGCTCGAATGGGCGGTGCTGCCCTTCTATGGCTATATCGTGCTGCGCTCGTTCATCTCGGCGCTGGAACGGCCGGGCTGGGCGCTGGTCATCGTCTTCGTCGCCGTCGCCTGCAACGTCTTCTTCAACTGGGTGTTCATGTTCGGCAATCTCGGTGTGCTTTCGATGGGCATTGCCGGCTCGGGCCTTGCCACCTCGCTGTCCAGCACGCTGATGTTCGTCGGCATGGCTGTCGTGGTGATGCTGGAGAAGAAGTTCCGGCGCTACCGTCTGTTCGGGCGCTTCTGGCGCGCCGACTGGCCGCGCTTCAGGGGCCTTCTGCGGCTCGGCCTGCCGATTGCCGGCCTCCTCGCCTTCGAGGTGACGATCTTCAATGCGGCAGCGCTGCTGATGGGTCTGATCGACGCGGATTCGCTGGCCGCGCACGCCATCGCCATCCAGATCGCCTCGATCAGCTTCATGGTGCCGCTTGGCCTCAACCAGGCGGTAACGGTGCGCGTCGGGCTTGCGCACGGCGCCGGCAATCCGGAAGGCGTTTCCCGCGCCGGCTGGACCGCCTTCGTCATCGGCGTCTCGTTCATGGCGCTGATGGGGCTGGTGATGATCCTGTGGCCGCATCCGCTGATCAGCGCCTTCATCGATCTGGGCAATCCGGCCAATGCCAGGGTGATCGGGCTTGCCGTGTCGTTTCTCGCCTTCGCAGCACTGTTCCAGGTCTTCGATGGCGCGCAGGCCGTGGCCGCCGGCATGCTGCGCGGCCTGCACGACACCAAGGTGCCGATGATCTATGCCGCGATCGGATATTGGGGCGTCGGCCTGCCGCTCGGCGTGCTGCTCGCCTTCCATTTCGGCTTCCACGGCGTCGGCATCTGGATCGGCCTGTCGTCGGGGCTTGCCGTGGTGGCGGCGCTGCTTCTGGCGCGCTGGCTGCGGCGGGATCGCCTGGCACCGCCGCTCGCCTTTGGTCATTGAAACGGACGGCCGCCGGCTCGGCGGCTGTTTGTCCTAACATCGGGGAGCAGAAAGCTGGCGTTCTGCTACCCGCGGGGATATGGGCGGTTCCCTCCTTAATGGCCAATGACGTATCATGCCAATCTTGCCGAGGACGAAGGTCTAACCTACACCCTCATCTCGGACATGGATGGACTGGTGTGACTGCGTGAGACAGGCGGCAAGCGCGACATCTGCTCTAGGAACGTGTGACCAGTGCTAGGGGCAAGCCGTGAAGCGCGCATTTTTTCGATTGGTTGCTTCGATGATCCTGGTGTCCGTCGTAACCGGCTGCACCGGCATTTCCTACTATGCGCAATCCGTGAACGGTCATCTGCGGATCATGACGGCGCGCAAGGATGTCGGGAGACTGATCGAGGAACCTTCGACGCCGAAGGCATTGCGCGCCCGAATGGCATCGGCGAGTGCCATACGACAGTTTACAACAGATGAACTGGCGCTGCCCGACAACAATAGCTACCGCAGCTATGTTGATATCGGTCGGGACTCGGTGACATGGGCTGTCTTCGCCGCGCCGGAATTCTCGCTGACGCCGCGAACATGGTGTTTTCCCGTTTTCGGCTGCGTGCCCTACCGAGGATATTTTTCCAAGAAGTCCGCGACTGAAATCGCAGTCGAACTTCGAGAACAGGGCATGGACGTCTATGTGACTGGCATCACTGCATATTCCACGCTTGGCTGGTCAAGTGACCCGCTGCTAAGCACGATGTTCGGCGAGGATGAAACCTATCTTGCAGGGCTGGTTTTCCATGAACTGGCCCACCAGCGCGTCTACGTGCACGACGATTCCGCATTCAACGAGGCGTTCGCTGTCGCCGTCGAAACAACCGGCGTGAAAAAATGGCTGCACGCGGCTGGTGATACCGCCGCATTGCGCCGTTACGAAGCTGCCCGGAGGCGCAAGACCGGATTTCTTGCGCTTGTCTCGCAGACCCGGGACGAGTTAACGCAAGTCTATTCCAACTCCGGCACCTCGGAGCAAAAGCTGGCCGCAAAGACGGCCGCGATTGAACGGCTGCGGATGCGCTACCGATACATGCGCGACAGGCGCTGGGGCCGATACCGGGGATACGATGCCTGGTTCGCTTCCCCAATCAACAACGCGAAGCTCGCCGCGACTGCCGTGTACGGGGAACAGGTTCCGGCGTTTCTCCGCCTGTTCGACTTGTGTTCGGGCGACTATATCAGGTTCTATGCGTCGGTCCGACGGATTGGCGCATTGGACGAAGCTCACCGTGCCGAAGCACTTGCGGCGGCAGATAGCTGTTATTGAGCCGGTCAAATGTGAAGGCCCGAAGCGTCGGAGATATCCCGGAATCCAGCCTCGGTCATCCACGCGCTATACCGACCTTCAGTGTACGATTCGTAACGGATACTGCTGGCGAAGCTGAACGAACGTCGATTTCTGAGAATGTCTGTCGCCGCCTCGAACATCCGACATGCGCGCGGTTCTACTGGTCCGAAAACCTCACGCTCACGCCACGCTGCCGAAAATAAGCCTGCATCAATTTGCGGCCCGAACGGTTGTTCTGCGCCAACTTGGTCGGATCGAACACCGCCTGTTTTATCCCCTCTCGTGTCAGCGCCGCCTTAAGCGTCGCGATATGTGCGTCGATGTCGGCATTGTCCGCCCGGAGCGAGGCATAGATGCTCTCGGTCGCCTCGGCCACGGTTGGTTCGCTCACTGGTGTCGTCCTTTGGTTGGTTTGGGCGGCGGCTTAGCACAGATTCGCGGCTCCGCCGATACCGATGAGACCGTCAGTACACGGCGCCCGTCGCGAAGGCGAACCGTTCCTTATGGGGCTTCGTAGAGTTCCAGCGGCAATCCATCCGGGTCCCTGAAAAAGGTAAACCGTTGGTCTGTATATGGGTCGATCCGGATTGGCTCAACGGCAACGCCCGCGGCTTCCAGGCGCATAATTACGGGATCAAGGCTCGCCACGGCAAATGCCAGATGTCTCAGGCCTGTCGCCTCTGGATGGGACGGCCGCATCGCTGGTGCGGGGAAGGAGAACAATTCCAGTTGGACCGACCCGATCCGCAGATCCGCCTTCCATGACCGCCGCTCCTCCCGATAGACCTCCCGGATCAGATCGAGGCCGAGGAGTTCGACGTAGAACCGTCGCGACCGGTCGTAGTCGGTGCAGATCAACGCGACGTGGTGAATGGCGTTCAGCATACTGCCAACTCTAGTCAAGCTGGGATTTGAGGCCAAGGTCACCATCGGGTCCGTGGCACTTTGTAGATGTCGCCGTTCGCGAAGGTCGCCTCGTCCATATCGTGCGCGCCTTCACTTGTGAGAGACCACTTGGGTCAAAAGCTGACGAATCCTGTCGTCCCGCAGGTGGTGGTCAACACAACATGCCTTCCGCTCAGTGTAATGCCGCCCGCTTCTCGAGCTTGCGCGCGTATTGTGTCAGCGGAAAGCACATGACGAAAAAGATCAGCGCCACCAGCCCGTAGACCTTGAACGGTTCGAAGGTGGCGTTGTTGATGGCGTTGGAGGTTCGCACCAACTCCTCGAAGCCGATGATAGAGGTAAGCGCGGTTGATTTGATCAGCTGCACCAGGAAGCCGACAGTCGGCGCGCGGGTGATCGAAAACGCCTGCGGCAGGATGATCAGTCTGAGCTCCTGCAGGTAGTGCAGGCCGAGGCTGGCTCCGGCGTCCCATTGGCCTAACGGCAGCGCGGCGACGCCGGAGCGCCAGATTTCGGCGAGGTAGGCACTGGCGAAGAAGGTGAGGCCGAGCACCGCCGCCGTCCATGGCTCGATGCGCAGGCCCAGCATCGGCAGGCCAAAGAACATCAGGAACAGCTGCATCAAGAGCGGCGTCCCCTGGAACAGGGCGATGTAGCCGGACGCAATGCGCCGGCTCCACTTGTTCTCAGCGATCCTGAAGAACAGCACGATCAGGCCGACGATGCCGCCGCCGATGAAGGCACCCAGCGACAGCAGCACCGTCCAGCGGGCGGCGAGCAGCAGGTTGCGCACGATGTCCCAGAAGGTGAATTCGATCATGACACGCCGGCCCCCAGGACGCGGCGTCCGCCGGTGACCAGCAGCCGGCGCAAGGCCATCGACATCAAGAGATAGACCATCGTCACGACAAGATAGGTCTCGAAGGAGCGGAAGGTGCGCGCCTGCAGCATGTCGGCTTCGTAGGTCAGTTCACGCACCGCGATCTGCGACACCACGGCGGACTCCAGCATCATGATGACGATCTGGCTGGTCAGCGCCGGGAAGATCACCTTGAGCGCCTGCGGCAGCACGATCTTGATGAAGACCTGGCGTGGCCTCAAGCCCAGCGCGAGCGCTGCTTCCGTCTGTCCGCCGGGCACGGCGTCAAGCCCGGCGCCGACGATCTCGATGGTGTAGGCCGCCATGTTGAGCGTCATCGCCAACATGGCGGCAAGCACCGGATCGAGCCTGATGCCGAGGCTGGGCAAGCCGAAGAAGATGAAGAACAGCTGCACCAGGAACGGCGTGTTGCGGATGATCTCGACATACCAGGCGATAGCCCGCTTGAGCAGCACCGGGCCGTTGCGGCGTCCCGCGGCACCCAGGATGCTGAGGAACGTTCCCGCCAGCGTGGTTACGGCGATCAACAGGATCGTCGTGGCCGCGCCGCGCGCGATATCGCCGACAGCACCTGGAAGCCAGGCGAAGGCCACGGAAACTCAATCCTTGAGATTGTCGGGATTGAGCGACGTCTTCAGCCAGGCTTTCGAGCTTTCGTCCAGCTTGCCGTCCGCCAGCATCTTGACGACGGCGTCGTTGACCGCCTTTTTCAGGCTGTCCTCATTCTTGTTGAGGCCGATATGCGAGGGCGAGGTCAGGAGCTGGAACTTCTGCTCCGGCTTCAGCGCGTCCTGCTTGGCCAGCACCTGCGCGCCGACATCGTTGCCGACGACCATCAGCTGGGTCTGGCCGGAGATGAAGGCCTGGATCACCGAATTATAGTTGTCGAAGCGCTTGATGTCGGCGGACGCCGGCGCCGCCTCGGTGAGCGAGGTGTCTTCCAGCGTACCTCGGTTGACGGCGATCGACTTGTCGGCGAGGTCTTCCTTGCCCTTGACCGAAAGTGCCGCCGGACCGATCACGGCGATATAGTAGGGCGCGTAGGCGACTGCGAAGTCGATGACCTGCTCGCGTTCCTTCGAATAGCCGACGCTCATCAAGAGGTCGACGCGATGGTCGTTCAAATAAGGAATGCGGTTCTGGCCGGTGACGGCGACGGGGTTGAGCTTCACCTTGAGCGTGTCGGCGATGTATTGCGCGACGTCCATGTCATAGCCCTTGAGACTCATATCGGCGCTGGCCGAGGAGAAGGGCGGGAAATCGGCGAAGACGCCGACATTGATGCTGCCGGCCTTGGTGATATCCGCCAGCGCATCGGCGTTGGCCGCCTGAATTGCAAGGCCGAAACCGGTCGTGCCAAGCATCAGCACGGCGGCGATTGAGGTAAATGTCTTTCGGATCGTCATTGTCATTCCCCTGTCTGGACGCTTTGTTTGTTTGATACGGCCGCCGGCTCCAGCACGGCGGCCGCCTTTGCTTTTTCTGAACGTCAGGCTGCCTTGCCTGTTATCGCTGGGCTGAACACCATCAGGCTCAGGATCTCGAACAGCACCTGTGCGGCGGCATGCGCCGTGTTGGTGGTGGCGTCGTATTGCGGCGCCACCTCGACGACGTCGCCGCCGACGATGTTGAGACCTTTCAGGCCGCGCAGCAGTTCGAGCACTTCGCGTGTCGTCAGCCCGCCGACTTCCGGCGTGCCGGTGCCGGGCGCGAAGGCAGGATCGATGCTATCTATATCGAAGGAAACGTAGGTCGGCCCGTCGCCGACGATCTTGCGCGCCTTCTCGATGATGGCGGGAATGCCGAGCCCGGTCACCTCCTCGGCATGGACGACGGTCATGCCGGACTCGTAGGTGAACTCCCACAGATATTCGGCCGAGCCGCGAATGCCGATCTGGATCGTGCGCGTCGGATCGAGCACGCCGTCGAGCACGGCGTTGCGGAACGGCCCGCCATGGTGGAATTTGGTCATGTCGAACAGGCCACTGGTGTCACAATGGGCATCGATGTGGATCAGCCCGACCGGAGCCTTCTTGCCGACGGCCTTCAGGATCGGATGGCTGATCGAATGGTCGCCGCCCACAGACAATGGAATGACGCCGGCATCGACGATCTGGTTGGTGCGGCGCTCGATATCCTCATGGCTGACCTCCAGCCGATAGCGGCTGCGGAACGGCGTATCGCCGATGTCGGCGACCCTGAGCTCATGCGTAGGCGCGCATTCCAGCACGTGATTGTAGGGGCCGATGCGCTCGATGGCGCGCAGCGCCCTTGGCCCGAAGCGCGAGCCCGGCCGGTTGGTGACGCCGAGATCCATCGGCACGCCGATCATGGCCACCTGCAAATCGCCGAAATCCGGATTGTCGGCCGCTATTTCGCGGTAGGGCGCGGCGAGGAAGGTCGGGATGCCGGAATAGGGCGCCAGCCGTGTACCGCTCTTGGAAAAGATCTTGTCGGCGACCTTGCGGAATTTCGGGTCGAACATTTCGCCGCCATGGCTTTCGCCATATTTGCGACGCAACGCGTCGAGCTTGCCGCGATCGTATCCCATATCCGCTCCTCCTGCCGGGCTGATGCAGTGCGACCGTTGGCGATGCCTGGCGAGCCGACCATCATCCGGCCGGGTCGCTGTCGCGCTGGCTGCCTGCAGATTTCACGTCTTGAAGCTGTTCCGAGCTCAAGTGTCTGGCAGCCGCATTGAAAAATCAAATGATAATGTTAGGCTGCTCTCTGTGAGAAAATCTCACAATCAACCCTGAGCACGATCCCGTCCGAAAACCGGCCTCCACTTTTCGGGATCGTGCTGAAATGGATGCTCATGGCCAACCGGCTGCCGCCTCTCAATCCACTGCGTGCCTTCGAGGCAACGGCTCGCCATGGCTCGCTGACCAAGGCGGCGGGTGAACTGAACGTCACGCATGGCGCCATCAGCCACCAGATCAAGGCACTCGAGCAGTCGCTCGGCGTCAAGCTGTTCGAGCGGGTCGGTCAGCGGGTCAAACTGACTCCACACGGCGCCGAACTCTTGCCTGCGGTCTCGACGGCCTTCGACAGCATCGCGGCCGCCACCCAGCGCATGACAAGGCCGGCGAGCAGCGGCACACTTTCAGTCTCCTGCGTGCCGGCGCTGCTGTTGCTGTGGATGACACCGCGGCTCGGCGGTTTCATGGCGCAATATCCCGACATAAGGCTGACGCTTATCCCCTCCAACGACCCTAAGGATCTGCGGGCGCCGAATATCGACGTCTGCGTGCATTATGGCGACGGCAGCTGGGCCGACTGCTGGATGCGCAAATGGTCGGGCCTCGAACTGTTTCCCGTGGTCAGCCCGACCTTGATCAACAACCGTCCGATCCGCGGCGTCAGGGATCTCGCCGACCATGTCTTCCTGCATGGCGACGATGGCCGCGAATGGCACACATGGCTGGCGGCCGCCGATGCGCTGGACCTGGAGCGGGGCCGCCGCCATCACCTTGGCGATGCACGCGTGGCGACCGAGGCGGCGGTGCATGGCCATGGCGTGGCGTTGGGCGATTCGGTGACGGCAAGTGCGCTGCTGGCCAGGGGTATGCTGGTTGCGCCGTTCAGTCTGTCGGTGCCGGCGGTCGACGATTTCTATGTCGTCTGCCGCAACGAGATGAGGGCGACGCCGATCGTTCAGCTGTTCATCGATTGGCTGTTCGCCGAGAAGGCGCAAGATGACGGCCGCGCCGACGCACCGGTGGCGGGCCGCATCGTCAGCCGCCGCAAGCGTCCGGCGCTCAGGGTCATCGGTGCCAAGACCGGGACCTGACAACGGCTTGCGGTGGCCGTCGGTGATGTTCCGTCTCCGCAGGGTTCTCTTTTTGTCGGGCCAGCCTGAAACCGGGCAGCGTTTTTGCCAATTCGATGCTATGAGGCCTGTCGCGGTTGTGGATTGCAGGCAGCAAAGGCGGTGTTGAAACATGGCTAAGACCGATATTGCGCGGCGGGTCTACAACCACACCTGGAAGCTCGATCCGATCGTGCGCAGCCTGCTCGACACGGATTTCTACAAGCTTTTGATGCTGCAGATGATCTGGGGCATGTACCCCAAGGTCGAGACCACCTTCTCGCTGATCAACCGCACCACCTCTGTGCGGCTGGCCGACGAGATCGATGAAGGCGAATTGCGCGAACAGCTCGATCATGCCCGCACCTTGCGCTTCTCCAAGAAGGAGATGATCTGGCTCGCCGGTAACAATTTCTACGGCCGCAAGCAGATCTTCGAGCCGGAGTTTCTCGCCTGGCTGGAAGGCTTCCGGCTGCCCGAATACGAGCTGTCGAAGCGGGACAGGCAATATGAACTGACCTTCAGCGGGCCGTGGATGTACACCACGCTGTGGGAGATCCCGGCGCTGGCGATCATCAACGAACTCCGATCTCGCGCGGCCATGCGGGCGTTCGGGCCGTTCGCGCTCGATGTGCTCTATGCGCGCGCCAAGGCCAAGATGTGGGCCAAGACCGAGCGGCTGAAAGCGCTGCCCGGCATCCGCATCTCAGACTTCGGCACGCGCCGGCGCCATTCCTTCCTGTGGCAGCGCTGGTGCGTCGAAGCGCTGAAGGAAGGCATCGGCGAGGCATTCACCGGCACCTCCAACGTGCTTCTGGCGATGGACAACGACCTCGAAGCGCTTGGCACCAACGCGCATGAGCTGCCGATGGTGTTCGCGGCGCTGGCCAATTCGGAAAAAGAGCTGAAACAGTCGCCCTACAAGGTGCTGCAGGACTGGCAGCGCTACTATGGCGGCAATCTGCTGATCGTGCTGCCCGACGCCTTCGGCACCGCGTCGTTCCTGCGCGACGCGCCGGACTGGGTGGCCGACTGGACCGGCTTCCGCCCCGACAGCGCGCCGCCTATCGAGGGCGGCGAGAAGATCCTGTCGTGGTGGCGCGACAAGGGCAAGGATCCCCGCCAGAAGCTGCTGATCTTCTCCGACGGGCTTGAGGTCGAGACAATCGAAGAGACCTACCGCCACTTCAAGGGCAAGGTGCGCATGTCCTTCGGCTGGGGCACCAATTTGACCAATGATTTCGAAGGCTGCGCGCCGACCGAAACCAACAGGCTCGACGCCATCTCGCTGGTCTGCAAGGTCACCGAAGCCAATGGAAGGCCGGCGGTCAAGCTGTCGGACAACCCGGCCAAGGCAACCGGCGACGAGGACGAGATCGAGCGGTATTTGCGCATCTTCGGTGAAAAGGACCGCGTGGAGCAACTGGTCAAGGTGTGAGGGGTGGCCGCGGCAGCCAAGATGGCAGTCTTGGATAGGATGAGTTCCTTCGCCACCGAACGCCATCGTCGGTCGTTTGCCTTGTTGCTTGCGGCCCTGTGGTTCATCTCACCCACCCCGGCCTTCGCCCACGCCTCCGATCGCGGCCACGTCCTGCTCCTGCCAACCGGCTACTATCTGGCCGGCGGCGCCTTTGCCGTTGCCGTCAGCTTCCTCGTCCTGGCACTGCTGCCAGCGGATTCGCTTGGACGTTTCTGGCGCCGGCGCCTGCCGCTATTCACCTTCAGTGACAGCGCCCGCACTGCCGTCAGCCTGATATCCTTTGCCGGCTTTGCAATCCCCGTCACCGCCGGCTTGTTCGGCAGTCGAGACCCGCTCTCCAACCCGCTGCCACTGGTGATCTGGACCCTTCTATGGGCTGGCACCACGCTGCTGCAGGGCGTCTTCGGCGATCTCTGGTCATGGCTTAACCCGTGGTACGGTCCGTGGCGCCTCGTCTCGCACCTGTTGGGCGGGGACGACGGGGGAAGGTGGCGACTCCCGCGATGGCTTGGCTACTGGCCGGCAGTGATACTGTTTGTCGCCTTTGCCTGGTTCGAACTCATCGATCCGGCGCCTGACGATCCGGCGCGGCTGGCTTGGATCGTGGGCCTTTACTGGCTGTTCTCTTTCCTTGCGATGCTGGCATTCGGCTATCGCGCCTGGAGCCGCGGCGGCGAATTCCTGACGGTCTTCTTTTCGCTAGTGGCACGCTTCGCTATCGTCGAGCGCGACGAGAACGGCCGGCTTGGCCTGTGCTGGCCGGGCGCCAAGCTACTGGCCGCCGAGCCGTTGCCGACCAGCGGCATTGCCTTCCTGCTGCTGGCCCTGTCATCCGTTTCCTTCGACGGCCTGTCGAAAACCTTCTTTTGGCTCGGCCTGTTCGGCATCAACCCGCTCGAATTTCCCGGCCGCACCGCGGTTATCGGCAGCGGCACTCTCGGGCTCGTCCTGACATTCGTGCTGCTGGCGGCGGTGTTCCTGCTTGCCGTCTGGCTCGGCCAGCGTCTCGCCGGCAGCGATCAAACTCTTGGACAGGCGGCTGGCCTGCTGGTGTGGTCGATCGTGCCGATCGCGCTTGCCTATCATGTCGCGCACTATCTGACGGCGCTGCTCGTCGACAGCCAATATGCGCTTGCGGCACTTTCCGACCCGTTCGCGCAGGACTGGAACCTGTTCGGCACCGCCGACATGCGGATCGAGGCCGGCATCGTTGCCGGGGCGGACTCGGCGTGGTGGCTGTGGAATGTCCAGGCCGGCACCATCATATCAGGCCATGTGCTCGCCGTCCTCGTCGCCCACGGCTTCGCCTGGCGCCTGCACCCGCAGCCCTCCCTTGCGGCACTCAGCCAGTTCCCGCTTACCCTGCTGATGATCGCCTATACCGTCTTCGGCCTCTGGTTGCTTGCCACGCCGACCGTCGGATGAGAAAAAGGCGGCCTCGAATGTCGCTGGAGAAGCTCGCTTGCCACATCAAGGCTTTGGTGATTTAGTTTGTACACATGCAATTTTTTACGTCCTCTGAGCGAGGATGCCGAAGCGCCTTAATCGTTGGTCAACACTAAAAAAACAGGGGAACGAACATGGCTGACAAGAACGGATTTTTCGACCTCTCCAAGACCGCCCTCAGCCGCCGCACGGCGCTGAAGGGTCTGGCCGCGGGCGCCGGCCTCGCCGTCGCACCGGGCTTCGTCCGCTATTCCCAGGCGCAGAGTTCGGCGCCGATCAAGATCGGCTTCCAGTCGCACCGCACCGGCATCGGCGCCGCCTATGGCCGCTGGTACGAGAAGACCACCGCCGCCGCGGTCAAGGCGATCAACGCCGCCGGCGGCATCAATGGCCGTCAGGTCGAGGTGATTATCGAGGATGACGGCACCGATCCCGGCCGTGGCGCCGAGGTGGTCGGGAAGTTCGCCACCCAGCACAAGACCGACATCGTCTTCGGCACGCTGTTCTCGCATGTCGTCATCGGCTCGGCGCCCGCCGCCGGCGAAAACAAGATGCCCTATTTCGTCGTCAGCGAAGGCCACCACGTCGCCTCGACCAAGCTGAACCGTTACGTCTTCCAGCCCGGCATCACCGATGTGAAGAGCCAGATCCAGTCGATGGCGCCGTGGATCGCGGCCAATGCCGGCAAGAAGGTGACGCAGATCTTCCCCGATTTCGCCTTCGGCTACGACCATCGCGACTACCTGCCGCCGGCGCTGAAGGCGCAAGGCGCCGAGGTCATCGCGCAGATCGCTATTCCGCCGACGGAATCGTCCTTCACCAAGTACTTTCCGCAGATCCCGGCCGAGACCGAGGTGATCTACCACGTCATGGTCGGCCCGGCCGTGCTCACCTTCGTCAAGGAGCTCGGCGAGTTCTACGGCTCCAACCGGCCGCAACTGTTCGGCTTCATCGATTCGCTCGAAGCCACCGACATCAACAGCCCCGGCCTCGAATTCCTCGACGGCAGCCATTTCTGGGAAGGCTCGCCGCGCTATGCGCAGCCAGACGATTCCGAGGCGCAGAAAGCCTATCGCGCCGCCGTCGGCATCGACGACAATGGTGCCGCCGTCGGCGACCCAAAGGACGTCTCGACCGCCGCGCACATGTTCGGCTGCTGGGAAACGCTCTACGTCGTCAAGAAGGCGATGGAAGATGCCGGCTACAAGGGACCGGAAGACCGCGCCAAGCTGGTCGAGGCCACCGAGGCCCTGACCGAATTCGCCGAGGGCCCCGAGCATCCGCAGGGACCCAAAACTTTCAATGGCAAGATCCACCAGTGCTTTGGCATCCAGAACATCTCCAAGGTCGAAGGCGGCAAGTTGAAGGTCGTGCACAAGACCAAGATCGAGGACGGGCTTTACGAAGCCGAGGGGGACTATACGACGCAGGCGCTGTAGGCTTGGTCCTTTAAGCGCAGTGCCCTTCGGCCCACCCCCCTCTGTCCTGCCGGACATCTCCCCCTCAAGGGGGGAGATTGGATGTCACGGCGGGTTTCGCCAACTACCGACGACGGCGCTAAGGCGCCGTCGCAGGTACTGCCAATCTCCCCCCTTGTGGGGGAGATCCCCGGCAGGGCAGAGGGGGGTGCCTCGCGCACCCATTGGGGTGTAGCCGATGCACTTTGGTCCCCATCTCCTCCTCGCCGCCCTCGAAGGCCTCGTCACGTCGGCGGTGCTGGCGCTGACCGCGCTTGGGCTGTCGCTGGTGTTCGGCGTCATGCGGGTGGTCAATGTCGCGCATGGCGAGTTTTTCATGCTCGGCGCCGTGCTCGCCTGGGCGATCACCACGGCGATCGGGGGCCATCCGGCGCTCGGCTTCCTGGCGGCACTGGTGATTGCGCCGCTGATCGTCGGCGCCATAGCGCTGGTCGCCGAACGGCTGGTGCTGCGCCGGCTCAACTACAATCCGGAAGCCACCATCGTCGCCACCATCGGCATGCTCTATATCATCCAGCAGCTGGCGCTGACCTTCTACGGGCCGGAGGCGCGGCCGGTGGAGCCGCCGTTCAGCTACCGCATCCTTTTGCCCTGGTTCGGCTACTCCGGCTACAAGCTATCGATCATCGCCGCTTCGGCGCTGCTGCTGCTCGCGACATGGCTGGTGCTGACGCGCACCAAGATCGGCCTCGTCATGCGCGCCACGCAGTATGACAGCGAGACGGCGCAGGCCTTCGGCATTCCCGTCGGCCGCGTCTATGGCGGCGTCTTCGCGCTTGGAGCCATGCTGGCGGCTATCGCCGCGGTGCTGATCGTGCCGATCAGCCAGGCGCATTATCTGATGGGGCAGGACCCGCTGCTGCTGTCCTTCATCGTCGTCATCATCGGTGGCCTCGGTTCGCTGCGCGGCACCGTCGTCGCCGCCGTGCTGATCGGCCTGTCCGACGGCATCATCTCGATGTTCTTCTCGCCGACGCTGGCCAGGATCATCGCCACGCTGCTGGTGGCCATGGTGCTGGTGTTCCGGCCGCAAGGCCTGTTCGGGACGGCATCGCGATGAGCGAAGCCTCGCCGGCAAAAGCCTACGCACTGCATCTCGGCGTCATCGCGCTGCTCTTCGTGCTGAGCTTCCTTTTACCGGACTATTATCACGGCCTGCTCGCCCGCATCATGGTGCTGGCGGTCTTCACCATGGGCTACAACATGCTGTTCGGCTATGTCGGCCTGCTCAGCCTCGGCCACGCCATGTTCTTTGCCGCCGGGCTCTATGGCGCCGGCCTTGCCGTCATCCAGCTCGGCTGGAGCGTACCATTGGCTTTCCTAGGCGGAATTGCCAGCGGTGCTGTCCTGGCACTGGCGATCGGCCTGCTGGCACTGCGCACCACGGGTGTCGCCTTCATGATCGTCACCATGATGTTCGCCCAGGTCTTTTATCTCCTCATCCTCTATTTCGCGGCATGGACCGGCGGCGACCAGGGCATGGTCGTGCCGCAGCCGGCGCGGGTGCTCAGCTTCGGCGCGACGTCGCTCGATCTCACCAATCCGACCGTGCGCTACATGACGGCGCTCGGCCTGTTTTCGCTCGTGCTACTCGTCACTCTCGCCATCGTCCGCTCCAGATATGGGCGCGTGCTGGTCGCCATCCGCGAAAACGAGGAGCGGACGAAGATGCTCGGCTACGATACGTTTTCGAACAAGCTTGCCGCCGTCGTCATCTCCGGCACCATCTGCGCTGCCTCGGGCGCCGCCTATGCGCTGCTGTTCGGCTATGTCGGATCGAGCTTCTCCTCTGTGCAGTATTCGATCCTGCCGCTGCTGTGGGTGCTGCTCGGGGGTGCGGCCACGACGCTCGGGCCGCTGGTCGGCACGCTGTTCATGTATTATGTCATCGACATCACCAGCGGCTACACCTCGGCCTATCTGCTGATCGTCGGCATCGCGCTGATCCTGCTGGTGCTGTTTTTCCCGAAAGGCATTCTGGGCAGCATCCGCCAGCGTTGGCTCGGATGGCTGCCATGATGCCGCTTCTGACCACCAAGGGTCTGTCGCGCAACTTCGGCGGCCTGCGTGCCGTCGACGGCGTCGATTTCGAGCTGATGCCGGGCGAAATCCGCGCCGTCATCGGCCCCAACGGGGCGGGGAAGACCACTTTCGTCAGCCTGGTCAGCGGCCGCATCCAGCCGTCTTCCGGCATGATCGTCTTCGATGGCACCGACATCACCAGCCAGCCGGCCTATATCAGGGTCCGCAAGGGCATTGCCTACACGTTCCAGATCACCAGCGTCTTTGCCAATCTTTCCGCCTACGACAATGTCGCGCTGCCGGTGCAGCGGACTTTGAGCGACGGCCGCTCGAAGGGTGCGGTGCGGGCCGGCGTCATGGCGGCGCTCGAACGCACGGGGCTGGCCGATCGCGCCCACATGCCGGCCGGGCAATTGTCCTACGGCCATCAGCGCCTGCTGGAAGTGGCGATGGGCCTGGCGCTGAAGCCGCGCCTGCTGATTCTCGATGAGCCAACGCAAGGCCTTGCTGACAGCGAGATCGACAATTTCATCACTCTGGTGCGCGAGATCGCTGAAAACGCCACCGTGCTTCTGATCGAGCACAACATGCCTGTCGTCATGCAACTGGCCGACCGCATCACCGTCTTCAATGCCGGCAAGATCTTGGCCGAAGGCACGCCCGAGGCGATCCGCGAGAATGCCGCGGTGCAGGAAGCCTATCTGGGGACCGCCCCATGACCGAAACAAACAAGGCTGAACCTAAGTCTAAAGCACTCAGCATCTCGGGGCTCGACTGCTTCTATGGCGAAGTGCAGGTGCTCTATGGCCTCGACCTCACGCTGAACAAAGGCGAGGTGCTGTGCCTGTTCGGCCGCAATGGCGCCGGCAAGACGACGACGCTCAAGGCCATCATGGGGCTGGTTCCCTCAAGCGCCGGCTCGATAAGGCTCGACGGCCAGGAATTGACAGGACTGCCGGCGCACGAGGTGCCCAGGGCCGGGGTCGCCTATGTACCGCAGGGAAGGCGGCTGTTCGCCGAGATGACGGTGGCGGAAAACATCGAGATCGGGCTGATGGCGCGCGGCAAGGGCAAGGCGACGCGCGAAAACGTGCTCGACCTGTTCCCGCTGCTGCGCCAGCGGCTGCGGCAACGCTCCGGCACGCTGTCCGGCGGCGAGCAGCAGATGCTGGCGATGGCGCGCGCGCTTTGCCTGGAGCCGGGGGTGCTGCTGCTCGACGAGCCGACCGAGGGCCTGATGCCGTCGATGATCGCCAAGATCCGCGAGACGGTGTCGAAGCTGCGTGACATGGACGTTTCGACCATTTTGGTCGAGCAACGGGTCGATGCCGTGCTGTCCGTCGCCGACCGCGTTGCGTTCATCGAAAACGGCCGCAATCGCGAGACGGTCGATGTCGAGGAGCTGCGCGCCGATCCGTCGGCGGTGCGCCGCTACGTCGGTGTCGGTTGATCAGCCGAAAAACAGAAAACCCGCGATCAGGAATGTCGGGATCAGCACAAGGCCGGACCATGCCATATAGCCGAAAAAGCCCGGCATCCTGACGCCGCGATGGCGGGCTATGGCGTAGACCATGAAGTTCGGCGCATTGCCGATATAGGTGTTGGCGCCCATGAACACCGCGCCGGCCGAGATCGCCGCCAAGGTCGAGGCGAATTCCGTCATCAGGTGCCGTGGATCGCCGCCGGCAAGCTCGAAGAACACCAGATAGGTCGGCGCATTGTCGAGGAAAGACGACAGCGCCCCGGTCAGCCAGAAATAGGCGATGTCGCTGGGCGCGCCCGAGGGCGAGGAGACGAGGGCGACCAAGGGCGCCAGCGCGCCGTCATGTCCGGCTCTCAAGATGGCGACGACCGGCACGATGCAGATGAAGATGCTGGCGAACAGCTTTGCGACTTCCGCGATCGGTCCCCAATTGAAGCCGTTCGCCTCGCGGTGGCTCTTGTAAGAGACGGCGAGCGAAAGGAAGGCGAGCGCCAGGATGATGGCGTCACGCGCCAGGTTCTGCAGCTCGAGACTCACGCCGAGGACGGAAAAGCTCACGCCCGGCTTCCAGGCCGCCGACAGCAGAATGGCACCGATCACGCCGGCCAGCAGTGGAACGTTGGCCAGGCCGCGCAGGCGCACCTTCGTATCCGGTGTCGGATCCTTGATCTTCGGCGCGCCAGCCTCGCGCCGGTGCAGGACGATGTCGATGCCTAGGAAGACGGCCAGCACGACACCGCCGACGAACAGCGTCTCGCGATAGAGGTTGGCGGTCGTCCAGAAGAAGTCGATGCCTCTGAGAAAACCGACGAACAGTGGCGGATCGCCCAAAGGGGTCAGCGAGCCGCCGATGTTGGAGACCAGGAAGATGAAGAAGATCACGACATGGGCGTTGAACGGGCGGTTGTCGTTGGCGCGCAGGATCGGCCGGATCAGGATCATCGAGGCGCCGGTCGTGCCGATGACCGAGGCGAGTAGTGCGCCGACCAGCAACAGCCCGGCATTGACCAGCGGCGTGCCGTGAATGTTGCCGGCGACGAGAATGCCGCCCGAAATGGTGAACAGCGCAAACAGCAGGATGATGAACGACATGTATTCGGTGAGCACCGCATGCAACACCGCCTCGGTCGCCGAGGGGACGCCGAAGGCAAGGGCCAGCGGCACGATCACCAGAGCGGCCCACAGGGCTGCGATCTTGCCGTAGTGATGCTCCCAGACATGGTGGAAGAGCAGAGGACCAGTGGCGATCGACAACAGCAGCCCGGCAAAGGGCAGCGCCCACCACAGCGACATCACGGCGCCGGGCAGACCGTGTTCCTCCGCCGCCAAGGCCTGCGCCGGGAAGAGCATCGCGGCAGCGATTGCGGCACCCGCCATCACACCCGCCGCGGTCGGTAAAAAGCCCCTCTTGCGCCCCACGGTCCGATCAATCCGACAAGGGATCTTCGAGCGTCACTCCGGCGTCGCGCATGCGGTGCAGCATTGTATCGAGCGAACCGTTGAGATCGATGCCACGGCAGGCATCAAGCCTGACGGTCGTCTTGAAGCCCTGGCTGACGGCGTCCAGCGCCGAGAAGGCAACGCAGAAATCGGTCGCCAGCCCGACCAGGGTCAGCGTGTCGATGCCGCGTTCCCGGAGATAGCCGGCAAGGCCGGTCTGCGTCTTGCGATCATTCTCGAAAAAGGCCGAATAGCTGTCGATATCGGGCCGAAATCCCTTGCGGATGACGAGTTCGGCCTTGGTCCAGGCAAGGCCGGAATGGAAGTCAGAGCCCAGGCTGCCCTGGATGCAATGGTCCGGCCACAGCGTCTGCTGGCCATAGGGCATTTCGATCATTGTGAAAGGCTGCGCGCCGGGATGGCTGGAAGCAAAGCTGGAATGGCCGGCGGGGTGCCAGTCCTGCGTCAGCACGACGTGATCGGCGTGCCGAATCAGGTCGTTGACCAGCGGCACGATCTCGTCGCCACCAGCGACCGCCAGCGCGCCGCCCGGGCAAAAGTCGTTCTGCAGGTCGATGACGACAAGCGCTTCGTCGGCCATGCGGCTTCCTTCTCTCTGCCTCGATGCCGCTGTCGCGACCCGAGGCAGAAACTTGACCAGATGGCCGGCCGCGTCAACCTCTGGCCGCATAACAAATGCGTGCCGGCCGAGCCGCCGCAAACTCCGGCTTTGACAAATCCTGCCGGCTTGATATCATTTGCATACGAATGAATTTACCCGGCCGCCGATGCCGGCGGGGTCTTTCGAAATACCGGTTTCTGGAAGACCTCTTTTCTGGAAGGCAAAGCGTGATCCGTTACGCGAAACCCACCTCGGTCGACGAAGCGCTCGCTTTGCTTGGCGAGGGCGCCTGGCGCATCCTTGCCGGCGGCACCGATTTCTATCCGGCACAGGGCAGCAAACCCTTCCGCGACAATGTTCTCGACATCAATGGCCTGGCGGCGCTGCGCGGCATTGCCGAGACGGGCGGCCACTTCGTCATCGGCGCGCGCACGACCTGGACCGACATCGTCCGCCATTCCTTGCCGCCATCCTTCGACGCGCTGAAGCAGGCGGCGCGCGAGGTCGGCTCGGCGCAGATCCAGAACGTCGCCTCGGTCGCCGGCAACCTCTGCAACGCCTCGCCTGCCGCTGACGGCGTGCCTGCCTTGCTCGTCCTCGATGCCGAGGTCGAGCTGCGGTCCGTGGCGGCGACACGTCATCTGCCACTACAGGACTTCATCCTCGGCAACCGCCGCACGGCTCTGCTGCCCGGCGAGATGGTGACGGCCATCCGCGTGCCGAAACGATCCGCCACTGGCACATCGGCTTTCGTCAAGCTCGGCGCGCGGCGCTACCTTGTGATCTCCATTGCCATGGTGGCGGCGCGTCTGGTTGTCGAGAATGGCATTGTTGCGGAAGCGGCGGTCGCCGCCGGCTCCTGCTCGGTGGTGGCCGAGCGGCTTGCCGGCGTCGAGGCTGCTCTGCGCGGGCTGCCCGCCGGCCAAGCGCTCGCCGATGCGGTCCTGTCCGCGCCGATGGGCGAACTGTCGCCGATAGCCGATGTGCGCGGCAGTGCCGAGTATCGGCTCGATGCGGTGCGCGAGATCGTTGCCCGCGCCGTGCTTGCGGCTGTGGGGCGGACGACCGGCGACGAGGTGGCGGCATGAGCCAGATTCGACCTGAAATGAATGAAGCCCTGCCCGTTCCAGGCAACGTCCTGCCTGGCTTCGGCGCTGCACGGTCCGATATCGCCTTCGAGGTCAATGGCGACGCCATTTCGGTCAACGTACCGCCGCTGCGCCGGCTGTCCTCGGTATTGCGCGACGAACTGCTGCTGACCGGCACCAAGGTCGGCTGCGACGCCGGCGACTGCGGCGCCTGCACGGTGCTGGTCGACGGCGATCCCGTCTGCGCCTGCCTGATGTCGGCTGCCTCCGCTGCCGGAACGTCGGTTACAACCATTGAAGGCCTCGCCAATGGCCGGCTGTCGGCGCTGCAAGCCTCGTTCCTTGCCCATGGCGCGGCGCAGTGCGGCATCTGCACGCCGGCGCTGCTGGTCGCGGCAACCGCATTGCTTGACAAGCAGCCCAGCCCGACCGAAGCCGAGGTGCAGGATGCGCTGGGCGGAATTCTGTGCCGCTGCACCGGCTACCGGAAGATCATCGCGGCGGTGATGGATGCGTCGCTGCAACCAGCAAATCTCGATTTCCGCTTGCCTCGATCCGGCCAAGCGATTGGCTCCTCCCCTGTCAGGCTCGACGGCGTGCCAAAAGTCACCGGCGGTGAAAAATTCGGCGGCGATTCTTTCCCTGCCGACGCGCTGGCCGTGCTGGTGGTCCGCTCGCCGCATTATCACGCCGGCTTCGCCTTCGGTCACCTCGACGGCTGGGCGAAGGCACATCCCGGCATCGTCGCTGTTTTCACCGCCGCCGACATTCCCGGCAAGAATTGTTTCGGCGTCATCGGGCCGTTCGCCGACCAGCCGGCGCTCGCCGAAGGGTTTGCGCGGTTTCGCGGCGAGGCGGTGGCGCTGGTCGCCGGCGAGCGCGAGGCGATGCTCGATCTCGATTTGTCGGATTTCCCTGTCCGCTGGACCGAACTGCCGCATGTCCTGCAGCCTTGCGAGGCCCAGGCCGAGGGTGCCGCGCCGATCCATCAGAACCGCCCTTCCAACCTGCTGACCTCCGGCTTCGTCGAGCGCGGCGATCCGGAGGCTGCTCTTGCCAGTGCCGCCGTCACGGTTTCCGGTGCCATCGACACCTCCTATGTCGAGCATGCCTATATCGAGCCGGAAGCCGGCCACGCCTATATGGACGGCGACACGCTGGTGGTCGTCGCCTGCACCCAGGCGCCGTATATGGACCGCGACGAGACGGCGAAGGTGCTCGGTCTCCCCGTCGACAAGGTGCGCATCGTGCCGACGGCGACCGGCGGCGGCTTCGGCTCAAAGCTCGATGTCTCGCTGCAGCCGCTGATCGGCCTCGTGGCGCTAAAGACCGGCCGACCGGCGGCCCTTGCCTACACCCGCAACGAATCGATGATGTCGACCACCAAGCGCCATCCAGCCGAGATGAAGGCGACGATCGGCACCGATGCCGATGGCCTTGTCACCGGCATGATCTTCGAAGGCGATTTCAACACCGGCGCCTATGCCAGCTGGGGGCCGACGGTCGCCAACCGCGTGCCGGTGCATGCCTCCGGACCCTATGCGACGCCGAACTATCGCGCCGAGGGCCGCGCCATCCATACCCATGGTCCGATTTCCGGCGCCTTCCGCGGCTTCGGCGTGCCGCAGGCGACGATTATGCAGGAGACGCTCTACGACGAGCTGGCCGGCAAGCTCGGCATGGACCGACTAGATTTTCGCCTGAAGAACTGCCTTCGGAACGGCTCCGAAACAGTTACCGGGCAGCGGCTGGACTCAGGCGTCGGCATCGCCGAATGCCTCGAATCGCTGCGGCCGCATTGGGCGCGCGCGACGGCCGATGCGGATGCGTTCAACAGTGCCAACCGGGATAGAAAGCGCGGCGTTGGCATCGCGTCCTGCTGGTACGGCTGCGGCAACACTTCGCTGCCCAATCCATCGACCATCCGGGTCGGCATCGCGGCGAACGGCGCGGTCATCCTGCACCAGGGCGCCGTCGATATCGGCCAGGGTTCGAACACGGTCATCACCCAGATCTGCGCCGATGCGCTTGGCCTGCCGTTGGAGAAATTCCAGCTGAGGAGCGCCGATACGGCCATCAGCCCCGACGCCGGCAAGACATCGGCCTCGCGCCAGACCTTCGTCACCGGTAAGGCAGCCGAAAAGGCCGGCCGCGCCTTGCGCGAACAGATCCTGCGTTTCGCCAATGTGTCCGAAAAGGCGTCGCTGCAACTCGACGGCCCGGCGATCGCCATCCGCGAAGGTGAAGCCACTCGCCGTATCGACCTCGCCTCGCTCGACGTGGATGCCGAAGGCTTCGTCTTCCGCGCCGAGGAGACCTACGACCCGCCGACGCTGCCGCTTGACGCCAAGGGCCAGGGCAAGCCCTATGCGGTCTATGGCTATGGCGCGCAGATCGCCGAGCTCGAGGTCGATCTCAAGCTTGGCACGGTGAAGCTGCTGAAAATCACCGCCGCGCACGATGTCGGCAAGGCGATCAACCCGCTGCTGGTCGAGGGCCAGATCGAAGGCGGCATCGCGCAAGGCATCGGCATGGCGCTGATGGAGGAGTATATCCCCGGCCGCACCGAGAATCTGCACGACTATCTCATTCCGACGATCGGTGATGTGCCACCGATCGAGTCCATCCTGATAGAAGTTCCGGATCCGGAAGGACCGTTTGGCGCCAAGGGGTTGGGCGAGCATGTGCTGATCCCGACGGCGCCGGCGATCCTCAATGCCATCAGGCACGCAACCGGCGTGCTGGTCACCAAGGTTCCGGCGACGCCGACGCGTATCCGCGCCGCCATTCGCGAAAAGGAGGCACGCCGATGAGCGAGCTTGCCGAGCGCTTCGAAACCCACGATCCCGGCGAGAAGCTGGTGGCGGAAAAGATCCGCTGCGATGCCTGTCCGGTGATGTGCTACATCGCCGATGGTCGCACCGGCGCCTGCGACCGCTACGGCAATGTCGGCGGCAGAATCGTGCGGATGGATCCGCTGACCATCCTCGACCATGCGGCGGAGACCGGCGCGGCAATCGTGCCGTTCGTTGCCGAGGGCGAGGCATGGGACGGCGAACTGGTCAACACCGGCCGCCGCTTCGTCACCGCCATCGGTGCCGGCACCACCTACCCCGACTACAAGCCGGCCCCCTTCATCGTCAGCCAGGAGGTCGAGGGCGTCGATCTTGTCACCGTCGTCACCGAGGGCATCTTCTCCTACTGTGGCGTCAAGGTGAAGATCGACACTGACCGCCACCTAGGCCCGGAGACCGCCATTGTCCGCGCGGCAGGCGAAGCGATCGGTCATGTCACCACGGGCGAATATGGCTCGCAGATGCTGTCGCTGGGCGGCGTTCATCATCTGACGGGCGGCTCCAAGGCCGAGGGCCGCGCCACCTGTGACGCGCTGCTCAATCTGTGCAACCGCAAGCCGGTGGAACTGGCCATCGACGGCGGCGCCACCATCACAGTCGAAGCCGGCAAACCGCCTGTTATCGACGGCAAGCAGGAACACCGCATGCGTGTCGGGTGCGGCTCGGCCACCATCGGCATGTTCGCCACGCAATGGCGCGGCCTGGTCGACGAGGTGGTGGTGGTCGACGACCACATCACCGGCGTCGTCTCGGAGCATCAGGCCGGCAAGGTGTTGGGCTGGCAGGACACCGGCATAAAAATCATCGGCCGCCGCTCGACGCCGGGCCGCTATTTCAAGGTTTCCGAACCCGGCCTCGGCTGGGGCGGCACCAGCATATCCGACCCGCTGTCGATCCTCGGCGAATGGAATGCCAAGAAGGGCGCGCGGCCCGGCCTGTCGCTGCTGATGGTTTCGACCACCGGCGAGCAGTTCGCCTATTACGAGCTCGACGACGAGCTGAAGCCGGTGCAAAAGCCGTTTCCCGAACGGCTGCAAAAGTCCGTCGAGTTGATCGAGGATAATTGCGAGCCGGCTTTGTGCACCGTGCTGTTCATCGGCGGCGCCGGCGGTTCGCTGCGCGCCGGCGTCACCGAAAACCCGGTCAACCTGACCCGTTCCGTGCAAGGCCTGACCACCTATGTCACGGTCGGCGGCGCGCCGGTCTATGTCTGGCCAGGCGGCGGCATCACGCTGATGGTCGATGTCACAAGGGTGCCGGAAGGTGCCTTCGGCTATGTGCCGACCCCGGCGCTGGTCGCGCCGATCGAATTCACCCTGCGTCGCGACGACTACATCAGGTTGGGCGGCTACGAGGCCGAGATCCGCAGTGTCGAGGACATCGTCGCCAAGGGTGGCGAATACCTCAATCCGCGCCGCGGCACTGGTGCTGCGGCCGGCAATCCATGGCCGCCGCTGGCGCAATTGCGCCGCGCTGCGTCGAACGAGACCGGGTGATGGACGGCCCACAAGTGCATTGGCTGCAGGACGGCAAGCGGCTGCATCTCAACCACGGGCCGATCGACCTGATCGTCAAAGCCTTTGGCGAGGCAGGCGAACGCCGCCTGGCCTATGAGCAGGCAGCGGCGCGCTTCCAGGCCATTTTGACCGAGCTGGTTGATGAGCTACCCGAACTGCGCCGCCCAGCCGCGTTGCGGCCGCGCGCCTTCGTCGGTCCGACAGCGCGGCGTATGGAAGCGGCTGTGGTGCCGTTGGCCGAAAGCTTCATCACTCCGATGGCGGCCGTTGCCGGTTCAGTAGCCGACGAAATACTTGGCGCACTGCTGGCGGACCGTCGGCTCGATCGCGCCTATGTCAACAATGGCGGCGACAGTGCGATTCATCTCGGCGCCGGCCAATCGATGACGCTTGCGATTGCCGGCACCGGACACGGTCTGGCCGACCGCATCGTCATTCGCGCCGAGGATGGCGTGCGCGGCGTTGCCACCAGCGGGTGGCGCGGGCGCTCGTTCTCGCTGGGCATTGCCGACGCCGTCACCGTGCTCGCGAAGACCGGAGCCGATGCCGATGCCGCCGCGACGTTGATCGCCAACGCCGTCGATCTTCCCGGCCATCCAGCCGTCCGGCGTGTGCCGGCGCGCGATCTGGCGCCTGACAGCGACCTTGGCGACAGGCTTGTCACGCAAGAAGTCGGCCGGCTTTCTCCAGCGGAGATCGCCATGGCGCTGGACAGCGGGCTTGCCGTCGCCGAAGATTTCCGCCGCAGGGGATTGATCGCCGCATCGGCGCTCTTCCTTGCCGGCCAGACCCGCATCGATGGTTCCATGGCGCTTGCCGCGCCCAACAAAAGTCCAGGGAAGGAAGTTGCGCATGCCTGAGTTTCCGATCCGCAAGATCGCGGTTCTGACCGAGGAGATCTTTCACGAGGGCGGGCCGGTGGCCCAAGTGCCGCGCCGCCGCGCCGCTGCCATGGCGCTGGTGAAGAACCCGTTCGCCGGGCGCTATGTCGAGGACTTGCAAAGCGCCATGGATGATCTGAAGCCGCTCGGCCTGCTGCTCGCCGACCGGCTGATCGCCGCGCTCGGCGGCGACGTCAAGCAAATCGACGGCTATGGCAAGGGCGCCATTGTCGGCACGGCGGGTGAGCTGGAACATGGCGCGCTCTGGCATGTGCCCGGCGGCTACGCCATGCGCGAGCGGCTCGGCGACGCCAAGGCGATCGTGCCGTCGGCGAAGAAGGTCGGCGCTTTCGGTTCAAGGCTCGACGTGCCGCTCGGCCACATCAACGCCGCCTATGTGCGCAGCCATTTCGACGCCATGGAAGTCGGCATCAATGACGGGCCACGCGCTGACGAAATCCTGTTTTGCCTCGCCATGACCTGCGGCCCGCGCGTGCACGACCGCATGGGCGGGCTGGCAGCCGAGGACATCAAGGCCTGGGATGGGCTGCGGTGAGCGCCGAGGACAATCTGCTCAAGCTGGTCGAGGTCGAAGAGCCCGACGACCAGGATTACCACCTGCAGGAGCAGGTCGGCTTCATCCTGCGCAAGGCGCACCAGCGCCATGTCTCGATCTTCGCCGCGCATATCGGCGACCTGACGCCGCCGCAATTCGCCGCACTCGCCAAGCTGCGCGATGTCGGCGAGACCTCGCAGAACCAGCTCGGCACGCTGATCGCCATGGACGCGGCGACGGTGAAGGGTGTCATCGACCGGCTGAAGGCGCGCGGCCTTGTCGAGCTCTCCAAGCACGAGATTGACAAGCGACGGCTGCTGGTTAACCTGACCGCGGAAGGTCGCGATGCGATCGAGCGCCTGATTCCCCTGGCCCGCGAGATCACAAGGGAAACGCTGGCGCCGCTCTCGGTCAAGGAGATCGCCACCTTCATGAAACTGCTGGCCAAGCTGGCGTAAGCGCTGCCCCATTGATGTAGGGGCTGGCATTTTCGAGACTGGGTTGGCAAACTTTGTCGGTCTGCGCTGCCCTCATCGCCCTGCCGGGCACTTCTCCCCGTATAGTGACTGTATAGTGACGGGGAGACGCCGTCACAGATGATTTGACCAATCACCAGCGTTGCAAAAAGGAGCTGGCGTTTGCGACAGTTCCCTTCTCCCCGTCACTTATACGGGGAGAAGGTGCCGGCAGGCGGATGAGGGGCAGCGCTGAGTTATGCCCTCACGTTCTGTTGCTCAGAGGCCGTTGTCCTTCAGCACCTGGGCGGCGTTTTCCTTGGTGATCTTCTCGGTCGGCAGAGTGATGGTCTTTTCGACCTTCTCGCCGTTGAGGAACTTGATCGACTGGCGCAGGCCTTCGGCGCCGGGGGTGACATAGGTGAAGGTCGCCGTCAGCTCGCCCTTGTTCACCATCTGCACGCCTTCGTTTGGCAGACCGTCGATGCCGATGAACTTGATGTCCTTCTCGCGGCCGACGTCCTTGGCGGCGAGATAGGCACCATAGGCCATCGGGTCGTTGTGGCCGTAGACGAGATCGATCTTCTCGTTGCTCTTCAGCGCGTTGGCCATCAGATTGTAGGCCTGGTCCTGCTTCCAGTCGCCCGATTGCTGGTCGAGCAGATATTTGATGCCAGGCTCCTTGTCGGTGAATTCATGGAAGCCGTCATGGCGATCATGCGCCGGCTGGGTGCCCATGCCGCCCCAGATCTCGACGACATTGCCTGATGCCTTGCCCTTGCCGCCAAGCAGTTCGACGGCATATTCGCCGGCCGCGCGGCCGATCAGCGCGTTGTCGCCGCCGACGAACTGGGTATAGTCCTTGGTGTCGACATTGCGATCAAGCACGAAGACCGGGATCTTGGCATCGATCGCCTGCTGCACGACGCCGGTCAGGCCGGCGGATTCCTTCGGTGACACCAGCAGCGCGTCGACCTCCTGACGGATCAGGTTCTCGACATCGGCGACCTGCTTTTCGGTCTTGTCCTCGCCGTCGGTGATGATCAGCTCGACCTCGGGATGCTTGGCGGCTTCGGCCAGGATGTCCTTGTTGAACTGCGCGCGCCAGGGCTCGATGGTCGTCACCTGGGAGAAGCCGATCTTCCACTTCTTGTCCTGGGCATATGCATTGCCGGTGGTCAGCAGCGCGGTGGTGGTCAGCAGTGCCGCGGTCATGGCGGCAAGCTTCAGCATGTCACGTCGTTTCATTTTTGTTTCCTCCGAGATTGAGAGACGGTGTCTCTTGCGACGGCCGCTTTGCCGCGGCCGTTTCCTTGCGCGCCGTTTGCCCGCCTGGCAGGCGCAGATAGGCCAGGAGATCACCGGCGTTGCGCTCCTGCACGAGCACGGTGCCGATGATGATCATCCCCTTCAGCACCAGCTGAAGGTTCGAATTGATGTTGTGGAGCTGCAGGATGTTGGAGAGCAGCCCGAAGATCAGCACGCCGCAGAACGTGCCTGTGAGGCTGCCGCGCCCGCCCATCAGGCTGGTGCCGCCAATGACGACGGCGGCGATGGCGTCGAGCTCCAGCCCGGCGCCGGCATCCGGCTTGCCTTGCCGGTATTGCGCGACATAAAGCACGGCAGCGATGCCGGCGAGCAGCCCGGAGACGGCATAGGTGGCGATCTTGACGCGGCCGGCGGCGATGCCGGAGAGGCGCGCCGCTTCCTCATTGCCACCGATGGCATAGACATAGCGGCCGAACGGCGTGAAGCGCAGCACCGCGCCATAGATCAGGATGGCGCCGAGGAAGAACAGGCCGGGCATCGGGATGATGCCGAACACCAGCGAGCGCAGGATTTCGAAATCGGCGGTGGCGTTCGAGCTGGTATAGACCGGCAGCACCGCATTGTTCTGGCCGGCGGTCAGCCGGGCGATGCCGAGCGCCGTCACCATCATCGCCAGGGTGACGATGAAGGGCTGCAGGCGTCCGGCAACGATGATGAAGCCGTTGAGCGCGCCGAACAGCAATCCGACGCACGGCGCCACCAGCAGCACGCCGAGCACGCCGAATTTCGAATCGATCTGCGGCAGCAGGTACCACAGGGACAGGCAGCACAGGACCACGCCGACGACAGCGGGCGTGACCAGGCCACGAATGCCGTCAAGCCTGACCTCTCGGGCAACATCGGCCCCGGCACGGGACTTTGCGAGGTTCTGGAAGATGAAGCGGGTGACGACGAAGCCGAGGCAAAGCGCCACCAAGGCGACAGTCGGCACGCCCAGCACGACGCCCGGCGTCACGCCTGGAACCGTCAGCAGCATGGCGCAGACCACCGAACAGATGGCCATCAGCGAGCCGACGGAGAGATCGATGCCGCCGGTGATGATGACCGCCGTCATGCCGGTGGCGATCAGGCCGGTGGTCGAGACCTGGCGCAGCACATCGAGCAGGTTGCCGTAGGACAGGAAGATGTTGTTGCCTTTCGAACTCATCGGCGAGCCCAGCACGCCGATCAGGAAGATGGCGATCAGGCCCCAATAGAGCTTGGTTTGGGACAGGAGTTTCAGGGCAGTCATGCGGCTGGTCTCGATATGCTCCGGCGCGGCGCGGCGAGGCGCATGATGGCCTCCTCGCTTGCCGCGGCGCGGGAAAGAATGCCTGTCTGGCGGCCATCGGCCATCACCAGGATGCGGTCGGAGAGATGCAAAAGCTCCGGCAGTTCCGAACTTATGACGGCGATGGCGAGGCCGTCGCGCGCCAGCTTGAAGATGAGGTCGTAGATCTCGCGCTTGGCGCCGACATCGATGCCGCGCGTCGGCTCGTCCAACAACAGCACCCTTGGCTTCGTCGCCAGCCACTTGCCGATGACGACCTTCTGCTGGTTGCCGCCCGACA
This sequence comes from Mesorhizobium sp. M1409, assembly GCF_040317535.1. Lineage (NCBI taxonomy): Bacteria > Pseudomonadati > Pseudomonadota > Alphaproteobacteria > Hyphomicrobiales > Phyllobacteriaceae > Mesorhizobium > Mesorhizobium sp. M1409. The sequence goes on from NZ_JAMYKV010000022.1 coordinate 50,908, forward strand.
GCGTGCCGGCGGGCTGGTCGATGTCCTGGCAGCGGATGCCGAGCGCCTTGACCGCCTGCCGCGCCAACCCCTGCTCGCCGGCCAGCGAGCGGATGCCGAAGCGCGCCAGCGAACCGACCAGCGGCAGCGCGACATTGTCCGATATCGATGCCTGCAGATGCAGGCCTTGCGTCTTGCGGTCTTCGGTCACCAGCGCGATGCCCAGCCGCCTTGCGTCGCGGGGCGAACGGATATCCACGGGCAGGCCATCGACCTGGATTTCGCCACCGGTGCGGCCATCGCTCGAGCCGAAGATCGCTTCCATGATCTCGGTGCGGCCCGAGCCGAGCAGCCCGCCAATGCCGAGGATTTCTCCGGCGGCAAGATCGAAGCCGACGCCGTCGATCACCGTGCGCCAGCCATGGGCATCGGGCTTCGACAGCGACAGGTTCTCGACCGAAAGCACGATCTTGCCACTGGGGTTGCGCTCTTCCTGGGAGGACGCGAGCAGGTTGCGGCCGACCATCGCCGAAATGATCGCATCCTCGTCGAGCCTGGCCATCGGCTTGGTCAGGACGTGGCGCCCGTCGCGAAACACGGTGACGCGGCTGGCCAGATGCATGACCTCGTCGATGCGGTGCGAGATGTAGACGATGGCGACACCGCTGTCGGCAAGCTGGCGGACGATGCGGAACAACCGCTGGCATTCGGCCGGAGACAGCGCCGAGGTCGGCTCATCCATGATCAGGATGCGTGCCGACATCGACAGCGCCTTGGCGATCTCGACCAGTTGCTGCTCGCCGACGCGCAAGGCGCCGACGCGGGCTTGCGGATCGAGTTCGATGCCAAGCCGCTGCAACAAAGCACCCGCCGCGCGGCCGCTCGCCTTGCGGTCGACGATCAGCCCGGCGATCAGCTTCTCGCGGCCGAGGAAGATGTTGTCGGCGACGCTGAGTTCGGGAACGAGATTGAGTTCCTGGTGAATGATGGCGATGCCGGCATCCTCGGCGTCGCGCACGCCGGCGAAGCTGACGGGACGGCCATCGACGCTGACCGTGCCTTCATAGCCGGTGTAGACGCCGGAGAGGATCTTCATCAGCGTCGACTTGCCGGCGCCATTCTCGCCCATCAGGGCATGAACCTCGCCGCGCCGCAACTCGAAGCCGACATCGACCAGGGCGGCGATGCCGCCGAAGCTCTTGGAGATGCGCTCGGCGCTCAGAACGGTGTCTGACCGATCCGCCGCGTTGTGCTCAGGGGAAAGGGAACTCGCGTGCTCCATGACAATGGCGGCCTCCCTTCCGTCCTCGTCAAATCTCATCCAAACGCTAATCTAAACGTTTCGATCATGTCAAGCCGATATCTGATAATGTTGAACCGACCTATTTCAATTCTTGCGAAAAACTGCAAGATTCCGTAGGTATAGCACATAGAGGGGCGGCGAAACGTTTCGAAATGGCAGCATCCAAGCGGACTAGGAAGCGAAAATCCACGGCGCCGACCATGCTCCACGTCGCCGAAGCGGCGCGTGTATCGGTCGCCACGGTGTCGGCGCTGATCAACGGCACGGCAACGGTCAGCCCGGAGCTCAGCCAGCGCATCGAACAGGCGATCCGCGATATCGGCTACAAGCGCAACGCGATCGCCCGCAGCCTGAAGATGGGCACCACCCGCACTATCGGCTTGACCGTGCCGCACATCACCAACCCGTTCTTCACGGATGTCGTCTCGGTCATCCAGCAGGCCTTCGACCGGGCCGGCTACGCCGTCATGCTTTGCTGCACGGACGAGGACCTGAACACCCAGGACGACCAGATCAGGCTGCTGCTCGACCGCATGGTCGACGGGCTGATTGTGGCGCGCGTCGGCGACGGCGCGATCCTCAAACGGATCGTCGACGACGCCAATGTGCCGGTCGTGCTGCTCGACCGTCTCTGCGAAGGTGTCGATACCGATGCCGTGGTACTCGACAACCAGCGCGCGGTGTTCGACGCCATCACCTATCTGATCAATCTCGGCCATCGGCGCATCGGTTACATCACCGGCACGTCGGACATTTCGCCGATGCATGACCGCATGACGGGATATCGCGAGGCGCTTCACGCCGCCGGCCTGCCGATCGCCGCGGAGTTGATCCGCTTCGGCAATTTCCACGAGATCGACGGCTACAATGCCACCATGCAGATGCTTTCCTCGCACGATCGGCCAAGCGCGATCTTCTCGGCCAACAACCCGATGGTGATCGGCACCATGAAGGCGATCCGCGACATCGGCCTGTCCTGCCCGGAAGACATTTCGGTCGCCTGTTTCGACGATTTTCCGTGGTCCGATGTGTTCCAGCCGCAATTGACCACGGTCGCCCAGCCGGTGCAGGCGATCGGCGAGCAGGCCGCCAATCTCTTGCTCGACCGTCTCGCCGGCAACAGGGACGCGCCGCCGCGCAAGCTGGTGCTCAAGGGCCGGCTGATGATCCGCAATTCATGCCGCCCGCTGGGAGCGATGGCGCAGAGCGTGAGCGCGTAGTTTTCGCCCGTTGGCGGGCGCTCGATCTTGCGAAAGGTGTACCGCTTCTAACCGAGGCGGACGCCACTTTCCAAGGGTATCTCGTAGCAGGACTGTCAGGCCGCTTGCGACAGCGATTTGTGCGCCTCGGCCAGGATCTCGAACGACCGCACCCGCGCCGCATGGTCTGATATCTGCGCGGTGACCATCAGCTCGTCGGCGCCGGTGCGGCGCACGAAGGCGTCGATGCCTTGCCTGACCGTTTCCGGGGAGCCGACGACGGCACAGGACAATGCCTGGCTGAGCATGGTCTTGGCCATCGGATCGAGATCGCGGTCATAGTTCTCGACAGGTGGCGGCAGCCGGCCGGCCCGACCGGTGCGCAGATTGACGAAAGCCTGTTGCAACGAGGTGAACAACAAACGTGCCTCGGCGTCGGTGGGCGCGGCAAAGACGTTGAGGCCGAGCATGACATGCGGTTTGTCGAGCTGCTCCGACGGCTGGAAGCGCGAACGATAGACATCCAGCGCGTGGTCAAGCTCCGCCGGCGCGAAATGCGAGGCGAAGGCGTAGGGCAGGCCGAGCATGGCGGCGAGCTGCGCGCCGTAGAGGCTGGAGCCGAGGATCCAGACCGGCACGTTCTGGCCCTCGCCCGGCACGGCGCGGATGCGCTGGCCTTCCTCGGCCGGCTGGAAATAGCCCATCAACTCGACGACATCCTGCGGAAAATTATCGACCCCGGCCTCGAGGTTGCGGCGCAAGGCGCGGGCCGTGCCCATGTCGGTGCCGGGCGCCCGACCGATGCCGAGATCGATGCGGCCCGGATGCAAGGCGGCCAACGTGCCGAACTGCTCGGCAATCACCAAGGGCGAATGGTTGGGCAGCATGATACCGCCGGCACCGACGCGAATGGTCTTGGTGCCGCCGGCGACATGGGCGATGACGACCGCGGTGGCGGCGCTGGCGATGCCCGGCATGTTGTGATGCTCGGCCAGCCAGAAGCGCTTGTAGCCCAGCCGCTCGGCATGACGGGCAAGATCAAGCGAATTGGCCAGCGATTGCGAGGCATCGCTGCCTTCGATGATCGGCGACAGGTCGAGGACGGAAAGGTCGGTCATGAACGGTATCCTGTGTCAGGACCGCATGTAGGAAGCGTCCGGTGACGCCGCAAATTCAAAAATATTGATCAGCCTTTTGCAGTTTCGGTGTCGGCGACGTCCTCGTCCTCGATGACAGCCGTGTGCTGTGCGGCGAGAAAATTGCCGACATGGCTCAGCCCGTCGAAATGATCGCAGAACACTTTGATGACGACCAGCAGCGGCACCGCCATCAAGGCTCCGACGAAGCCCCACAGCCACGACCAGAAGGCGATGGCGATGAGGATCGCCACGGCATTGATCTCGAGGCGGCGGCCGACCACTGTCGGCGTCACGAATTGGCCTTCGACGATATCGCACAACAGCACGAAGGCCGGCGCAAGTAGCGCGTAGGAGATGGTGTCGAAGCTGATCAGCGACATGATCGTAACAAGTATGATGGTCAACAGGGCGCCGACATAGGGCAGGAAGTTGAGCATCGCGGCAGCGATGCCCCAGACTTGCGGGTTGGGCACGCCGAGTGCCCACAGGCCAAGACCGATGACGGTGCCGAGACCGGCATTGATGATGGTGACAGTGAGCAGATAGTGCGAGATTTCCCGTTCCACGTCATAGACGACGCGCAGGGCCCGCTTTTTTTCGCTGAGACGAGCGAAGGACTGGATGATCTTCTCGTAGAACATCGTGCCGGAGGCGAGCAGGAACAGCGACAGCACGAAAATTATGGTGAGGCTTGTTCCCGCCGACAGGATGTTGCTGGCCGCCGCCGACAGAATGCCGGACTGCGCCACCGCCACCTTCTGGATGCCCGGCTCCTGCGAGGTCTCGGTCAGCTGTTCGACCTGATGCGAAATCTGCATGATCTTCTCGAGCGGACGCCGCAATTGCGCCAGCCGTTCGGTGAGCCGCTGGCCGATCGACGAGGTGTTGTTGATGAGATCGATGACCGGACCGCTGAGCAAATAGCCGGCACTGGCGAAAACGAAGAGCGACAGCAGCACCAGCACGGTTGCCGAAATCACTTCAGGGATGCCGCGCTTGCGCAGCAGCCGGACGATCGGCGTCAGCGTCAGCGTCAGCAGGAAAGCCAGGATGACCGGCATGAAGAAGGCGCGGGCGAAGTAGAGCGCGTAGATGGCCATGAACAGGAAGATGCCGACGAGCAGCGAGCGCGTCAGACGGGTGTCGGCGCGAGCCGCGACGCGCGAATCCGGCTCATCGGCAACGCCTGCGCCCAACGCAGCGGGTTCGGCTTTCATCACGATCCCTCAGCGGCGCACCGCAATTGGTGCATTCCGCTGACGAAAACGCCTCCGCAGGCTCAAGGTTCCGTTAGCCGGCATTGCAGGCAAGGCCCGTGATTGGGCCTTGCGATTGGCTTTAGGCGACGGGCGCTGCCAGCGCCGGTGCGGCCTTGGCCGTTTCCTTGCGCACGATCGGCGCCACCCTGGTGCCGTAGAGTTCGATCGCCTTCATGATCTTGGCATGCGGCATGGTGCCGATCGCCATCTGCAGCAGGAAGCGGTCATTGCCGAAGATCTTGTGCTGGGCGACGATCTTCTCGGCCACCTGCTCGGGGCTGCCGACGAACAGGGCGCCGTCCGGGCCGCGCGACTGGTCGAAATGCGCCCGCGATGTCGGGCCCCAGCCGCGCTCGCGGCCGATGCGGTTCATCACCTCCGCCTGCGGGCCGTAAAAATCGTCGGCCGCCTGCTCGGTCGTTTCGGCGATGAAGCCGTGCACGTTGATGCTGGTGGCAAGGCCCGCCGGATCGCTGCCGGCGCGCTTGGCGGCCTCGCGGTAGAGATCGAACAGCGGCGCGAAACGCGCCGGCTCACCGCCAATGATGGCGAGCGCCAGCGGCAGCCCGAGCGCGCCCGCGCGGGCGGCAGACTGTGGCGTGCCACCAATGGCGATCCAGACTGGCAGCCTGTCCTGGAAAGGCCTCGGATAAACGCCGCGATCGTTGATCGGTGCGCGCAGATTACCGGACCAGGTCACCGTCACGCTATCGCGGATGGCAAGCAGGAGGTCGAGCTTTTCGGCGAACAGCTCGTCATAGTCCTCGAGGTTGTAGCCGAACAACGGGAAGGATTCGATGAACGAGCCGCGCCCGGCCATGATCTCGGCGCGGCCGCCCGACAGAAGGTCGAGCGTGGCGAACTGTTGGAAGACGCGCACCGGATCATCGGAAGACAGGACGGTGACGGCGCTGGTCAGCTTGATGCGCTTCGAGCGCTCGGCGGCCGCGGCCAGGGCCACGACCGGCGCGGAGGCGGCATAATCGGGCCGGTGATGCTCGCCAAGGCCAAAGACGTCGAGACCGACCTGATCGGCCAGTTCGACCTCCTCGATCAGGTTGCGCAGCCGCTCATGCGGACCGATGGCGCCAGGGCCCGGGTGCGGGCTGACGTCGGCGAAGGTGTAGAGACCGAGTTCCATTAAATGTCATCCTGATGTTGGGTTTTGGCGCTAGACGTAGCGACCGACCGGCCTCGCCGCCAGAGGGGCGGACGGTGAACAGTGCATGTCGGTTTCGGCCGAAAAGGCGTCTCCCGGCTGCAACAGCCAACAATTTCATGGCTGCCATGCCGTTTTGGCGCTTGAACTCTCGGTTTTCGCGCGTATGTAAGCGTCGCGAATTGACTTCAGGGAAGTGGACTTGGCTATCTACAGGGAAAAAGACGTTTTCGAGCGGCGTAACGCCGCAAACGAGGCAAAGAAGGCGCTCCTCGAGCGCTTCAAGGCAAAGCCGGCGGCGGATGATCCCGCGGTGCTGGCGCGGCAGGCCGAACGCAAGGCGATCCTCGAGGCCCGCGAAATCCGCGAGGCTGAAAAGGCACGGCTGAAGCAGGAAAAGCTGGCACGCGAAGCGGTCGAGAAGGCCGAGCGCGAGGCAGCTGCCGAGGCGGCACGTATCGCCGCCGAGGAAGCTGCGCAGGCCGAGGCCAAGATTCGGGAATCCGAAGAGAACGAGCGCATCGCGCGTTTTCTGGCCGACGAAGCCGAACGCAAGGCCAAGCGCGACGCACGCTACGCGGCGCGCAAGCAGCGCACCGGCAGGACGCCTCCGGGCTTCTCCGCCCGCTAGCCTCGCGGCAAGCATCAAATTCAAGGTCAGGGTCGCCTCGCAGCGGCCCTGAACGTGCTTGTCCGCCGCTATGGTCAGGCGGCGAACTTCAATCCCATGATGCCGCAGACAATGAGCGCGATGCAGGCCAGCCTGATCGCGGTGGCCGGCTCGCCGAGCAGCCAGATGCCGAGCAGTGCCGTGCCGACGGTGCCGATGCCGGTCCATACCGCATAGGCGGTGCCGACGGGCAGTGCCTTCAGCGCCAGGCCGAGCAGCGTGAGGCTGACGATCATCGAGGCAACGGTCAGCACGGTCGGCACCAGCTTCGAGAAGCCATCGGTGTATTTGAGGCCGATTGCCCAGCCGATCTCGAACAGGCCGGCAAGAAAGAGAAAAATCCAAGACATCGACAACGCTCCATCATGGCATCGGACCGAAAAGTATCTTTCGGAGTCCGATGACCAATGACGGGTCGTCCCGACCGGATTTCGGGGAAGGCGCGAGGTCGTCCCCGCCATGCCAAAATAAGAATTTCGGGCGCTCGATCAACGACGACCGGCACACCGTTGCCGGTCGCAAATCCCATTCCGAAGCGAATTGGCCGGACCTACTTGTCCTTGAGCTTCATCGCTTTCACCGGCGGCGCCTTGAGGGCCGGAGCCGGGGCGGGCTTCTTGGCGTCCTTCTTCGGCTTGCGGGCTTCCTTGCCTGCCTTCATCGCACCTTTAGCCATGATTCGTTCCTCCGATTGCGGGAAGCGAAGTGAAACAAGAGAACCGCCCGACTGCAAGGGGTTAGCGACTGCCGTCACCGTCAGCGGATCGCTTTCAACCGGTTTCTAGAACTATTCACCGTTTCCTGGAAACGGTGAATAGCTCTAACTCTTTGTTTTGACGCAATTCCCAAGGGAAAACGCTATGCGTTTTCCCGGGAAAACCGCTTCACACTTTTCCTGGAATTGCTCTAATTTGCTCGTAAACCCTGGCGGTCCGTGCCATGGTCATTTTCGCACTGCAGCATCAACCCGTGCCGTCGCCGGGTGATCGTCAGGCAGGCCGTCAGGACGACAATGCGAATCCACATCGGCTGCGAGATGAGCTTCGACTTTCCTCAGGAAACGCCGCTCATCGCAATGCTGAATGTCCACTATTCGCGTGCCTCCGATCTCGAGCGGCCGGATTTCCTGATCTCCAAACCGCCGGTGCCGATAGAGAGCTACCGCGACAGTTTCGGCAACTGGTGCAACCGGTTCGTTGCGCCGCCCGGGCGTTTCACCTTCGGCACCGATGCCGTGATCCGCGATCCCGGCACCTTCGAGATGGGCGACCTGATGGCCTGGCAGCACGAGGTGCGCGACCTGCCGGCGGACACACTGCTGTTTCTGCTGCCCAGCCGGTTTTGCGAGAGCGACCTTCTGGCGAGCGAGGCATGGCGACTGTTTGGGCATACGCCGCTTGGCATTCCACGCGTCCAGGCGGTCTGCGACTTCGTCCACAATCATATCGTCTTCAACTACGGCAACGCGCGGCCGACACGCACCGCCGCGGAGGCCTATCGCGAACAGAGCGGCGTGTGCCGCGACTACGCCCATCTTGCCGTCACCTTCTGCCGGGCACTCAACATCCCGACGCGCTATTGCACCGGCTACATCAGCGACATCGGCATGCCGAAGCCATGGGCGAGCATGGATTTTTGCGCCTGGATGGAGGTTTATCTGGGCGGCCGCTGGCATGTCTTCGACCCGCGCAACAATGCGCCGCGCATCGGCCGCATCCTGATCGCCTCCGGCCGTGACGCCGCCGACGTGCCGCTGACCCATATTTTCGGGCCGGGCACGCTCGCCGCCTTCAAGGTGTGGACCGAAGAGATCGTCGACTAGCCCCGTCTTCCGCCAGCCAATCTCTAACCAGCAATGTCTTTGACGGACGCCAGCCTTGAATGAGCCCGCGGTTCGTGCGTTGTGATGCCTGTGGAGCTTCTGCCGTCTGGCCGTTAGGCTGGGTGCTTATCTAACGGGACACACACCATGGCTGGGCATGGCGGCTCAAAAAGGGTGATCTACGCGGCGCTGGCCGGCAATCTCGCCATCGCGTTGACCAAGTTTGCCGCCGCCTTCTTCACCGGCAGCTCGGCGATGCTGTCGGAAGGCGTGCATTCGATGGTCGATACCGGCAATGGCGGCTTGCTGCTCTACGGCATGCATCGCGCCGCCCGTCCGGCTGACCGCACGCATCCGCTCGGTCACGGGCGCGAACTCTATTTCTGGAGCTTCATCGTCGCACTTCTCGTCTTTGCCGTGGGCGCCGGGGTCTCGTTCTACGAGGGCGTGATCCACATCATGGCGCCGGAACCGGTCGCCAACGTCAAGGTGAACTATATCGTCCTGGGCCTCTCTTTCCTGTTCGAAGGCAGCTCATGGCTGGTGGCGCTAAAGGAGTTCCGCAAGCAGAAGGGCGAGCAGGGCTGGCTGCGGGCAGTGCAATCGAGCAAGGATCCGAGCGTCTATACCGTGCTGTTCGAGGACAGTGCCGCCCTGCTCGGCCTGATCGTCGCCTTTGCCGGCATCCTGGCGGCCGAACTGCTGAAGAAGCCGGAACTCGACGGCGCCGCCTCGATCGGTATTGGGCTGATCCTTGGCGCGACGGCGATTTTCCTGGCCCGCGAAAGCAAGGGCCTGCTGATCGGCGAGCCGGCGTCGCCCGAAGTGCAGAGACAGGTGCTGGCGATCGCCCAGCAGGATCCGGCGGTGCGGCAGGCGAACGGCGTCCTGACCGTCCATATGGGGCCGGCGGAGATCGTTGCCGGCCTGAGTATCGAGTTCGAGGATCATCTGACGGCGCCGGAGATCGAAGCTTGCGTCGAGCGCCTGGAGGCGCGGCTGAAAAAGGAGATGCCGGAGATCACGCGGCTATTCGTCAAGCCGCAGACCACCGGCACATGGGAAAAGCGGAGCAAGCTGATCGAGACCGCGTCCGATCCGGCGCTGGACTAGCGCCGCGCCATTGCCTCACGGTCTTGCCTTGCTAAGATCAAAGAGACTTTGGAGGAACGACGATGAAAATCGACGGCGGCTGCCATTGTGGCGCCATCACCTACGAGGCGGAGGTCGACCCGGAGAACACCGGAATCTGCCACTGCATCGATTGCCAGCAACTGACCGGAACGGCTTTTCGCGTGACCGTGGGCGCGCCGGAAGGCCAGTACCGGATCACCAAGGGTGCGCCAAAGGTCTATATCAAGACAGGATCGAGCGGCGCCAAGCGCGCGCAGGGCTTTTGCGGCGAGTGCGGCTCGCATCTCTACGCCACATCGGTTGGCGACGGGCCGAAGGTTTATGGCATCCGGGTCGGCACGGCGCGGCAACGTGAACAGTTGGTCCCGAGAAGGCAGAGCTGGCATCGCTCGGCGCTGCCCTGGCTGCCGGAATTCCCGGGTATGACGACCACGGAAGAGCAGTAGGGGCGGATCCGGCGCCGTCGCTCAGTCGTCGCCTTCGACGACCCTTAGTCTGAGCTGTCCGGTTTTCGAATCGGCGACGCGGGGGCCCGCGTCGACCTTCGCAGCGGGAGCCCGTGACGCTGCGTCCGCGGCGGCATCGCCGTCGGGTTGCGCCCCGAATTCCAGCGCCTCGATCTTCTGGCCGCGCTTGGTGACCTTCGACGTCGAAACCAGGATGTCGTCGATATCCTTGGCCGACTGGCCGAAATGGACCTGCAGCTTGCGCACACGCTCGTCGACACGCGCAACGTCCTCCATCAGCCGGATGACCTCGCCCTGGATCAGGTGCGCCTGTTCGCGCATGCGGGCGTCCTTGAGGATCGCCTGAATGACCTGGATCGACAGCATCAGCAGCGACGGCGAGACGATGACGACACGGGCGCGATGCGCCTTGTGGACGATCGCCTCGAAATTCTCGTGGATCTCGGCGAACACCGATTCCGACGGCACGAACATGAAGGCGGTGTCCTGGGTCTCGCCCTGGATCAGGTATTTTTCCGATATATCGCGGACATGGATCTCGATGTCGCGGCGGAAGGCCTGCGAGGCGACCTTCTGCAAGTCGGCGCCGTCTGCGGCGCGGATGGCATTCCAGGCTTCCAGCGGAAACTTCGCGTCGATGGCAAGCGACGGGGCGCCGTTCGGCATCTTCACCAGACAGTCGGGCCGGCTGCCGTTCGACAGCGTCGCCTGGAATTCATAGGCGCCATGCGGCAGGCCGTCGGCGACGATCGCCTCCATGCGCGACTGGCCGAAGGCGCCGCGCGTCTGCTTGTTGGAGAGGATCGCCTGCAACTGCACGACCTGGCCGGCGAGCGACTGGATGTTACCTTGCGCGACATCGATGATCGCCAGCCGCTCCTGCAATTTGGCCAGGCTTTCATGCGTCGATTTGGTCTGCTCGGTCATGGTCTGGCCGAGGCGGCCGGTCATGGCATCGAGACGCTGGCCGATCGACTGCGTCAATTCCGCCTGCCGTGCCCCGAACACTTCGGCGATGGCGCCCATGCGGCCCTGCATCTCGGCCTGCGATTGCAGAATGCCGGCCATCCTTGTTTCGGCATCGCGGGCATGGTCGGCGGCTTCGGCCGCGGCGACGGCGCGCGCCTTGGCCGATCGCCATAGCGCGATGACGAGCGCCACGAACAGGCTGAGGAACAGAAAGGCGCCGAAGGCCAGCGCATGGCCGAGCGTGATCGTGGTGGCGCCAAGCCGGGCGACAGGTTCTGAAAGGATGGTGGTCAGATCATTCATGTGGACAGCATAGATGATTCGCACGGCTGACACAGATCAAAACGTGAACGAGCCTCAAGCCCGGCGGTTGACGCTTTTCGCTGGAGGTCTTAGGTGGAACGCCATGCCGATCAAGCCGCTCATCATCCTTCCCGACCCCATCCTGCGCCAGGTTTCCAAGCCGGTGGAGCGCGTCGACGCACCTTTGCGCAAATTGGCCGACGATATGTTGGCGACCATGTATGACGCCCCCGGCATCGGGCTGGCCGCAATCCAGATCGGCGAGCCGCTGCGCATGCTGGTGATCGATCTCGCCAAGGAAGACGAAGAGCCGGCGCCGCACGTCTTCATCAACCCGGAAATCCTGGAGAGCGCCGATGCGCGGTCCGTCTACGAGGAAGGCTGCCTGTCGATCCCCGATTATTATGCCGAGGTCGAACGCCCGTCCGCCGTGCGAGTCAAATATCTCGATCGCGACGGCAAATTGCAGGAGTTGGAGGCAGAGGGCCTGATGGCGACCTGCCTGCAGCACGAGATCGACCACCTCAATGGTGTCTTGTTCATCGACCACATCTCGAAGCTGAAGCGCGACATGGTGGTGAAGAAATTCAAGAAGCTCGCCAGGGACAAGGCGCCGGGCAAGCTGGTGGGATAGGGCTGGAGTCCACTCCAGGCCTGATGTCGGCGGCACAGCACCAAATGGAGATGCCGATGGCCGACTTCCTGATCAGAGACATTCCCGAGCCTTTGAAACGCGAAATCGAACTGGCGGCACACAATTCGCTCGGCTTTCGTCGCTGAAAGCGCAATTGGCGATGAATACGCCGAGATCATGGACAAAATCGAAGCGGAAAGGAAAAGCGAACTTGGTCGCCCGCGACTTTGACGGCCTTGACCTGAAGATCATAAACCCGTTTGAAGCGGGTGCCTGAGCCGGCTCACGGCGCGAGCAGAAGACAGGATATCGAAAGAAAAATGCCCCTTCGCGTCATCTTCATGGGCACGCCCGAGTTTTCGGTGCCGACGCTGCACGCCATTGCCGAGGCCGGTCACGATGTCGCCGCCGTCTATACGCAACCGCCGCGCGCCGCCGGACGGCGCGGACTGGAACTGACGCCGTCGCCGGTGCAGCGCGAGGCGGAGCGGCTGGGCATCGAGACGCGCACGCCCACATCGCTCAAGAGCGAGGCCGAGCAGGCCGCCTTCCGTGCCTTGCACGCCGATGTCGCCGTGGTCGTCGCCTATGGCTTGCTGCTGCCGAAGGCGATTCTGGACGCAACCCGGCTTGGCTGCATCAACGGCCATGCCTCGCTTCTGCCGCGCTGGCGCGGCGCCGCGCCGATCCAGCGCGCCATCATGGCCGGTGACTTGGAAAGCGGCATGATGGTGATGCGCATGGAAGGGGGCCTGGACACTGGCCCGGTCGGAATGGTTGAAAAATGTACCATCGAACCCGATATGACTGCCGGCGATCTGCATGATCGGTTGATGAGTGTCGGCGCAGCCCTGATGGTGGAAGCGCTAGCGCGACTGGAAAGGAACACCCTGACATTTACCCCACAAGCTGTGGATGGGGTGACCTACGCCAAGAAAATCGATAAATCCGAGACGCGCGTGGACTGGACTCGCTCGGCGAGCGAGGTCCACAATCATATTCGTGGCCTGTCGCCCTTTCCCGGCGCCTGGTCGGAGATAGGAATTGGCGGCCGCCCGGAACGGCTGAAACTGCTTCGCTCGACGCTACCGCAAGGCCTGTCGCTTTCGGAAGATTTGGGCGAGTCGGGAGGAATTCTCGATGACCGGCTGACTGTCGCCTGCGGGACAGGCGCGATCAGGCTGGTCGAAGTTCAACGGGCGGGCGGAAGGCCCGCCGCCGCGTCGGAATTCCTGCGCGGGGCCAAGATCGAAAAGGGAATGAAATTCTCATGAGCATGATGTCGATACGCGCGGCGACGCCGCGAGATCGCGAGGCCATTCGCCTCGTCGAGGAGCACGCTTTCGGCCAGCAGGCGGAGGCCGGGCTGGTCGACGCGCTGGTGACCGGCGGCGACGCCGTTGCCGAACTGGTGGCGGAAGACGACGGCCAGGTGGTCGGCCATATCCTGTTTTCCCGGCTGTTCGTCCAGAGCGGCGGCAAGAACTTCGCGGCCGTGGCGCTGGCACCGCTGGCGGTGGAGCCCTCGTTCCATGGCAGCGGCATCGGCGGCGCGCTGATCCGCGAGGCACATATCCGTCTCCGGGATGGCGGCGAGACGCTGGCCGTGGTGCTGGGCGATCCGGCCTATTACAGCCGTTTCGGCTACAGCCATGCACGCGCCGAAAAGTTCGAGAGCGAGTATCAGGGCGAGGCACTGCAGGCACTGGCCTGGGGCGATGCCCCGGAAGCCGGCAGACTGGTCTACGCCTCGGCCTTCGGCTCGGCACTCGCCGCCTAGGCGAGTGCAAATTGCCGCGTTTTCGCCTCGACATCGAATATGACGGCAGCCTGTTTGCCGGCTGGCAGCACCAGGCGGATCAGCCTTCGGTGCAGCAGGCGATCGAGCAGGCGATCGAAAAATTCTGCGGCGAAGCGGTCAGGCTGCGCGCCGCCGGCCGCACCGATGCCGGCGTGCATGCGACCGCCCAGGTGGCGCATGTAGACCTCGCCAAGGCGTGGCCCACCGACAAGGTGCGCGATGCCGTCAACGCCCATCTGCAGGCGGCCGGCGCGCGCATCGCCGTCCTCAAGGCGACGGTCGTCTCCGACGGTTTCGACGCGCGCTTCTCGGCCACCGGCCGCCACTATCTCTACCGCATCCTCAACCGCCGCGCGCCGGCCGCGCTCGACAAGGGCAAGGTGTGGTGGGTGCCGAAGCGGCTCGACGCCGTCGCCATGCACGAAGCGGCAAAGGTCCTGCTCGGGCGACATGACTTCACCACCTTCCGCTCGACCCAGTGCCAGGCGAACAGCCCGATCAGGACGCTGGAGCGGCTCGATGTGAGCCGGCAAGATGACGTGATCGAGGTAAGGGCCTCGGCGCGCTCCTTCCTGCACAATCAGGTGCGCTCGATGGTCGGTTCCCTCAAGCGCGTCGGCGACGGCGGCTGGACCGCGGCCGACATGAAAGCGGCGCTCGAGGCGCGTGACCGCGCCGCCTGCGGCCAGGTGGCACCACCCGACGGGCTGTTTCTCATCGGCGTCGATTATCGGGGCGTCGATTATCCTGAGGTCGACTACCCGGAGACGAACCCGGAAAGGCTCTGAGCCCCGACATCGTCCGGCACGGTGATGCCGAGCAGCGTCTGCAGCCCGAACAGCACCAACAGCGAGGCGATGAACATGCCGACGAAAACGGCGGTGCCGGTCGCTGCGCCCCTGCCGATTGTGGCGTTGGTCATGCGCCAGGTCAGAACCATCGACAGGGCAAACAAAAGCAGCGACACAAGGCTCGAAACCTGGCTCGCGGACGAGAGGAAGAGTCTGATCAGCGCCGAGGGCAGCATCAGCCAGGCGGTGATGGCCGAAGCCCAGTTGCTGGCGACGACATAGTGGACGAAGCGGCCGCCAATCCCGGCGCGCGGCGCAACCAGGGCCAGAACGATCAGCGGCAGCACCCAGGAGCCGATGTCGACCGTCGCCAGACGCACCAGCATGCTGAAGCGCCCCACGAAAGCGTCGGGATCGCCGATCTCATTGGCGATGCCGACCCAGCCGACGATCAGCGCCGGTGCCGCAACGACAATGGCGAAAAACGAATTCCAGAAACCATCGGCCGACAGGTCGAGCAGGCGCAATCCGTCGGGCTTGCCGAGCATCAGCCGCCAGGCGCCCGTCAGCGAAGCTTGGGTTTCGTCCGCCGAAAGCATGTTGCTCAGTCCTGTCCGAACCAGTCTTCGATGAAGCGCTGATAGATTTGCGTCAGCGTTTCGAGATCGGCAATGGCGACGCGCTCGTCGACCATGTGCATGGTCTTGCCGACCAACCCGAACTCGACCACCGGGCAATAGTCCTTGATGAAACGCGCGTCGGACGTGCCGCCGGAAGTCGACAACGTCGGCTCCTTGCCGACCGTCGACTTGATCGAGCCGCAGAGCGTTTCGATCAGTTTGTCGTCGCGGGTCAGGAAGACATGGCTCGGCCTGTCGCGCCAGACGAGCTCATAGTCGACCGGAGTCTTCTTGGCCTGCCGGTACTTCTTGCGCCTGGCCGCCTGGTCGAGCCGGTTGTGGATCTCGGCCTGCAGGGTCTCGGCCGTCCAGGTGTCGTTGAAGCGGATGTTGAAGGTCGCGGTCGCCCTGGCCGCGATGACATTGGTGGCCGGATTGCCGACATCGATGGAGGTAATCTCCAGATTGGTCGGCTGGAAATCCCTGGTGCCCTTGTCGAACACAGGATGCAGCAAGGCGTCGACCAGGCTCATCAAGCCGCGCACCGGATTGTCGGCAAGCTGCGGGTAGGCGACATGGCCCTGGCGGCCATTGACTGATATGGCCCCGGACATCGAGCCGCGCCGGCCGATCTTGATCATGTCGCCGAGCGTATCGGGGTTGGTCGGCTCGCCGACAAGGGAGGCATCCCATTTCTCGCCCCTGGAAGCCGCCCATTCGAGCAGCTTGACCGTGCCGTTGATGGCGGGGCCTTCCTCGTCGCCGGTGATCAGCAGCGAGACCGATCCTTTCGGGCCGCCATTGGTCTCGACATGGCGTGCCACGGCGGCGATGAAACAGGCAATGCCGCCCTTCATGTCGACCGCGCCACGGCCATACATCTCGCCATTGGCGATCTCGGCGGCGAAGGGCGGATGCGTCCAGGCGGCTTCGTCACCGACCGGCACCACGTCGGTGTGGCCGGCGAACATCAGATGCGGGCCGTTGCCGGACCGTCGCGCATAGAGGTTCTCGATATCGGGCGTGCCGTCTTCGGAAAACACCGGCCGATCGACCAGGAAGCCGAGCGGCTTCAGCATCGCCTCCAGCGCGGTCAGCGCGCCGCCCTCGTTGGGCGTTACCGAAGCACAACGGATAAGGGCGGCGAGGTTTTCGGCGGGATCGGTCGGCAGCGTCATGGCAAAAGCGATAGTCGAAAGCGGAGGGCCTGTCACGGCCAGACATAGGGGCCAGCCTCATGGCTGGCGATACCGCCGATATTATGGTTTTCATGTCGTATAGCTGCGACCCGGTGCGGGCGACAGGATGGCAGACCAGGACAAAAGAATCGTCATTGCCGGCGCCGGCAGCATCGGCTGCTATGCCGGCGGCTGCCTGGCGCTCTCCGGGCGCCGGGTGATTCTGCTGGCCCGGCCGCGTGTCGATGCGGCGTTGCGGCAGGGCGGGTTGCGGGTCAGCGACCTCCAGGGCCGCGATCGCTCTATCAAGCCGGAGGCGCTTGCCGTCACCGCCGATCCGGCCGCTGCCCTGCCGCAGGCCGACGTGATCCTGGTCACGGTCAAGAGCGGCGCGACGCAGGATATGGCAACCCTCATCAAGGCCCATGCCCACCCGGATGCGGTGGTGGTGAGCCTGCAGAATGGCGTCGACAATGCCGAAAGGCTGCGCGCCGGGCTAGCCGGGCGAACGGTGCTGGCCGGCATGGTGCCGTTCAATGTCGTGCAGTCCCCGGATGGCGAACTGCCGCTGCGCGTTCACCGCGCCAGCGACGGCAAGGTGATGGTCGAAGACGGCGACGCCGGCCTGGTCGGCCTGCTCGGTGTCGAAGGGTTTGCGGTCGAAGCCCATGGCGACATGAAGGCCGTGCTGTGGGGCAAGCTGCTGATGAATTTGAACAACGCGCTGGTGGCGCTGTCGGACTTGCCGCTGGCAACCGAATTGGCCGATCGGGGCTGGCGGCTGATCCTGGCCCGTCAGATCGACGAGGCGCTGCAGGCGATAAAAGCATCCGGCATCGAGCCGGCGCGGATTGCCGGCTTGCGGCCATCCCTGCTGCCGAAGGTGCTCAGGCTGCCGGACTGGCTGTTCAAACTGCTGGCCCGGCGCATGCTGGCGATCGACCCGCGGGCGCGCTCGTCGATGTGGGACGATTTGCAGCGCGGCCGGCCGACGGAGATCGACGACTTGCAGGGCGCGATCCTGCGGCTGGCGGATAAAGCCGGCACGCCGGCGCCGATGGTCAAGCGGATCACCGCGCTGGTGCGCGCGGCGGAATCGGAGCGGCTTGGCTCGCCGGGCCTGGCGCCGGAACAGATTGTTGTACCGCCGGCCGGCCGTCGATCAACGTGATCTTCTGCCAGATTTTACGCGACAGGTTGGACGCCAGGTTCTCGATGTCGTTGACGCCGTCGATGACGATGTCGTCATTGACCGACTGCGCGAACAGCGCGGCGATCTTGCCGGTGATCGACAGCATTTCGGAGCAATAGTCGAGATAGCGCGCCAGGTCGGCGGCATTGGTGATGCGCGCCGGCGAATGCACCGTCGGCCTGAAATCGGCCGAAAGGGCCGCCGGATCCTTGGTCAGCTGGTGCATGTCGATGACATGGATCAGCGAACGCAGGCCGTGCAGCTGGCGAAAGACTCTTTTGCGCTTGATACGCTCCTCGGTGCGGATCAGGGCAAGTAAGCCCAACACAGCGAGTATGACGGTGTTGATCGAAGCCTCTATGCCTTGCACCGACTGCAGGGCATCGTGGGTTCCCGAAATGCGGTCGATCGGCAATATGGTACCGACGAACAGGAACACCAGCACACCCGCGACGAAGGCGGCGCCAATGAGCCCGCGCAGCCACCAGATCGGTGCTTCGAGCACCTTGGCCGCCTTGGCCAGATCGCGTGACAGCGAGACCAGTTCGGCGGCGACGCCACGCAATCCCGCATCGGGGAAACGGTCGGCGATCCGCTCTTCCAGCCGCTCGGCGGTCCCGACGATCAGTTTCGGATCAAGCGTGCGGTAGCGCATGTCCGATCGGTCCTCAGTGTTGCGCCGGCTCGTTGGTGCGCCGGCCATAGCGGTTGGGCCCAGGCTGCCCTGGAAACAGGCACAACACAAGGAAGGCGACGATCGAGACCACCGGCACGAACAGGATCAGCGCGGCAATTCCCGGCTTGTCCAGGTCGTGCAGCCGTTTAACCGCCAGCGCGATGTTCGACCACAGCGAGGCGATGAAGGCGACAAAGAAGATGAACGACCACATGTTGCTCTCGGGCGAGCCCTCCGGCACCAGCGTGAAGCGATAGAGCGGGAAGGCCTGGATGATGGCGACGAGCAACCCGCCAAGAAAATAGGCCGCGCGGCTGACGCGGCCCGATATTTTGAAGAAAAGCCAGGTGAGTGATCTGTCAGGCAAGCGGATCCGGTCCATATTGATTGGCGCCCCTGGCGCCTTCGAGAATGCCGCATTCCACCAGAAACCAGATCGGGCCGATGAAAGGCACCAGCATGATCAGGCTCCACCAGCCCGACTTGCCGCGATCATGCCAGCGCTTGGCGTAGACTGCGAGTGCGAAATAGATCGAGGCCAGAGCGACGAGAATGCCGACGATGCCGATCTGGGCGCCGCTGGCCGTGGTGATGCGTGTGCCAAGCATCGCATCGAGAATAAAGGCAACGATGCCAATGACGATGAAAACTCCAATCGCGGCCCAGAACTTGCCCCGGTTGATGCGGCCGTCGAAACTCGTCAGCAGATATTTCCAGTCCATGTCACCCCTCCATGTTGAACCAGCGCGACGGATTGTCGCGCCGGCGGAAGGTGCGCCCGCTTTGCGCAAAGATCAATCGCGCAGCAATTCGTTGATCGAGGTCTTGGAACGGGTCCTGGCGTCGACCCGCTTGACGATGACGGCGCAGTAGAGGCTTGGACCCGGCTCTCCGTTCGGAAACGGCTTGCCAGGCAGCGAGCCGGCGACGACGACGGAATTCGGAGGCACTTCGCCATAGAAAATCTCGCCGGTGGCGCGGTCGACGATCTTGGTCGACTGGCCGATGAAGACGCCCATGCCGAGCACCGAGCCTTCGCGCACGATGCAGCCCTCGACCACTTCAGAGCGCGCGCCGATGAAGCAATTGTCCTCGATGATGGTCGGGCCGGCCTGCATCGGCTCCAGCACGCCGCCAATGCCGACGCCGCCGGACAGATGCACGTTCTTGCCGATTTGGGCGCAGGAGCCGACCGAGGCCCAGGTGTCGACCATGGTGCCGGTATCGACATAGGCGCCGACATTGACGAAGGACGGCATCAGCACGGCGCCCGGCGCGACATAGGCCGAACGGCGCACGATCGACGACGGCACGGCACGGAAGCCCGCCTTCTCGAAGTCGACGGCGCCCCAGCCATCGAACTTCGACGGCACCTTGTCCCACCACACGGCCTCGCCCGGGCCGCCCTTGATGATTTCCATCGGGTTGAGCCGGAACGACAACAGCACGGCCTTCTTCAGCCACTGGTTGACATGCCATTTGCCGTCGGCCTGCCGCTCGGCGACGCGGACGGTGCCACGGTCGAGCAGGTCGAGCGCCGACTGGATGGCATCGCGCGCTTCGCCGCGCGTCGTCGTCGAAATCGTGTCGCGTTCCTCGAAGGCCGTCTCAATGGTCTTTTCGAGGCTCGCAAGATCGGGCTTCGACATGAATTCGCTCCATTACCAAGCTGTTAAGGGGCTGCGCCTTAACCTGTTTTGAAAGGCGCGCGGACCGCTGGCAGGCTTTGCCTGCCTGGGTCTTTGCTGTAGCAGGTTCTTGTCGCAAACCGTCGGACACTTTTGCGGAACCTGCTTATGTTAAGGCTCAATGAGGGTCAATCGCGGCTGCGCCATGGGACGGCGCAACTGAAAAATTTGGACGGGTAAGGCAATTATGACTCCTATGGAAAAGGCGGGGTGGACCCCGCTGCCGCATTCGGACGAGGATCTGGAGCGGTCGAAGAGCGTGCCGGATACGCCGCAGACGCGTGCCGAAACATACCGGCTCGCCTGGAACGATCCAGACTTCATGACGCGGCGCGAATTGCGCGCGGTCAGGTTGCAGCTGGAACTCTTGAAGCCTGAGATGATCCTGGCCGAGCGCGGTATCCGTTCGACGGTGATCCTGTTTGGGGGCGCACGCCTGCCCGAGCCCGGCGGCGAGGCCTGGGCGGCCAAGAACGAAACGCAGAGAAAGAACCTCGAGGAAAACAGCAAATACTACGAGGAGGCGCGCAAATTCGCCCGCCTCTGCTCGCAGCATTCGGCCACATCACACTACCGCGAATATGTCGTGGTGACCGGCGGCGGACCCGGCGTGATGGAAGCGGGAAACCGCGGCGCCGACGATGTCGGCGCGCCGTCGATCGGCCTCAACATCGTCCTGCCGCACGAGCAGGCGCCGAACATCTATGTGACGCCGGAGCTCTGCTTCAACTTCCACTATTTCGCCATCCGCAAGATGCATTTCGTCATGCGCGCCAAGGCTGTCGCGGTATTCCCCGGCGGCTTCGGCACGATGGACGAGTTCTTCGAGACGCTGACCCTGATCCAGACCGGACGCATGGAGCGCGTGCCGGTGATCCTGTTCGGAAAATCCTTCTGGAAACGGGCGATCGATCTCGACTTCCTCGCCGAGCAAGGCACGATCAGCCCCGGCGACCAGGATATCATCGATTTCGTCGACACCGCCGACGAGGCCTGGGGGATCATCAGCCGCTTCTATAAGTTAGGGGAATAGGGCTGGGAATCGGAGAACTGGGGAATTGAGGAATGAGGGGGATTGCGGTCTCTGCGTTCCGGATCGATTCCCCAATTCGTCAGTTCTTCAATTCTTCAATTCCCTACCCCCTCCTCCACAATCGCCGTGAGAAACGTCGCGAGATCGTCGGTGACGAAATCGACATCATCCTCGTTGGCCGGGTCGCGCTCCCAGATTTCCGAAAAGGTCGGCTCGAAATTGCGTGGCACGACAAGCACCGTGGTCATGCCCAGCGACTTCGGCACCGCAAGATTGCGGGCAAGGTCTTCGAACATCACCGCATTGTGGCCGATGACGGAATGAAGTTCGGCGAACTTCTCGTAGGTCTGGCGTGCCGGCTTGGGATTGAGCCCCGCGGCGACGATATCGAAGATGGCGTCGAAATGGTCGAGAATGCCGAGCTGGCGCGCGGTGCGTTCGGCATGCCTGCGGTCGCCATTGGTGAAGATGAACTTGCGGCCCGGAAGCTGGCGGATGGCGGTGCCGAGGACGGGATCGGGCACCAGCCATGAGTAATCGATGTCATGGACCTTCTCGAGGAAATCGTCGGGGTCGATGCCGTGGCGCGTCATCAGCCCGTTCAGCGTCGTGCCATATTCGCGGTAGAGTTCCTTCTGCAATTTGCGCGCGTCGTCGCGCGGCAGCGCCAGGAGTTCGCCGACATAGGCGGTCATCTTGACGTCGATCTGCGAGAACAGGTTCGAATGATGCGGATAAAGCGTGTTGTCGAGGTCGAACACCCAATCGGTGACATGGGCGAAGCGGGCGGGGTCGGGGAGCGTGGTCATGCGCTCCTTATGGCATGAAACGGGCAGCCTGAAAGAGACTTTATCCACAACTTCTGCTCGCTGAGGTTGCGTAAATTGCCTCACGATTCAAATTTTATGCATCCGGGAAAGGTGGCCTTCAGGGCTTGCTGGCACAGAGACGGTCTTGTGGGAGCAAGCGATGAACAGCATAATTCTGAGATCCGCCGCCGTTGCTTTCGCCTCTGTGGCGGCCTCTCTCCTTTTGACGCTGATCATCGTTCCGGCGATGGGATTTCCGGTCAACCGCACGATCTGGCTGACCTCCACGCTCTGTCCGCTGGTGCTGACATGGGCCGCCAGCGCAAGCACTTTCTGGCAAAGCGACAGGCTGAAAAACGCGCATCGCGAGCTAGCTCGCGCGCATGCCCAGCTCGCCGCCGCGCATCGCCGCCTCGCCGAAAAGGCGAGCCGCGACGACATGACCGGCATGCTCAACCGGGAAAGCTTCTTTGCCGCGCTCGACAGTTCGCGCCGCAAGTCCGATCGCGGCGCGCTGCTGATCATCGACGCCGACCACTTCAAGAAAATCAACGATAATTTTGGCCACCTGACCGGCGATGACGCGCTGCTTTTGATCGCCAGCGCGATCCAGCGCGGCGTGCGCAGCGGCGATGTGCTCGGCCGCATCGGCGGCGAGGAGTTCGGTACCTTCCTGATCGGCGCCACCGAGCAGGAGGCCAAGCGCATCGCCGAGCGCATTCGCCGTGAAGTCGAGCTGATCCGCTTCCGGCCCGTCGACGAGCGGACCATTCCGCTCACCGTCAGCATCGGCGGCACCGTCTGTGGCGAGGATGTCAGCGTATCGGATCTGATGCGCGCCGCCGACCGGCGCCTCTACCAGGCCAAGCACCAGGGCCGCAACTTGACGATCCTCGACACGGACATTTCCGAAGCGGCCTGATCAGGCGGCCGATACGCTGGACCGTTAAGGAAATTCTAACCCTGTTTGTACTCGGTTGCACCGTCTACGCGGGGTTTTCGCTGCTTTGTAGTGAAGCTTGGCACGATACTGGCTTCCGCAGCGATGCATGTGTCGCTCAGGGAAACTGTCGTTCCGGAACGTCCATGCGTAGCCGAGGCCCCCATCCAAGAGACCGGTCATGAGTTTCTTCATCAAAAGAATATCACGCCGCACGCTCATGCAGGCGCTGATGATCGCACTGCCCGCATTGTCACTGTTCCGCAAGCTGCCTGACGCCGATGCTTCGCATGCCGATCCATCCCGCGCCGATCCATCCCGGGCCGACCCGAACGAGATCGTCGAGGTCAATGGCTGGATCCTGAAGCGGAGCGACCTGGCATGATCTTCGACAGCTACGCAGCGTATCGCGCCGCGAACTTCACCCCCAAGGTCTGCATCCTCGGCTCCGGCCCGGCCGGCACAACCATTGCTCGCAAGCTCGGCGCCGCCGGCATTCCGGTGGTGGTGATGGAGGCCGGCTCGCGTGAGTTCAGCGACGAGTCGCAGGATTTCTACCGTGGCACCACGGTCGGCGATTTCTATTTCGATCTCGACATCACCCGGCTGCGGTTCATGGGTGGCAGTTCCAACCACTGGGCCGGCTGGTGCCGCGTGCTCGACAAACAGGATTTCGAGCCGAAGGCCTGGGTGCCCGATACGGGCTGGCCGATCCGCCGCGCCGACATCGAGCCCTATCTGCCGGAAGTGCGCGCTATTCTCGACCTTCCGGCCCTCCGGCCGGACATGCCGATCTCCGACGACATTCGCTGGGTGCAGCTGATCAAGAGCCCGGCTGTGCGCTTCGCCGAGAAATTCGGCGACGAACTCGACAAAGCCAGCAACATCGCCGTGGTGCTCAACACCTGTGCCACTGAACTTGCCGGCAACGGCCGACGCGTGACCGGCGCCAGGCTGTGGTCGAACGGGCAGGATGCCGGCTTCTTCAGCGCCGATTATTTCATTGTCTGCACGGGCGGACTGGAGAATTCGCGGCTGCTTTTGTGGTCGAACCAGCGCTCGAACGGCGGCGTCGTGCCGAATGCGACCACGCTTGGCCGTTACTGGATGGAGCACCCGACCTTCGAGGGCGGCAACGCCATCCTGGCCGATTATGGTGCGTTCGAGGTCGATGCCGCCAACGAGGCCTTCTTCTCGCCGACGCTTGCCGCCATGGAGCGCCTGCGGATCATGAATTTCGGCATCAGGCTGATCGAAACGCCGTATCCCGGCGTCAAGAACCTGATCGCCGATCTCGCCTGCACGGCACCCAACATGGCCGAATGGATGTCTTCAAAGCTTAGCCAGAATCTGCGCTGCGCGGCGCAGCTCTATGTCGCCTGGGAACAGGCGCCGCTGGTCTCCAACCGGGTCGAGCTGTCGAAGACCGATGTCGACCATACCGGCGTGCCGCGCATCGAGTTGCACTGGAAGAAATCGGAGGTGGAACGCCGCACCCTGCTCGAAGGGCTCAGACTGTTCGGCACGACGCTGATCGAGAAGAATCTCGGCCGAGTGCGCATTGCCGACTGGATCGCCAACGGTCAGGACTACCCGACCAATGACGAGACGGCGGGCCATCACCACATGGGCGGCACACGTATGGGCACGGACGTCATCAAGAGTGTCGTCGACGCCAATTGCAAGGTACACGGCATGGACAATCTCTATGTCGGCGGCTCCTCGGTGTTCTGCACATCGGGCCAATGCAATCCGACGACGACGATCACCGCACTGGCCTGCCGGCTGGGCGACCATCTGAGCAAGGTGGTCACCGTCTGACGGTTCCACGGCAATTTTTTGGGATTTGAGGGACAATGCCGGCGCCCGTGATGGTCGCGGCGGATGATATCGCGCTTCGTCAACGCCGCCCTCGACCTGCAGCGCGCCCAGCTGGCGCGGCTGAAGGCCGAGGCCGGCTGAGGCGTCAGACCGTCGCCGGATCGAGTGCCGGCTGGCCCTTGCGGCGGGCGACGATCGCCTCGAAGTCGGCGGTCTGGAAGGCATCGCGCAAGGCGTCGAACGACGGCAGCACGAAATAGGCGCGCTGGAACTTGTCGATCTCGTAGCCGGTGCGCATCACCGTTTCCAGGTCGAAGGGCACGTGGTGGGCGTCCTTGCCGTCGACCGCGAATTGCAATTCGGTGAACGACGACATCAGGCCGGCGCCAAAGGCTTTCAGCGGCTGGCCGGCCTCCTGCATCAGGCCGTATTCGGCCGTGTACCAGTAGAGCCGGGTGATCATCTCGTCGCCGCCCAGCGCAATGATGTCGCCGGCCTTGCGGCCATACATCTGCATGAAGTCGGCAAACACCGGCTGCGACAGCACCGGCACGTGGCCGAAGAAGTCGTGGAACATATCCGGCTCGACGATGTAGTCGAGTTCCTGCCTGGTCCGCAGCCAGTTGGTGACCGGGAAGCGGCGATTGGCGAGATGGTCGAAGAAAGGGGCCGCGGGAATGAGACCCGGCACGGCAACGATCTCCCAGCCGGTCAGCTTGCGCAGCTTGGCGCTGACCTCCTCGAAATCGGGGATGCGGTCGAGCAGGCCGAGCTTCTCGACGCCGTCGAGATAGGAGTGGTGCGCGAGCTTGCGCGTCAGTTTGGTCTGGCGGTCGCACAGCGTGCGCCACACCGCCTGCTCCTCGGCGCTGTAATCGTAACCCTGCGCCACGGTGAAATCGGCACGGCAGACCGAATAGTCGCCGCGAAGGCCTTGGGCAGCGCAATCGCGGGCGTATTCGGCAACGCTCATCGTCGTCATGGTTTTTCTCCTCGCAATCATGAATGGCGAATGGTCTGAAAGATTAACCGGATTTGCCGAGGCAAATCGGTTTTGATGGTCGCTTAAGCGTGATATTCTGGATAATATTCCCTCACAAAAAACCAATACGGAGTGAAAATGCCTCAATTCGATGATTTCGAGATCAAGATGCTCGACGTCCTGCAACGCGACGGACGCAAGCCTGTGTCCGAGCTGGCGCAAGAGATCGGCCTGTCTACGACGCCGTGCGCGCGGCGTTTCGAGGCGCTGCAGGATGCAGGCATCATCAAGGGCTTTGCCGCGGTGATCAGCCGCCGCGCGGTCGGGCTGATGGTCGAGGTGTTCATCCAGGTGCGCCTTGTCAGCCACAGCGACGGCTCGCCCGAAAGTTTCATCGCCGCCGTCCAGCGCATGGATGAGGTGTCCTCGTGCTGGACGATGACCGGCGACCACGATTTCCTGCTGCATGTCATGGTGCCGTCGGTCGACGAGCTCAACGCCTTCGTCATGCACCGGCTGATGCGGCTCGACGGCGTGCGCGACGTCCACACCCAGCTCGTGCTGCAAAACATCAAGGGACCCGGCCACGTGCCGCTCGCACACCTCAAGCGGTGATGGTGCCTGCCTTCCGTATTCCTGCGGGAAAGCTGCACGCAAACTGCTGAAACGGGCCAAGCGCGTGTCCACATCGCCAGCCAGTTTGCGCGGACCAACTGCCCAGGAGGTCCGCCATGAAAATCGTCCTGATCAATCCGCCGCACACCGCCATCGGCAGCCGCGTGCCCGACGACCACTTGCCGCCGCTCGGCCTGCTGGCGCTCGGCGGCCCGCTGATCGATGC
The DNA here is from genome assembly GCF_040317535.1 of Mesorhizobium sp. M1409. Taxonomy (NCBI): domain Bacteria; kingdom Pseudomonadati; phylum Pseudomonadota; class Alphaproteobacteria; order Hyphomicrobiales; family Phyllobacteriaceae; genus Mesorhizobium; species Mesorhizobium sp. M1409. Next base: position 77,317 of record NZ_JAMYKV010000022.1, read on the forward strand.
CGGCCATCAGGTGCGGCTCGTCGACGCTGAATTCGGGCCGATGCCGCTCGATAGGGTCGTTCGCGATGCCCTGGAAGACCATCCCGACTTCGTCCTGATCGGCCATTCCGGCTCGACCTCGGCGCACCCGACCGTTTTGCTGATCGCAAAGATGATCAAGGAGCGCGAGCCGGCGACCATCATCATCTATGGCGGCGTCTTTCCGACCTATCACTGGCGTGACATCCTGGCTGAAACGGACGTCTTCGACTTCATCGTGCGCGGCGAGGGCGAGGCGACCGTCGTGGCGCTGGTCGAGGCGCTGGAAATGCACCAGCCGCCGGCGAGCGTGGCCGGCATCGCCTATCGCGACGATCTGCGCCGTCCCTTCGCGACGCAGCCGGCCATGACCATTGCCGAGCTCGATGCCTACCGTGTCGGCTGGGAGCTGATCGATCACGGGCGCTACAGCTATTGGGGCGGCAAGCGTGCCGTGGTCATGCAGTTCTCGCGCGGCTGTCCGCATCTGTGCAACTATTGCGGCCAGCGCGGCTTCTGGACCCGCTGGCGGCATCGCGACCCCGTCGAATTCGCGCAAGAGATCGCCTGGCTGCACCGCCAGCACGGCGTCGAGCTGATCAACCTCGCCGACGAAAATCCGACGGTTTCGAAGAAGGCCTGGCGCGCCTTTCTCGACGCCCTGATCGCCGAGAACGTACCGGTGCTGATCGTCGGCTCGACCCGCGCCGACGACATCGTGCGCGATGCCGACATCCTGCATCTCTACCGCAAGGCCGGCGTTATCCGCTGGCTGCTCGGCATGGAAAACACCGACGAACAGACGCTTCAATTGATCCGCAAGGGCGGCAGCACCTCATCCGACCGCGAGGCGATAAGGCTGCTGCGCCTCAACGGCATTCTGTCGATGGCGACCTGGGTGGCCGGCTTCGAGGAGGAGGGGTTTCGCGACCTGTGGCGTGGCTTTCGCCAGTTGATCGCCTACGACCCGGACCAGATCCAGGCGCTTTATGTGACGCCGCATCGCTGGACGCCGTTCTTCAGGATCGCGCGGGACCGCAAGGTGATCCAAAGGGACGCCCGGCTGTGGGACTACAAGCATCAGGTGCTGCTGATGACGCGGCTGAAGCCTTGGATGCTGTTCTTCAGCGTCAAGCTGATCGAGTTGGCGGTGCAGTCGCGGCCGAAGGCGCTGGCGCGCATCCTGTTCCACAAGGATCCCGAGCAGCGCCACTCGATGCGCTGGTACACGCAGATGGGCCGCCGCGTCTGGTTCCGTGAGGTGTGGGGTTTTCTGGTCCGCGACATCAGGGTGAAAGACGGCCCGACGCTTGCTGAATTCTGGGGCGCGCCGCAGGACACCGAAGAGGAGTCCATGACCGTTCGACGCCCGGCGCGCAAGCCGGCTGAACCCGCGCCGCAGCGCGGTACCGGCATGCAACTTCCTGCCGAATGAGTCTCCAGTCCGTGCCGTTCAGGGCACGATCAGCGTGCCGGCGCCGTGTTCGGTGAACAGCTCGAGCAGCACCGAATGCGGCGTCTTGCCGTTGAGGATGACGACGCCTTCGACGCCGCGCTCGATCGCTTCGATGCAGGTTTCGACCTTGGGGATCATGCCGCCCGAGACCGTGCCGTCCTTGATCAGCGCCTTGGCCTCGGCCACGGTCAGCTCGTCGATCAGCTTCTTGTTCTTGTCGAGCACGCCCGGCACGTCGGTGAGGAACAGCAGGCGCGTCGCCTGGCAGGCGCCGGCAATGGCGCCGGCGAAGGTATCGGCATTGATGTTGTAGGTGTGGCCGTCGCGGCCGGGTGCCACCGGCGCCAGCACCGGGATCATTTCGGAGCGCGCCAGAAGATCGAGCAAGGTGCGGTCGACCTCGACCGGCTCGCCGACAAAGCCGAGATCGAGCACACGCTCTATGTTGGAGTCCGGATCGATCATGGTCTTGCGGGCCTTTTCGGCAAAGACCATGTTGCCGTCCTTGCCGCACAGGCCGATCGCCCATTCGCCCTCGGCGTTGATCAGGGCGACGATCTCCTTGTTGATCGAACCGGCCAGCACCATCTCGACGATCTCGACCGTCTTCAGGTCGGTGACGCGCAGGCCGCCCTCGAACTTGGATTCGATGCCCATCTTGGCCAGCATGGCGCCGATCTGCGGACCGCCGCCATGGACGACGATCGGGTTGACGCCGGATTGCTTCAGAAGCGCGATGTCGCGGGCGAACGCCTTGCCGAGTTCGATATTGCCCATGGCATGGCCGCCATATTTCACCACGACCGTCTTGTTCTCGTAGCGCTGCATGTAGGGCAGCGCCCGCGACAGCAGGGCAGCCTGCATTTCGGCGGTGGCGGTTATTTCCGTCATCGGCTTGGTTCCCTGGAGAGCGGTAAAGACGGCGGCGTCTTAGCGGGAATTGGCGCCGCCCGCAAATGGCTTTGCTGTCATATTCGAGCGCCTCACGACCTCGTCATCATGACGGCACCTTCAGCGGCGCCCTGCGGCCCAGCCAACCCGAGATCTTCTCCATCTGCGCGGCGAGCGACAGCAGCGTCTCCTCGTCGCCCGGGCGGCCCGCCGCCTGGATGCCGAGCGGCAGGCCGGCATCGGTGACATGGACCGGCAGTGCGATCGACGGCTGGCCGCTGACATTCTGGATCGCCGGCCAATGGGTGAACCAGAGGCTCTTGTCCATCAGCTGGCCGAAGAAGGGCTTCAGCTTCAGCAAGCGCGTCAGGTGAAGCTTGTCGAGCAGGTTCTCGATGAGCTCGTCGGCGCCTTTCGGATCCATGGCGCCGCAGGCGAGCGGCGGGTGGGCAATGATCGGCATCAGCACGGCATCATATAGCGCGGTCTCCGAGATCAGCTGCCGTGAAGCGGCATGCAGCCGCTGCAGGTCGGCATAGGTCTCGCCGGCCGATACCATCTCGCCCAACCTGCCGAGCACGCGCGTCGCCCGCTCGATGTCACCCGTAACGGAACGGCCGACGCGCAGCGCTTCCGCACGCATCGTGCCGGCGACGGCCGAGGCAACCGTCCGGCAGAAGCCGGCGAGGAAATCGCGCCCTATGAAGGGCAGGTCGATCTCCTCGACCGTATGGCCGCCTTCGAGGGCGAGCGCGACCGCCGTGTCGAGCGCCTTGAGCGTCTCATCCGAAATCGGCAGGCCAAGCGGCGATTTGCGGTACACGGCCAGCCTGAGCTTGCCGGGATCGCGCGCCGCGGCCGCCGTGAACGTGCCTTTCGGCGGCGGCGCGGCATAGGGCGACAAAAGGTCGGGACCGTGGGTGAGGTCGAGCAGCAACGCGCTATCGCGCACCGAACGGGTGAGCGCATGGTCGACCACCATGCCGTACCAGCTTTCGCTCACCAGGGGCGTCAGCGGTATGCGGCCGCGCGACGTCTTCAGGCCGACAAGCCCGGTGCAGGCGGCGGGCACCCTGATCGAGCCGCCGCCATCCGAGGCGTGCGCCACCGGCACGACACCCGCGGCGACCAGTGCCGCCGCACCACCCGACGAGCCACCGCTGGTATGGCTGGTGTTCCACGGATTGCAGGTGATGCCAAAGGCCTTGGACTCGGTCATCAGCCGCAGCCCGTGCTCCGGCGACGTCGAGGTGACGATCGGAATGAGCCCGGCGGCGAGATAGCGGTCGGTGAGCGCCGAATCGATGTCGGCCAGCCATGCCGGAATGCGGCTGCCGCCATGCGTCGATACGCCCTTGATGGCGATGCCGAGGTCCTTGATGGCGAACGGGACGCCGGCCAGCGGCAGCGAGCGGTCGATGGTCCTTGCGCGGGCGCGGGCGGCATCATAGAGCGGCTCGGCCGTGGCGTTGATGTCGGGACGGGTGGCCTCGGCGCGGGCGATCGCGGCCTCGGTCAGCTCGATGGGCGAGACCTCGCCCTTGCGAACCAGATCGGCGAGGCCGGTTGCGTCTTGCGACCATAGTATCTGTTCAACCGACATGCGCGCTCCCCGCCATTACAGCAAGCTAGCCAGTGGCGACTTCATTAGCAATCGACGGGCGGATCCGGGCTGGCGACACGCAAAGCTTAGGCGTGCACAAGGTTATTTCCGCCGTTGCAAATACATCGCAATTGCCTAATTTGCCTGCGATGACGCCGCAGGACATCACCAAGCTGATCGTCCGGACTTCGATGAAGGATCGGGCCGCGTTCGATCTGCTCTACCGGCAGACCAGCGCGAAACTTTTCGGCGTCTGCCTTCGTGTATTGAACGACCGGGGAGATGCGGAAGAAGCTCTACAGGAAGTCTTCGTCAAGATATGGACGAAGGCGGATCGTTTTGCCGTCTCCGACCTGAGCCCGATCTCCTGGCTGGTGGCGATCGCGCGCAACCATGCGATCGATCGCATCCGAGCGCGGCGCAAGCCTGTCGCCGACATCGATGCCGCACTCGACGTGGCCGATCCGGCGCCGGGGCCTGAAGCGATGGCGGTGGCGGGAGACGAATCCGAACGCATCCACCATTGTCTCGATGAATTGGAGAAGGACCGGGCGGCGGCCGTCCGGGGTGCTTATCTCAAGGGCGAAAGCTATGCCGAACTGGCGCAGCGTCACGGCGTGCCGCTGAACACGATGCGTACATGGCTGCGCCGCAGCCTGTTGAAACTCAGAGAATGTCTGGAAAGATGACGCTGGCAGAAGACACAGGACCGGAACGTGGAGGCGACGACCTGCTCGCCGCCGAATACGTTCTCGGCGTGCTGGCTGCCGACGAACGCCAGATCGCCTCACGCCGCGTTGAAGCCGAGGCCGACTTCGCCCGTCTTGTCGACGGCTGGGAGGTCAATTTTTCGCCGCTTGCTGCCGCCTATCAGGACATCGAGCCGCCGGCTTCGATCAAGCTGGCGATCGACCGCAGGCTGTTTGCGTCCAGCGCTGCGACATCCGTCGAGCCGCGCAGTGGATTGTGGTCCAGTCTGGCCTTCTGGCGCGGCCTCGCCGCGGCGGCGGTCGCAGCGCTCGCGATCTACATTGCCGTGCCCATCCTGAACCCGCCGCTCGCGCAACCGCGCCTCGTCGCCTCACTGGCCGCCGAAGGCAGCGATGTCAAATATCTCGCCGTCTACGACGCCGCGCATCACGAGGTCGGCCTGTCGCACGTCTCCGGTGAGCGCGCCGCCGGCAAGGACTTCGAGCTGTGGATGATCGAAGGCAAGAACCCGCCGGTGTCGATGGGTGTCATTCCGGCAGGTGCTACGGCGCGCATCATCGTCCCGGCGGCAAGCCAGCAGAAGCTCGCCCAGGGCGCGGTGCTTGCGGTCAGCCTCGAGCCGTCTGGCGGTTCGCCGACCGGTCAGCCGACCGGACCGGTGGTCGCCGCGGGCGATCTGAAGAGCATCTGACCGGCTCTTGCGTCTGCCAACTCAAATAGCTTACCTGAAGTCTATCATTTTGCTGCGCATGCCTTAGTGAGCATATTCGTCGGAAACCGGCTGCATTCGGAAATGTACCTGGCAGCTAGATAAATAAAAAAATCACAATATTCCTGAAACTTGCGCATTCCTGTTCCGTATCTCCTCTCGTCCCAAAGATGGGAAGAGAAAAACCCGAGGAGTATTACATCATGCGCAGATTCGCCACCCTTTTGGTCGCTGGTACGATCGCCGTCTCCACCCTTGCAACCGTCGCCTATGCCAAAAATCCGACGGTCGGCGGCGCCGCAATGTATGCCAACAAGAACATCGTCGAAAACGCCGTGAACTCGAAGGACCACACGACGCTCGTCGCCGCCGTGAAGGCCGCCGGCCTGGTCGAGACGCTGCAGGGCGCCGGTCCGTTCACGGTGTTCGCGCCGACCAACGAAGCCTTCGCGGCACTTCCGGCCGGCACGGTCGAGACGCTGCTCAAGCCCGAGAACAAGGACAAGCTCACCAAAATCCTGACCTGCCATGTCATCGGCGCCAAGGCGATGGGAGCCGACGTCGCCTCGATGGCCAAGGCTGATGGCGGCACCCACAAGGTCAAGACTGTTGGCGGCTGCGAGCTGTCGCTCAAGGTCGACGGCGGCAAGGTCACCGTCACCGACGAGAACGGCAATGTCGCCAATGTGACGATCGCCGATGTCGAACAGTCCAACGGCGTCATCCACGTCATCGACAAGGTTCTTTTGCCCAAGATGTAACAACGGACTTGCAGCCGACGAACTGGCTGCAAGGCCTCCGTCGATTGCATGATCCCGCTCCCGGGATCCGCAATCGACCCGCGCGCTCCGCGCCGTCCACATCCAGATGTGGAACGGCGCGGGGTGTTCGTTCGAGGGCCACCGTCACCGGCTTTTGATTTCCGCACGGCGGTATAGTTTGGCAAAGAGACAACAGGAGGAATTGGTCATGAACCGTCGCGACTTTCTTTTGAGCGGTGTCGCCGCCATCGGCGTCGTCGGGGCCGCGGCAACGGTGCTGCGCATGAGCAATCCGCAGGCCGCGCAGGCCGCCGAAAAGTTCGAGGTCACCAAGACCGAAGCCGAGTGGAAAGCCATCCTGTCGCCGGCCGCATTCGACGTGCTGCGCAAGGGAGGCACGGAATATCCCGGCACCAGCCCGTTGCTCAACGAACACCGCAAGGGCATCTTTGCCTGCGCCGGCTGCGACCTGCCGGTCTATCCATCGGAAACGAAGTTCGATTCCGGCACCGGCTGGCCGAGCTTCTGGCAGGAGATCGCCAATGGCATCGGCAAGACCGTGGACAGGTCGCTTGGAATGACCCGCACCGAAGTGCATTGCCGCCGCTGCGGCGGCCATCTCGGCCACGTCTTCGACGACGGCCCGGCGCCGACCGGCCTGCGCCACTGCATCAACGGCGTGGCGCTGACCTTCAAGCCGGCCACGGCCTGAGACCATCCGCTGGAATACAAAAAACTCCGGGCTTGCGGCCCGGAGTTTTTTGCGCGGTCAGACATTTCGGGCGTGGACTGGAGGAGCTTCCCGAAACGATGTCCACGTTTGGTATCAGTGGCCGCCTCCACCGCCGCCAGCCGCGACCGGCTTGCGGATCAGCATGGTGAACAGCCCGAGCGTCGCAAACAGCATTGTCAGCATGAAGAACACGTCCATGAAGGACAGCAGCGCCGCCTGCTGATGGACCATGCCCGACAGCTTGGAGATCGCGGCATTTGTCGCGTTCAGGCCGGGGGTCTGCTCGAAATTGAGCGTCATGTTCCGCAGCTTGGACTGCGCGGCGTCACTGCCCCATTGCACATGCTCGGAGAGCCTTGCGTAGTGGAAGGCATTGCGGTCGATCAGCACCGTGTTGATCAGGGCGAGGCCGACGGCGCCACCAAGGTTGCGGGTGAGGTTGAACAGGCCGGACGCATTCTTCAACCGCTCCGGCGGCAGCGTGCCGAGCGCGATGTTGTTGATCGGCACCATGCACAGCATCATCGAACAACCACGCAGGATCTGCGGGATGAGCAGCTCGTAGAAATCCCAGTCGGCGGTCAGGTGGGTCATCCACCAGGTGCCGGTGGCGAAGCCGAAGAAGCCGATCATCATCATCAGCCGCGGGTCGATCTTGTTCGACAGGATGCCCGAGATCGGCGCAGTGAAGAACATGGCCAGTCCGCTGACGAACAGCGCCTCGCCGATCATCATCGAATCGTAGCCGCGGATGCGCCCGAGGAACACCGGGTACAAATAGGTCAGGCCGTAGAGGCCGATGCCGATGACGAAGGAAAACAGCGAGCCGAAGGCGAAGTTGATATTGGTGAAGGCCTTCAGATCGACGATCGGCTCCTCGGCGGTGAACACGCGCCAGAAGAACAGCACCCCGCCAATGGTCATGACGATGGCGCAGATGAAGACGCCCTGGTCCTGCAGCCAGTCGTTGTTCGGGCCTTCCTCGAGCACATATTCCATGCAGCCGAGGAAGGCCGCCATGCCGGCGAGGCCCCACCAGTCGAACTTGCTGAACAGCTTGAGATTGGGCTTGTCGAAGTCGATCAGCGTCCAGGCCGCCGTGGTCACCAGGATGCCGGGCACGACATTGACCAGGAAGAGCCAATGCCAGGACATGGCATGGCTGATATAGCCGCCGACGGTCGGGCCGATGGTCGGTGCCAGCGTCGCCACCAGGCCGATCATCGGCGACACGACGGCGCGGCGCGACGGCGGGAAGATGGTGAAGGCGGCAGCGAAGACGCTCGGGATCATGCCGCCGCCGATGAAGCCCTGGACGGCGCGGTAGACGATCATCTGGTCGATGTTGGTGGCGGTCGCGGCAAGGGCGCTGGCAGCGGTAAAACCCGCCGCCGAAATCGTGAACAGCACGCGCGTCGACAGCATCCGGCTGAGGAAGCCCGACAGCGGGATCATCACAACCTCGGCGATCAAATAGGCGGTCTGCACCCACGGGATTTCGTCGGAACTGGCGCTCAGGCCGGCCTGGATCTCGGCCAGCGAGGCGGAGACGATCTGGATGTCCAGGATGGCCATGAACATGCCGAACACCATCGCCAGGAAGGCGATGACGCGCCGTGTCGAGATGGTGTCGGGCACAGCAGGCCTTGCCGGCGGTGCTCCTGCTGTCAGGGTTGCGGTTGCCATGGCATTGCTCCCCGGCAGCCGCTCAGTTCGACGCGGCCGCCGACGCCGACGCCGACACGGATGGGGCGGTGCGGCTGTCGACGGCGACGACGACGCTGAGGCCGGCGCGCAGCTTGCCACTCTTCAGTGCGTCGGCGGGTACGTCGATGCGGACCGGAACGCGCTGCACGACCTTGGTGAAGTTGCCGGTGGCGTTTTCGGGCGGCAGCAGCGAGAACACGGCACCGGAAGCCGGCGCCAGCGACGAGACGGTTCCCTCGAAATCCTCGCCGTCGGTCGCATCGACCGAGATCTTGACCTTCTCACCCGGCACCAGCCGGGCAAGCTGCGTCTCCTTGAAGTTGGCGACGATGTAGAGCTTGTCCATCGGCACGATGACGGCAAGCTTCTGGCCGGGGCTGACGAGATCGCCCTGCTCCACGGAACGGTTGCCGACGACGCCGTCATAAGGCGCCTTGAGCACGGTGAAGGAGAGATCCCGCAAGGCCTTGTCGTGGCTGAGCTGCAAGGATGCGAGCGTGCTTGCCGATTCGGCGCGCTGTGCCTGCAGCACGCCAATATTGGCCTGCGCCGCGGCGATCTGCGCGTCGGCGCCGACAAGGGCTGCGTCGGCCTGCTGAACCGCCGTCTGGGCGTCGTCCAGCTGCGCCTGCGTGCCGACATGCGTCTTGAGCAGCTGCGAGGCGCGCGCCGCGACCTTGGCCGCATTGTCGGCGGAGGCCTGGTCGGCGACCTTCTGCGCCTGCGCCTGCTGCAGCGAGGCGCGCGCCGCGTCGGTCTGGGCGTCGATACGGTCGAGCGTCTTGCTCAATGTGGCGATCTGCGCCTCGGCCTGGGCGACGGCGATCTTGTAGTCGCCGTCGTCGACGACGAGCAGCGGTTCGCCGGCCTTGACCAGCTGGTTCTCGCTGACCTTGACCTGATCGACATAGCCGGAAATCTTGGGCGAGATGAACGCCATGTCGGCCTGGACATAGGCGTCGTCCGTCGAGATCATGAAGCGACCCGTGGTCCAGTAGTCGTAACCGTACCAGGCGCCGGCGCCCGGCAAGGCGACGCCGATGATGGGCAGCAGGAAGGAACGCACCGAGCGCTTCTTCTTGGCCGGAACCTCTACCGGTGGCGGCGATACCGCGGGCTGGACAGGTATTTCAGGTGCCTCCGTCGCCGGCGCGACCTTGGCGTTGGGGAAGGGACGGACTTCGGCTGATGTTGACGCGTTCGAGGACATGACATCTCTCTAATGTAATAGGACTGAACCGTTCGGTTCGATCAGGACGTTGACATAGCGCGTAAAGAAGACCATATCAAGTGCAATCGAACCGGACGGTTCGAATTATTTTCGAGGTGTGACCTTAATGGCCGAGACTCCGCCCAACGTCGAAACCGACCAGTGTGGCGATCTGCTGGACAGCTTGCGCCGTGGTCGCCCGGCGGCGGGGCAGGACCCGGTCAAGCGTAGTCAGATCATCGATGGCGCCCGGCGCGTCTTCATCGACAAGGGCTTCGAAGCGGCGTCGATGAACGACATCACCCGCGAGGCCGGAGTCTCCAAGGGCACGATTTATGTCTACTTCGCCAACAAGGAAGAGCTGTTCGAAGCGCTGATCGAGGAAGAGCGCGGCACCATCTTCAAGAACATGTACGACGTGCTGGACAAATCCGACGACCTGCGCGAGACGCTGGTGAAGTTCGGCAAGGTGCTGGCCCTCAAGATCACCTCGGCCAAGGTCATCCAGGCACAGCGCACGGTGATCGGCGCATCAGACCGGATACCCGACATGGGCGCGCGTTTTTACGAACGCGGTCCCAAGCGCGGTCACGACAAGGTCGCGGCCTTTCTCAATGCCGCCATCGAGCGCGACCTGCTGCGGATCGACGATGTCGATCTCGCCGCCTATCAGTTCACTGAATTGTGCCTGGCCGGTCTGTTCCGCCAGTGCATCTTCGCCTACCGCACCAAAGCCCCGACCCAGGATGAAATCGACCACATCGTCAGGTCAGGCGTCGGCATGTTCCTGAAAGCTTACGGCACCGAAAGGCTCGTGGCGGAAGAAGGCCATCAGACGATTGCCATCGAGGCCAAGCCTTAGCTTTTTGTTGCTGCGCATTTCCCAAGGGAAGGCGCTATGCGGCTTTCCCGGGAAAGCCGTTTCTATCCGCCATTGGCGGCAAGCACGATGGCGGCCTGCAATTCCTCGAGGCCCTCGGCCTTTTCCGAAGATGTCGCCAGAACGAACGGAAACGCCGCCGGCCGCTTCTTGATTTTTGCCAGCGTCTCCTCGATCAGCCGCGGCACGCCCGCAGCCTTGATCTTGTCGGTCTTGGTCAGCACGATCTGATAGGACACCGCCGCCTTGTCGAGCAGCGACAGCACTTCATCGTCCTTGGCCTTGATGCCGTGTCTGGCGTCGATCAGCACATAGACCCGCTTCAGCGTGACGCGGCCCTTGAGATAGTCGAAGACCAGCTTGGTCCACTCGTCTACCTTCTCCTTCGGCGCGGTGGCGTAGCCGTAGCCCGGCATGTCGACCAGCGCCAAGGGCGGCAGGTCGGCACCCTCGCCCGAAAACCCATCCGGCACGAAATAGTTGAGCTCCTGCGTGCGCCCCGGGGTGTTGGAGGTCCGGGCCAGCCCCTTCTGGTTGACCAGCGCGTTGATCAGCGACGACTTGCCGACATTCGAGCGGCCGGCAAAAGCGATTTCCGGCGGTCCTTCCGGCGGCAGGAATTTCATTGCCGGCACGCCGCGAATGAATATCCATCCCCGTGTAAACAGTTCGGTGCCGATCGTGCTGCTGTTCAGAGCTTTCAAGCTGCTGCCTCCAGAAGAGAAATATTGGCACCCCGGATAGCGTCGAGGTTGCGGCTGATCTTATCCACCGGCCAGTCCCACCACGCCACTGCCAGCAGCCGCCTGATCGTGCGGTCGTCGAAACGCATCTTCACCACCTTGGCCGGGTTGCCGGCGACGATTGCATAGGGCGGGGCGTCGTGCGTGACCACCGATTTCGCGGCAATGATGGCGCCATGACCGAGGTCCACCCCGGGCAGGATCACCGCCTCCATGCCGATCCAGACGTCGTTGCCGACGATCGTGTCGCCACGAACCTCCTTCGACCAGGTCGCCGGGTCAAAACCCTTTTCCCAGCCATGGCCGAAAATGTTGAACGGGTAGGTCGAAAAGCCGGACATTGCGTGGTTGGCGCCATTCATGATGAAGCGCGCACCCTCGGCGATGGCGCAGAACCTGCCGATGATGAGCTTGTCGCCAATGAACGGGTAATGATGCAGGACGCATTTTTCAGCGAATTTGTCCGGCCCGTCGGGGTCGTCGTAATAGGTGTAATCGCCGATCTCGATGTTCGGCGCGTTCACCAGTGCCTTGAGGAAGCCGACGCGGGTATGCATCGGGATCGGGTGCTTGATGTCTGGGTTGGGTCCGTCCATGTCGAAGTCCGTCAAAGAATTGGCCGCCTGGCGCCGAGCGAAGTTCGCACGCGCCTATTCAAAATAGCGTGATCCGCCCTATAGCACCAATCGGCTGACGAGCGAGCTTTCCATGGCGGCTCTGCTCATTTGCTGCGGCACGCAGGCCAAGGTCGATGACAGCGCCATCAAGGAGCGATCTCCTCGAGCAGTCGGCACCTGCCCAAAGGCGTGCCCAAGCGCATGCCGCGGGGAATGGCGATGCGCAGTTTCGAGGCGCGGCCGCCAAAGTTTCGCCGGATATTGGAAATCGGTCGGAATGGGATGTCCCACCAATGAAAAAGCCCCGGGCGCGTGAACCCGAGGCTTCTTGAGCCCGCAAAGGCACCCCCGCTATTCCGCCGGTGACGGTTTCTTCCGGAACAGCGCGACCAGATTGTCCCACAGCTCGATCTTGGCGCCCTGGCGCTTCATGATCACGCCTTGCTGGAGGATCGACAGCGTGTTGTTCCAGGCCCAGTAGATGACGAGGCCGGCCGGGAAACCCGCCATCATGAAGGTGAAGATGACCGGCATCCAGGTGAAGATGGCCGCCTGCGTCGGGTCCGGCGGCGTCGGGTTCATGCGCATCTGCAGGAACATGGTGACGCCCATGATCAGCGGCCAGACGCCGATCATCAGCATGTGCGGCAGCGTGAGCGGAACGAGGCCGAACAGGTTGAAGATCGAGGTCGGATCGGGTGCCGCCAGATCCTGGATCCAGCCGAAGAACGGCGCGTGCCGCATCTCGATGGTGATGTAGAGCACCTTGTAGAGCGAGAAGAAGACCGGGATCTGCAGCGCCACCGGCCAGCAGCCGGCGAGCGGGTTGATCTTCTCGGTCTTGTACAGCTCCATCATCGCCTGCTGCTGCTTCATCTTGTCGTCCGCGTATTTCTCGCGGATCTCGAGCATCTTGGGCTGCACCTTTTTCATGTTCGCCATCGACGCATAGGACTTGTTGGCGAGCGGGAAGAAGATGGCCTTGACGATGACGGTGGTGGCGAGGATCGCCAAGCCGAAATTGCCGAAGAATTTGTAGAGGGTGTCGATCAGCCAGAACATCGGCTTGGTGATGAAGTGGAACCAGCCCCAATCGATCAACAGGTCGAACCGCTTGATGTGGCGGTCTTCCGCATAGGCATTGATCTTGCCGACTTCCTTGGCGCCGGCGAAGATTTCGCTCTCCACGGTCGCCGACTGACCGGCATCGACGTTGATCGGGTCGGTCAGGAAGTCGGACTGGTACCGGTGGCGGCCGTCCTCGAAATAGGCGTAGCGCGGCTGGAACGGCTGCTTCTCCGTCGGCACCAGCGTCACCGCCCAGTATTTGTCGGTGATGCCGAGCCAGCCGTCGGTCGACTTGCCCGGCGTGGCCTGCTTGTCCTTCTCGATGGACGCGTATTTGTGTTCCTGCAGGCCTTCGGTGCCGGTGAAGCCTATCAAGCCCTCGTGCAGCACATAGGTGCTGGCGACGAGCGGCTTGTCGAAACGGGTGACGCGGCCGTAATTGGACAGCGAGACCGCGGCCGTGCCCGAATTCTGCACCGTGTCGGAAACCGTGAACATGTAGTTGGTATCGACGGAAAAGGTGCGCTTGAAGGTCAGGCCCTTGTCGTTCGAATAGGTCAGCGTGACCGGCGTCGTCGGCGTCAGCGTCGCATTGCCGTCGACGGCCCATACAGTCTCGGGACCAGGCACCGCGCCGGTCTTGTCGTTGCCGACGAAGCCGATCTCGGCGTAATAGCCATTGGGGAGTGCCGCCGGGTTGAGCAGGCTGATCTCGGGCGAGCTCTTGTCGACCGTCTCGGTGTAGTGCTTGAGCTTGAGGTCGTCGAGACGGGCGCCGGTCAGGTTGATCGAACCCTCGAGGCTCGGCGTATCGATCTTGGCGCGGGTCGTCGTGGCCAGCGCCTGTTCGCGGCCGGCCGGCGTCACGGCATCTGTGCCGGGTGCGTTCGGAATGGCGCCAGGAGCAGCGGGGGTTCCGGTGTCAGTGCCGGGATTGGTGCCCTGGGCCGCCTTCTTCTGCTCCTCGACGCGCTGCTGTTCGACGCGGGCCGCCTCGCGCTGGGCTTCGCCGCGCGGCAACACATAAAAATATTGCCATACGGCCAGGATCAGCACCGACAGCGCGATGGTGATGAAGAAGTTCCGGTTGTTTTCCATCGAAAGCCTTTGGCCTATCGTGTTCCGCGCAGTCGGCGGGAGAGTTCGGCCTTCAACTGGCCGAACGGAATGGTAAGCACGTCTTCGCGCCCGACGATGACATAGTCATTGCCAGGCGCCATGTCACATACCGCGTGCGTACGCACGGCTTCTCGCAGCCGCCGGCGGACGCGGTTGCGGACAACCGCATTGCCGACCTTCTTGGTGACGGTGTAGCCGACGCGCGGCGACTGGCCGTCACCGCGGTCGAGAACCTCAACGAGAAAAAGCCGCCCACGTCGCTTTTCGCCACGACGGACGGCCAGGAATTCCGCGCGCTTCAGAAGCCGCTTGGGATTTGGTCCCACTGGCTTGCCGGTTGCGGGCAACGATCTCGTCTTCCGTTCAGGCGCTGAGCCGCTTGCGGCCGCGATTGCGGCGAGCTGCGACGACGCCGCGACCACCCTTGGTGGCCATGCGGGCACGAAAGCCGTGCCGACGTTTGCGGACGAGTTTGGACGGTTGGTAGGTACGCTTCATTTGTTTTAATACCGCGGGGTGCGGCCCTTCTTGATTCTGTCACTGTGTAACAGGAGCTTTGCCGGGCCGTTTTTGGCGCGATCGAAACCGCGCCGGGACGAATGGCCCGAGCGTGTGCGGGCTTATAGAAAGAAGGCTTTTGGAAGTCAATCCGGCGTCGTCGGACCGAAACCCCGGCGTCGTCCAAGTCGGTTTATGTTTCCGGCAAGGATGAAATTGGCAAAAAAGCCGTAATCGCCTAATCTGCGTTGATCAAGTGATTGTGAAGACATGGACCGCATGAGCGAAACCACACAAGCGCAGGAAGGGATCGGCACGGCGGCGCCAACCATCGTGCGCACGGTGCCGCTGTCGCGCGGCCTGTCGACCAAGCTGCTGCTGCTCACCATCATCTTCGTGCTGCTGGCGGAAGTGCTGATCTTCCTGCCCTGGATCGCCAGCTACCGGCTGAACTGGCTGAAGGAGCGGCTGAGCACGGCGGCGGCTGTGTCGATCGTGCTGGTGCAGGGCGAATCCACCTCTTTGTCACGCGCCGCCCAGAACGACGTGCTGATGGCGATCGGCGCCAAGGCGATCGCGGTGCGCGACGGCGGCGTTTCGCGGCTGCTGGTGGTTGCCGAAATGCCGCCGAAGGTCGACGAACACATCGATATCGCCGGCATCGGCATGATCAAAGGCATGACCGGCGCGCTCGACACGCTGTTTTTCGGCGGCGATCGGATGCTGCGCGTTTTCGGGCCTGTCGGCGACTCGGACAAGGAGTTCGAGCTGATCATGCCGGACAACAGCCTGCGCAATGCGATGCTGCGATATTCGCGCAATGTCGCCTTCGTCTCGCTGCTGATCTCACTGTTCACCGCAATGCTGGTCTATGCCGCGATCGACCTGATCATGATCGGGCCGATCCGGACGATGACGCGCTCGATGCTGTCGTTTTCCGAAGCCCCCGACGATCCCGGGCGCATCATCCACCCGGCCGCCCGCGCCGACGAGATCGGCGTTGCCGAGCGCGAACTGTCGCAGATGCAGGAGCGCCTGCAAAAGATGCTCTCCGAGCAGAAGCACCTTGCCGACCTCGGCCTTGCCGTCTCCAAGATCAACCATGACATGCGCAACATCCTGGCCTCGGCGCAGCTAATGTCGGACCGCCTGCGCCTGGTCAAGGACCCGACCGTGCAGGCCTTCGCGCCGAAGCTGCTTCGCGCGCTCGACCGAGCGGTGTCCTATTCAGAAGGCGTGCTCGCCTATGGCCGCACGCAGGAGCCGCCACCGGCGCGCCGGCGCTTGAGGCTGCGCCAGCTGGTCGAGGACGTGCACGGCCTGCTCGACATCGGGCAGGGCATCGAGTTCGTCAATTCCGTCGAGCCGACCTTCGAGGTGGACGCCGATTCCGATCAGCTGTTCCGCGTGCTCACCAATTTGTGCCGGAATTCCGTGCAGGCGATGGCGGCAGACAGTGAGAGCGCCCTCGTGCGGCGCCTGGCGGTGTCGGCCGTGCGCCTGGGCAGTGTCAGCCGCATCGCCGTCAGCGACACCGGACCGGGCCTACCGCCCAAGGCGCGGGAGAACCTGTTCGCGGCGTTCCGCGGCTCGGCCCGCAGCGGCGGCACCGGCCTTGGGCTGGCGATCGCGCACGAACTGATCCGGGCGCATGGCGGCACGGTGGAGCTGGTCGAGAGCATTGGCGGGCGCACCACATTCGCGGTCACCATTCCCGACCAGCCGGTCCGGCTCGACCAGGCGCGCAGCAACGGCCTGCGCCGCCCGGCATGAGATATATTGATATTCAGCTGAGGCCGGCCTGCAAACGGCGGTTTCCTGCGCTTCCGGTGCTCACGTACCAAAAGTACGCTCCGCTCCGGTTCTCGGACCCCACCGTTTTCGACTCGGCCTGAGCTGAATCTCAACACACCTCAATCTGCACTCGCGAAAGCAGTTGTGCAAAACTTTTGCCGGATCGGCTTGCTTTTCCGAAATTCAGTCGCTAGGGAACACGTCTCGTCGCGACCGGTCGTTCACGATCGGATCGCGGGGTCATGGAAAGCATGGCCTGTTGCGCGCCCGTAGCTCAGCTGGATAGAGCACCAGACTACGAATCTGGGGGTCAGGAGTTCGAATCTCTTCGGGCGCGCCAATTTCCGCCATTACAGAACAAAAGTGGGCACCGCAGAGATGGCGGCAGCTTTGCGCCCCATCTCGGCCGTAGAGATCAGCTTCTCCGCGTCCTGAAAGCAGACATCGCAAGCGAGGACTCCGGAGGTCGCGGTTGCGCCCTCAAGCCCCGCCTGGTCGACCAGATAAAAGATCGCATTGGCCTCGCCGCCCGGCATCGTCTCGCTGAACTGGATGCGGCTGTTGGGCTGGATCAGACCGAGCAGGGTCTCCGCCGCACCTCGACGCCGAGGTCGCGCAGATCGTGGCCGTTGCCGCGCCGCGCCGATTTTCTGGAGTGATAAGCCGCGCCCGACGCGGCGAATTCGTAACCCTACTCGGCGGCCGTCTCCGTTGGCGCCTCTGCCGGCCCCGAAGGCTCGGCCTCGGCACGGGGCATGCGCCGTGAAAACAGCGACCTGAGCGTGACGTAGAACACCGGCGTCAGGAACAGGCCGACGAAGGTGACGCCGAGCATGCCGGAGAACACCGCGGTGCCGAGCGACTGGCGCATTTCTGCGCCCGGGCCCGTTGCGATCATCAGCGGCACGACGCCGAGGATGAACGAGAAGGCGGTCATCAGGATCGGCCGCAGCCTGAGCCTGCAGGCTTCGACGGCAGCCTCGGCAGCCGACAGCCCGCGTTCCTGCGCCTGCCGCGCGAATTCGACGATCAGGATCGCGTTCTTGGCGGCAAGCCCGGTCAGCACGATGAGGCCGATCTGCACGAGGATGTTGTTGTCCAGCCCTCGCAACGACACGCCGAGCAGCGCCGCGAGCACGCCGAGCGGCACCACCAGCACAATGGCGAACGGCAGCACCCAGCTTTCATATTGCGCCGCCAGCGCCAGGAACACGAACAGCACCGACAGTCCGAAGATATAGACAGCGGCATTGCCGGTGTTGCGCTCCTGATAGGCGAGCTCGGTCCATTCATAGGAGGTACCGGCCGGCAGCGTCTTTGCCGTGATCCCTTCCATCAATGCCAGGGCGTCACCCGTGGAAACGCCGGGCGCGGCGTTGCCCTGCAGCGGCACCGAGACGTACATGTTGTAGCGCTGGACCAGCGCCGGGCCGGTGACGTCGCGGATCTCGATCAATGTGCCGAGCGGAACCAGCGCGCCGGTCGCCGAGCGCACCTTCAGTTTCAAGATGTCGGCGCGATCGAGGCGGAACGCCTGGTCGGCCTGCGCCCGCACCTGGTAGACGCGCCCGAAAGCGTTGAAGTCGTTGACGTAGGCGGTGCCCAAATTGATCGACAGCGTCTCGAAGATGTTGGGGATCGGCACATTCAGGATGCGCGCCTTGTCGCGATCGATCGCCAGGAAGAATTGCGGGCTCGACGCTGAGAAGGTGGTGAACACGCCCGTCAGCCCCGGCGTCTTGTTGGCCTTGCCGGCGATTTCGTAGGCAAGCGCCAGGATCTGCCGCATGTCGGCGCTGTTGCGCTCCTGGATCTGCAGCTTGAAGCCGCCGGCATTGCCGACGCCGCGGATCGGCGGCGGCGGCAGTGCGATAATGAAGGCTTCCTTGATGCTTTGCAGGCTGCCGAACAGATTGCCGATGACCTGGGTCGCCGACTGGCCGGCTTTCAGTCGCTCGTGAAACGGCTTGAACCTGGCGAAGATCACACCCGCGTTGCTGGCGTTGGTGAAGGTCGCGCCGGAGAAACCGGCGAAGGCGACTGCGTAGTCGACGCCTGGCGTTTTCTGGATGATCTGCGATGCCTGCTGGATGACCGCGTCGGTCCTCGACAGCGAGGCGCCATCCGGCAACTGGACGACGACGATCGCATAGCCCTGGTCGAGCGACGGAATGAAACCGCGCGGCACAGCCTGCACCATGTAGACCGTGGCGTAGATGAGGGCCGCGAAAACGGCCAGCATGGCGGCGATCGTTATCCACGAGCCGACCAGCACGCGGACGATGCTCGAATACCAGTGGGCGACCCTGTCGAAGCCGCGATTGAAGCCGTCGGCGAGCGCCCGTCCGAACCGCGCCAGGAAAAAGCGCGGCGGCGCCGCCGCGGCGTGGTGCGGCTTGAACAGTAGTGCGGCCAGCGCCGGCGAAAGCGTCAGCGAATTGAATGCCGAGATCGCCGTCGACACCGCGATGGTGATCGCAAACTGCAGATAGAACTGCCCGGAAATGCCGGGGATGAAGGCTGTCGGTACGAACACGGCTATCAGCACCAGCGAGATCGCGATGACGGCCGTTCCGACTTCGTCCATGGTCAGGTGCGACGCCGGATTGGGCGCCAGCCCACTGGCGATATTGCGCTCGACGTTTTCGACCACGACGATCGCATCGTCGACGACGATGCCGATCGCCAGAACGAGGCCGAACAGAGTCAGCATGTTGAGCGAGAAGCCGGCGGCGTAAAGCACCGCCAGCGTGCCGATCAGCGACACCGGGATTGCCACGATCGGCACGATCGCCATGCGCCACGATTGCAGGAAGACGATGATGACGATGATGACCAGCAGCATCGCCTCGAGGATCGTCTTGTAGACCTCCTGGATCGACTCGGCGACGAACTCGGTCGGATTGTAGACGATGTCGTAGCTCAATCCCTTCGGGAAGTCTTGGGAAAGCTCCTTCATCTTGTCCTGGATCTCCGCGGCTGCGGCGAGCGCATTGGTGCCCGGCCGCTGGAAGATGGCGAGCGCCACCGCCGGTTTGCCGTTGAGATAGGAGTTGGTGACGTAATCCTTGGCGCCGAGCTCGATGCGCGCCACGTCCTGCAGCGAGATCAGGCGGCCGTCGTCGGTCGATTTGACGATCACGTATCGGAAGTCGCGTGCGTCGTTGAAGCGGCCTTGCGTGGTGACCGTGTATTGGAACGCCGTGCCGGTGTTGGTCGGTGGCGCACCGATCGAGCCGCCCGACACCTGGACGTTCTGGTCGCGCAGCGCCTGCACCACATCGCCCGAGGTCATCCCCAGGGCGGACAGTTTTTCCGGATCGAGCCAGATGCGCAGCGAATATTCGCGTTCGCCGAAGATGATGAGGTCGCCGACGCCATCTAGTCTGAGCAGTATGTCGCGCACCCGCGAGCGGGCGTAGTTCGAGACGTAGAGCTGGTCGTAGGTATTGTCGGGCGACAGCATGTGCACGACCATCATCAGGTCGGGCGAGCTCTTGGTGGTGGTGATGCCGAGGCGGCGGACTTCTTCGGGCAGGCGCGGCTCGGCGACCGACACGCGGTTCTGCACCAGCACCTGCGCCTGGTCGAGATCGGTGCCCAGCTTGAAGGTGATGGTCAGCGCCATCGCCCCGTCGCCCGACGAATAGGACGACATGTAGAGCATGCCCTCGACGCCGTTGATCTCCTGCTCGATCGGCGTTGCCACCGTCGCTGCGACCGTCTCGGCGTCGGCGCCCGGATACTGCGCGCGAACGACGATGGTCGGCGGCGCGATCTCGGGATATTGCGCGACCGGCAGCTGGGTATAAGCAATCCCGCCGAGGATCAGCAGGACGATCGAAACGACCGATGCGAAGATCGGACGGTCGACGAAGAAATGTGCGAACCTCATTGCTGCAACCCGGCGGTCTCGACCTTGGGCGGCAACGTCACCATCTCGGCCTTCACCTTGGTGCCGGGCCTGGCGTGCATCAGCCCGTTGACGATGATCGTCTCGTCGCCGGTCAGGCCCGCGCGGATCACCCGGTAGCCGTCGAGAAGCGGGCCGGTGCGCACGGGCTTCGCCGACACCGTCCCGGCCTCATCCACCAGGAACACGATACGCCGATCCTGATCGGCGCCGATCGCCTCGTCGGGCACCAGCACGCCGCTATGCGGCAGCGACCCCGGCACGTTGATGCGCCCGAACATGCCTGGCTGGAGAATGCCGTCGGCGTTGGGAAAGCTTGCACGCACCCGCATGGTGCCGGTCGCGTTGTCGATCCGGTTCTCGGCAAAATCGAGCTTGCCTTTGAATACCGCCTCCGCGCGGTCGGCGACGCGAACCACCACCTCGAGCCCGCCGGCGCCCTCCTGCATGCTGCCGCCACGCTGCTTCGCGTCGCGAGCGTAGCTGAAATACAGGCGCTCATCGACGTCGAAATAGAAGTCGATCGGATCGCGCGTAACGATGGTCGTTAGCAAGGTGGAATCCGGCTGCACGAGGTTGCCGACCGACACCAGCCGGCGGTCGATGCGGCCGGACAAGGGCGCCTTGATCTCGGTGAATTCCATGTTCAGGCTGGCCGTCGTCAGCGCAGCCGTCGCGCCCTGCATCTGCGCCTGCGCCGAAAGGTATTCCCGCCGGCGGTCGTCGACCGTCGCGGTTGAGATATTGCCGGTCTTGGCGAGTTCGTCGGCGCGATCCAGCTGCATCTTGGAGAATTCGAGCAGACTCTTGGCGACGTCAACTTGCGACTTTGCGGCATCATAAGCCGCCTGGTACGGACGCTGGTCGATGGTGAAGAGCAGGTCGCCCTTGTTGACCAGTGCGCCGTCCTGGAAGCTGACCTTGTCCAGATAGCCGCTGACGCGCGAACGGACGGCGACCTGGTCGACGGCTTCGAAGCGCCCGACGAACTCGTCGTCTTCGACGATTTTACGGACCACCGGCTTGGCCGCCGTCACCACGGGTAGCTGCTGGTCCTGCGCAAACGCTGTGCTGCTGAAAGCCATGCCGAGCAGGAATGCCGCCGACACGGCGGCGCGGGCAAGCCAGCCGGCCGATCGACAGGTTCGCCCGCCCGCGTCGCGATGCAATTGCCCATTCCTTGGGCTGTCCATTTGCGTCCCCCATTCGCTGGACCCGGGAGGTCGGTTGATCCGCTTCTACGCTCAGGCTTCTCGTCGAGATCAGAGCACTGCAGTATTGTGCATGGCAACGTGATCATTTTCCATGTGCGCTGAAATGTCCACCCTGTGGCTGCCCCGCCACCCGCCACTGGCGACGCAGATCCACCGGGCGGTCCGGGACGCCATTGAGACGGGGTGGCTAGACCCGGGAGCAGACCTTGGTCCCGTCGGGCTGAACGTCCGCAATCATTCTTCAAACGTTAAAGCCGTCATTCCGCTATCGTGAAGAGTTTCGGGCGCCGGCAGGCGTACGAAAGTCCCCGAGGAAGGAACCCGCGGGCCACAGTCGATGGCTATGGGGATTTC
>NZ_JAMYKV010000023.1:0-98268 GCF_040317535.1 Mesorhizobium sp. M1409
CGATTGAAACGAAAAGTGGCGGCGTGGGACGACGAATTCCTCGTAAGCGTCATCTCACGATAATTAACTCACCCGATTCCCCTGCCCCTTCGGTGCTGTGTCGTGCAAATCTTGTGCGATGTGATATAAGTGGGGATGCAGCGGCACGGCTCGCAGGGGTTTCGCCGGATGGAGGCCATGCGTCTGGCGCAACACTGGCGCCGTCACGGCTTTTGTACGGCCCGCACGGCGGGCTTGAAACACCGGCCACGATCGTTTATATCAGCCTCAAATTCTTGGTCGGTATGACGAAGAGTGGGTCCACCCGGTCCCGCTCTTTTTTATTACCCGCCGATAACTTCGGAATAGAGCGACAGGATCTCAATGACTGCAACGGCAAGCGAGGGCGACGATCGCATCATCCGCGAAAGCGGCATTGATGCGCGCATCGCGCTGATCGTCCAGCCGGTTCTGCGCGGCATCGGCTTCCGCCTCGTGCGGGTGCATCTGTCGGGCCAGAACGGGCTGACGCTGCAGATCATGGCCGAGCGCGAGGACGGCACCATGACCGTCGAGGATTGCGAAGAGGTCAGCCGCGCGGTGTCGCCGGCGCTCGACGTCGACGATCCGATCGAAAAGGCCTATCATCTGGAGGTCTCGTCGCCCGGCATCGACCGGCCGCTCGTCCGCAAATCGGATTTCACGACCTGGACGGGTCATCTGGTCAAGATGGAAACCTCGATCGTGGTCGCCGACCGCAAGCGGTTCAAGGGCAAGATCGTCGAGGCCGGCGAAGACGATGTGCTGATCGAGCGCGAAAAGGCAGCCTATGGCGAGGAGCCGACGGTGCGTGTCCCCTATGACGCGATTTCCGAAACGCGCCTGATCCTGACCGACGATCTCATCCGCGATGCCCTGTCGAAGGACAACAGGGCGCGCAAGGAAGCAAAAAAACGTCGCGGCGAACCGGACGACGATGAGTCGGGTACGGAAGCGGACGCCACGGAAGAACACGAACAGGAACTATGATTGAGCTGCCGGGCGCGAAGGTCCGGCAAACAGGCTCGGGAGAAAAACGATGGTTGTAAGCGCCAACAGACTTGAACTGCTGCAGATCGCCGACGCGGTCGCGCGCGAAAAGTCGATCGACAAGTCGATCGTCATCGCCGCCATGGCCGATGCGATCCAGAAGGCGGCGCGTTCGCGTTACGGCCAGGAGACCAACATCCGCGCCGACATCAACCCGAACACCGGCGAGATGAAGCTGCAGCGGCTGATGGAAGTGGTCGAGAAGGTCGATGACTACGCCACGCAGATCGCCATTTCCTCGGCCCGCGAGCGCAATCCGGACGCCCAGCTCGGCGACTTCATCGCCGAACAGCTGCCGCCGATGGATTTCGGCCGCATCGCCGCCCAGTCGGCCAAGCAGGTCATCGTGCAGAAGGTGCGCGAGGCCGAGCGCGACCGCCAGTATGACGAATACAAGGACCGCATCGGCGAGATCGTCAACGGCACCGTCAAGCGCGTCGAATACGGCAACGTCATCGTCGATCTCGGCCGCGGCGAGGCAATCATCCGTCGCGACGAACTGATCCCGCGCGAAAACTACAAATACGGTGACCGCGTCCGCGCTTACGTTTACGACGTGCGCCGCGAGCAGCGCGGCCCGCAGATCTTCCTGTCGCGCACCCATCCGCAGTTCATGGCCAAGCTGTTCACCATGGAAGTGCCGGAAATCTATGACGGCATCATCGAGATCAAGTCGGTCGCCCGCGACCCCGGCTCGCGCGCCAAGATCGCGGTCATCTCGCGCGACAGCTCGATCGATCCGGTCGGCGCCTGCGTCGGTATGCGCGGCAGCCGCGTCCAGGCCGTCGTCGGCGAGTTGCAGGGCGAGAAGATCGACATCATTCCGTGGTCGCCCTCGGCGGCGTCCTTCATCGTCAACGCGCTGCAGCCGGCGGAAGTCGCCAAGGTCGTGCTCGACGAGGATGCCGAACGCATCGAAGTCGTGGTTCCCGACGACCAGCTGTCGCTGGCCATCGGCCGCCGCGGCCAGAACGTGCGGCTTGCTTCGCAACTGACCGGCTGGGATATCGATATCCTGACCGAGGCCGAAGAGTCCGAGCGTCGCCAGAAGGAATTCGTCGAGCGGTCGTCGCTGTTCATGGAAGCCCTCGACGTCGACGAGATGGTCGGCCAGGTGCTCGCCTCCGAAGGCTTCACCAGCGTCGAGGAAGTCGCCTATGTCGATTCCGGCGAGATCGCCTCGATCGACGGCTTCGACGAGGACACCGCTTCGGAAATCCAGACCCGCGCCCGCGAATATCTGGAGAAGATCGAAGCCGAACACGACGACAAGCGCAAGGCCCTCGGCGTCTCGGACGAATTGCGCGAAATCCCTGGCATCACCACCGCCATGATGGTGACGCTCGGCGAGGACGGCGTGAAGACGATCGAGGACTTCGCCGGCTATGCCGCCGACGACCTGACCGGCTGGAAGGAACGCAAGGACGGCGAAACCAAGGTATTCCCCGGCGTGCTGGCCAATCATGGCGTGACACGCGCCGATGCCGAACAGATGGTTCTGGCCGCCCGCCTTAAGGCTGGATGGATCACCGAAGACGAGCTTGCGGCCGAAGAAGAATCGGCTGACGAAGCCGTTGGTGCGTGAGGTGAAACCGCATCGCACCGAACCCGCCCTTGGACGAGATGAACGATCGCACCTGCATCGTCACCCGCAGACAGGCCGAACCGGATGATCTGATCCGGTTCGTCGTCGGCCCGGATTCGGTCGTCGTTCCCGACATCAAGAGAAATTTGCCCGGCCGAGGTTGCTGGGTGAGCGCCGACCGCCTACATATCGACAAGGCTGCGGCGAAGAACCTTTTCGCTCGCGCCTTCAAGGCACAGGTGGCCGTGCTGCCCGATCTTGGCGGCATGGTCGACGGGTTGCTTTCCAGATACGCTCTGGGCATGCTTGGTCTTGCCCGCAAGGCAGGCGCGATTGCGCTGGGCGCCACCAAGGTCGAGAGCGCTGTGCGCGGCGGATTGGCGCTTTTCGTGCTTCACGCGACCGAAGCGTCCGACGACGGTGTACGCAAGATCAGCCAGGCACGACGGGCGACAGTCCATCTCGGCGGCCCCGCAATCCTTGCCTACAAACTTTTCTCCGAGGCCGAGTTGAGCTTGGCATTGGGGGGTACAAATGTGATACATGCTGCCGTTCTCGCGGGAGACGCGGGCAGGGCGGTCCAGAAGCGCATGGTTGCGCTCGACCGGTATCGGGGCGGTTCCCCGGACGATCTGGCAATGCTTGCGGCTGTTGCTGACGAAGATGATGCCGCAGAGGATATGGAATGAACGATACGAAATCGGGTGACGACAATACGCTGAGTGTGACGCCGAAGAAGACCTTGACGCTGAAGCGCCCCGGTATGGAACAGGGCACTGTGCGCCAGAACTTCTCGCACGGCCGCACCAAGCAGGTCGTCGTCGAAACCAAGAAGCGCAAGTTCTCGATGCCCGGCGACAAGCCGGAGCCGGTTGCCGCTCCCGTCTTCACACCGAAGCCGGCGGTCGTGGCCGCACCCGCCGTCGTTCAGGAAGCGCCGAAGGCGCCACCACCCGCGCCGCCGGCCCCGGTCGAGCGCGGCGGCATGGTGCTGAACGAACTGTCGCGCAGTGAAATGGAAGCACGCCGCAGGGCGCTCGAGGGCTCGAAGGTTCGCGAGGTCGAAGACCGTCAGCGCGCCGCCGAGGATGCCAAGCGCCGCGCCGAGGATGAAGAGCGCCGCAAGCGCGAACGTGATGAATCCGCGCGCCGCCAGGCCGAGGAAGAGGCGCGGTTGCAGACCGAGGCCGAGTCCCGCCGTCGGGCCGAGGAAGAGGCGCGCCGCCGCGCGCCGCTGACCGCCGAACTTGCGACGGTCGACGACGAAGAACAGGCCAAGCCGAAGCGGACTGGTGCCGGTGCTCCGGTGCGCCGTCCGGTCACGCCCGAAGTGGCGCGTCCGGCCAAGCCGACCAAGAGCGAGGAAGACCGCCGCCGCGGCAAGCTGACCCTGAATTCAGCATTGTCCGACGAAGATGCGCGAGCCCGTTCGCTGTCGTCGATGCGTCGCCGCCAGGAAAAATTCAAGCGCGCGATGCACAATGAGCCTCGCGAGAAAGTCATGCGCGAAGTGATCCTGCCAGAGACGATTACCATTCAGGAACTGGCGCAACGCATGTCCGAGCGTGCGGTCGACCTGGTCAAGTTCTTCATGAAGCAGGGCCAGATTCTGAAGCCGGGCGACGTCATCGACGCCGACACGGCCGAACTGGTTGCCACCGAATTCGGCCATACGGTTCGCCGCGTCGCCGAATCCGACATCGAGGAAGGCCTCTTCAACATCGCCGACAATGCCGAGGACCTGGTGTCGCGTCCGCCTGTCGTGACGATCATGGGTCACGTCGATCACGGCAAGACCTCGCTGCTCGATGCCATCCGCAACGCCAACGTGGTCTCCGGCGAAGCCGGCGGCATCACCCAGCATATCGGCGCCTACCAGGTCGAGAAGGGCGGTCACAAGATCACCTTCATCGACACCCCCGGTCACGCCGCCTTCACGGCGATGCGTGCTCGTGGCGCCCAGGCGACCGACATTGCCATCCTGGTGGTCGCGGCCGACGACAGCGTCATGCCGCAGACGATCGAATCGATCAGCCATGCCAAGGCGGCCGGCGTTCCGATCATCGTGGCGATCAACAAGATCGACAAGCATGACGCCGATCCGCAGAAAGTCCGCTCGGAACTGCTGCGCCACGAGGTCTTCGTCGAATCCATGGGCGGTGAAGTTCTGGACGTCGAAGTGTCGGCGACCAAGGGCACGAATCTCGACAAGCTGCTCGAGGCGATCCTGCTGCAGGCCGAAATTCTCGACCTGAAGGCCAATCCGGATCGTACCGCCGAGGGCGTCGTCATCGAAGCCCAACTCGACAAGGGCCGTGGCCCGGTCGCCACCGTGCTGGTGCAGACCGGCACGCTGATGCCGGGCGATATCCTCGTTGCCGGCAACGAATGGGGCCGGGTGCGTGCGCTGGTCAACGATCGTGGCGCGCAGATCAAGGAAGCGCCGCCGGCGATGCCGGTGGAGGTGCTTGGTCTGCAGGGTACACCGCAGGCCGGCGACCGCTTCGCCGTGGTCAACAACGAGGCCCGCGCCCGCGAGATCACCGAATATCGCCAGCGTCTGGCGCGCGAGAAGGCGGTTGCCAAGCATGCCGGCCAGCGCGGTTCGCTCGAGCAGATGATGTCGCAGTTGCAGACGAGCGGGTTGAAGGAATTCCCGCTGGTCATCAAGGGCGACGTGCAGGGCTCGATCGAGGCGATCAACGCGGCGCTGGACAAGCTCGGCACCGACGAAGTGCGTGCGCGCATCGTCCATGCCGGCGCCGGCGCCATCACCGAAAGCGACGTGTCGCTGGCGGAGACTTCGGGTGCCGCGATCATCGGCTTCAATGTCCGCGCCAACGTCCAGGCGCGTGCCGCCGCGGCGGCCGCGGGCATCGAGATCCGCTACTACTCGATCATCTACAACCTCGTCGATGACGTGAAGGCGGCTCTATCGGGCCTTCTGTCGCCGGAGCGTCGCGAGACCTTCATCGGCAACGCGCAGATCCTCGAAATCTTCGACATCACCAAGGTCGGCAAGATCGCCGGCTGCCGTGTCACCGAAGGCAAGGTCGAGCGTGGTGCGGGCGTGCGCCTGATCCGCGACAACGTCGTCATCCACGAAGGCACGCTGAAGACCCTGAAGCGCTTCAAGGACGAAGTTTCGGAAGTCCCCGGCGGCCAGGAATGCGGCATGGCCTTCCAGAACTACGAGGATATGCGCGTCGGTGACGTCATCGAGTGCTTCCGCGTCGAGATGGTGACCCGGACGCTCTGAGTTCGAGTGACTTGTCCATACCGGGCGGTGGTCGAAAGGCCGCCGCCCAAGGTCTATTGAGAATGGCCCATATGAGACATGCGGCACGGTCCCATCCCGCGCCCCACGCTTTCAGGATCGAGAAAAATGCCCCGTCCAACCGCATCCAGCCCATCCCAGCGCATGCTGCGCGTCGCCGAACAGGTTCGCCATGCGCTGTCCGAGACCTTGCAACGCGGCGAGATCATCGATCCGCTGATCGAGAACACCGTGGTCTCGGTCTCGGAAGTGCGCATGTCGCCCGACCTGAAGGTCGCCACCGCTTTCGTCTCGCCGCTCGGCGCCAAGGATACCGATGCGGTGGTCGAGGCGCTGAACAAGCATGCGAAGTTCGTCCGTGGCCGGGTCTCGGGCGCATTGCGGCAGATGAAGTTCATGCCGGAGTTCCGCTTCAAGCTCGACACCTCCTTCGACAATTTCGCCAGGATCAACGACCTGTTGAAGTCGCCCGAGGTGGCGCGCGATCTGGGTCCTGAAGACCAGGACAAAGACGACAACAAGGACACCGAATAGTGGCGCGTCGCGGCAAGAAGAAAGGCCGGCCGATCTCGGGCTGGCTGATCCTGGACAAGCCGGTCGGCATGGGCTCGACCGAGGCCGTCTCCAAGATCAAATGGCTGTTCCAGGCGGAAAAGGCAGGCCATGCCGGCACGCTCGACCCGCTCGCCTCCGGCATGCTGCCGATCGCGCTTGGCGAGGCCACCAAGACCGTGCCTTACGTGCAGGACGGCGCCAAGATCTATCGCTTTACCGTGGCGTGGGGGCAGGAGCGCTCCACCGATGATCTCGAGGGTCCGGTGACGAAGGAGTCCGATCTGCGTCCGTCGGAGGCCGAGGTGCTTGCCCTGCTGCCGAAATACACCGGCATCATCATGCAGACGCCGCCACAATTCTCCGCCATCAAGATCGCGGGCGAGCGCGCCTATGATCTGGCCCGCGATGGCGCGACAGTCGATATTCCACCTCGCGAGGTCGAGATCGGCCGGCTCGATATTGTCGGGCACAACGCTGACCACACGGTTTTCGAGGTCGAATGCGGCAAGGGCACTTACGTGCGCTCGCTGGCCCGCGACATGGGCCGCGACCTCGGCTGTTTCGGCCATATTTCAGAATTGCGCCGGGTCGAGGTCGAGCCGTTCACGCCGGAGGATTTCGTCACCATCGCCGAGCTGGAAGCCGCTCGTTTCGGCGTGCGGGATGAAGACAGCTCGGAGGCGACGGATGTCGCCGACACGGCAGAAGCCTCCGGCATGACAGAAGCCATTGACGCGAGAGAAGCCGCTGGCGCGGTGGAAGCGCCAATCGACTTCGACGCCATCGATGCGCTTCTGGTCGATACGGCGGCCGCCCTCGACTGCCTGCCGCAGGTCGCCATCAGCGACGATGCGGCGACCAAGATCCGCCTTGGCAATCCAGTCATCATCCGTGGCCGCGACGCGCCGGTGGAAGCCGAGGAAGCCTGCGCCACGGCGCGCGGCAAGCTGGTCGCCATCGGTGCCATCGAGCAAGGCATGTTCAAGCCCAAGCGGGTCTTTGCCGGCTGAGGGCACTCATCTAATGTCCGCGGGATAGCGTTAGAGGGGCTCCATGGCAAAGGCTGAAGCGGTGAAGAAGCGGGCGCCGGTGAGGACGCGGCGGCCGCCGGTCGGTGCATCGCCGGGCACGCTGATCGCCGACCCGGCGGCTCGTCGCTCGGAACTGCGGCTGACCATGATCTCGCCGCAGAAATTCCAGACCATCGAAAACGCCAGCATCGACGACCTCAACACCCATTGCGACAAATGGCCGGTTATCTGGCTCGACTGCACCGGCCTCGCCAATATCCCCCTGATCGAGGAGATCGGCCGCATTTTCAGCCTGCATCCATTGGCGCTGGAGGACGTCGTCAACACCGGCCAGCGGCCGAAAGTCGATTTCTTCGAGGACCATGCCTTCGTCGTCGTCAGGATGATCGACGATGTCACGTCGCACCGCTATGAGCAGATCTCCGTCTTCTTCGGCAATAATTTCGTCGTCACCTTCCAGGAACGTGAAGGCGATCCCTTCGATCCCGTGCGCAAGCGCATCGAGAGTTCGGCGCCCAACCGGTTGCGCGCGCGTGGAGCGGACTATCTCGCCTATGCGCTGGTCGACGCCGTCGTCGACAGTTATTTTCCGCCGATCGAGGCGGCCGGCGAGTTGGTCGACAGCATCGAGGACGAGATGCTGCATTCGCCGGACAAGCATCAGATGCGGCAGCTGCATGAATTGCGGCGCGATGCCAATGTGCTGAAAGGGGTGCTGTGGCCCCTGCGCGACGCGCTGGCGACGCTCATCCGCAACGACGTGCCCTATGTGAAGGCCGAGACCAAGATCTTCCTCAACGACACACTCGACCATTCGCTCAGGCTGATCGAACTGGTCGAAACCCAGCGCGACATGCTGACCGGCCTGATCGAGATGCATCTGTCGCTGAGCCAGGCGCGCACCAACGACGTCATCAGCTATCTCACCATCGTCTCGGTCATCTTCATGCCGCTTACCTTCCTGGTCGGTATCTGGGGCATGAATTTCGATCCAGGGTCTTCGCCCTGGAACATGCCCGAGTTGAAGGCCTACTACGGCTATCCCCTATCGCTTTTGTTCATGGCGCTTGTCGCGTTCGGGCTGATTGCCTTCTTCAAATGGAAGAAATGGCTCTGACAAGGATAAAACCGGCCATTTCCGACCTGAAAAGCCGGCTTGTGAATTGGGCTGGTATTTTCCGGGGAATTGCACTATATGCGCCGCAGCACAGCGCTAAGGCGCTTTGCTAGTACCGGCCCCTGCTGGACGACATCCCGGCTGAGGGCGACCCGTTTCCTCAAACAGATAAGGAAAAACACGATGTCGATTACTGCCGAGCGCAAACAGGAATTGATGGGTGAATTCGCAACCGCCAAGGGCGATACCGGGTCTCCGGAAGTCCAGGTGGCCATCCTTTCCGAGCGCATCAAGAACCTGACCGACCATTTCAAGGACCACAAGAAGGATAACCATTCCCGCCGTGGTCTGCTCGCTCTCGTCTCCCAGCGCCGCAGCCTGCTTGATTATCTCAAGCGCAAGGACGACGCGCGCTACCAGACGTTGATCGAGAAGCTCGGTCTGCGCCGTTGACGAATTGACCGGCGGGCTTTCTTCGGAAAGTCCGCCGGTCGCGCATTCTGCCAGTCGCATCGACTGGCCAGACCCGGTTTCGATCGTGCAGAGGGCACTCGAAACCGCCCATGGACGGTCATGGGGCAGGATTGCAGGACGCTCGTGCGCGCTAGCCGCGCCGAAATTACCCGAGCTTCCCGTTGTCTTGCCCGTGGCTGCCCGAGAAAGGAAGCCAAGGGAAAGGGCATCCGCGCACCGTGAAACGGCGCGGCCCTTTCCTCATATTAAGGACAAGATATGTTCAATCACCACAAAGTGGAAATCGAATGGGGCGGCCGTCCGCTCATCCTCGAAACCGGCAAGATCGCGCGCCAGGCTGATGGCGCGGTGCTCGCCACCTACGGCGAGACCAAGGTTCTCGCCACCGTCGTTTCGATGAAAGAGCCGAAGCCAGGCCTCGATTTCTTCCCGCTGACCGTCAACTACCAGGAAAAGACCTACGCCGCCGGCAAGATCCCGGGTGGCTATTTCAAGCGTGAAGGCCGTCCGAGCGAGAAGGAAACGCTGGTTTCCCGCCTCATCGATCGCCCGATCCGCCCGCTCTTCGCCTCGGGCTACAAGAACGACACCCAGATCGTGGTCACCGTCGTCCAGCACGATCTCGAGAACGATCCCGACATCCTGTCGATCGTTGCCACCTCGGCTGCCCTGACCCTGTCGGGCGTACCCTTCATGGGCCCGATCGGTGGCGCCCGCGTCGGTTACATTAACGGCGAATACGTGCTCAACCCGCACGTCGATGAGATGCAGGAATCGAAGCTCGACCTGATCGTCGCCGGCACGACCGACGCCGTGCTGATGGTTGAGTCCGAAGCCAAGGAACTCGGCGAAGAGCTGATGCTCGGCGCCGTCATGTTCGGCCACAAGGGCTTCCAGCCGGTCATCGACGCCATCATCAAGCTGGCCGAAGTCGCCGCCAAGGAGCCGCGTGATTTCACCGCGCCGGACTATTCCGCCCTTGAAGCCGAGATGCTGAAGATCGTCGGCGACGAGCTCAGCACTGCCTACAAGAACGTCGACAAGCAGAAGCGCTATGCCGCCGTCGACGCCGTCAAGACCAAGGTCAAGGCCGCGTTTGCCCCGGCCGAAGGCGAGGACGCCAAGTACACCTCCGAGCAGATCGGCACCGTGTTCAAGGAACTCCAGGCCAAGGTGGTGCGCTGGAACATCCTCGACACCGGCTCGCGCATCGACGGCCGTGACCTCAAGACGGTCCGCAAGATCGTCTCCGAAGTCGGCGTCCTGCCGCGCACCCATGGTTCGGCGCTGTTCACCCGCGGCGAGACCCAGGCGCTGGTCGTTGCCACGCTCGGCACCGGCGAGGACGAGCAGTATGTCGACTCGCTGACCGGCATGTACAAGGAGAAGTTCCTCCTTCACTACAACTTCCCTCCCTACTCCGTCGGTGAGACCGGCCGCATGGGTTCGCCGGGCCGCCGCGAAATCGGCCATGGCAAGCTCGCCTGGCGCGCCATTCGCCCGATGCTGCCGAGTGCCGACCAGTTCCCCTACACGCTGCGCGTCGTCTCGGAGATCACCGAGTCCAACGGCTCGTCGTCGATGGCCACCGTCTGCGGCACCTCGCTGGCGCTGATGGATGCCGGCGTGCCGCTGGCCAAGCCAGTCGCCGGTATCGCCATGGGCCTGATCAAGGAAGGCGAGCGCTTCGCGGTTCTGTCCGACATCCTGGGTGACGAAGATCACCTCGGCGATATGGACTTCAAGGTCGCCGGCACCGCCAACGGCATCACCTCGCTGCAGATGGACATCAAGATCGAGGGCATCACCGAGGAGATCATGAAGATCGCGCTGGACCAGGCCAAGGATGGCCGCCAGCATATCCTCGGCGAGATGGCGCACGCTCTGACCGGCGCGCGTTCGGAACTCGGTGAGTTCGCGCCGCGCATCGAAGTGATGCACATCCCGACCGACAAGATCCGCGACGTCATCGGCTCGGGCGGCAAGGTCATCCGCGAGATCGTCGAAAAGACCGGCGCCAAGATCAACATCGAGGACGACGGCACGGTCAAGATCGCTTCGTCCAACGCCAAGGAGATCGAGGCGGCGAAGAAGTGGATCCACACCATCGTTGCCGAGCCGGAAGTCGGCGAAATCTACGAAGGCACGGTCGTCAAGACCGCCGACTTCGGCGCTTTCGTCAACTTCTTCGGTCCGCGCGACGGCCTCGTCCACATCTCGCAGCTTGCCAACGACCGGGTCGCCAAGACCTCGGACGTGGTCAAGGAAGGCGACAAGGTCTGGGTCAAGCTGATGGGCTTCGACGAGCGCGGCAAGGTCCGCCTGTCGATGAAGGTCGTCGACCAGGCCACCGGCAAGGAACTTGCCCGCGACAAGAAGACCGAAGGCGAAGAAAACGCCGCCTGATCGGTCTTGAGGTCATGAATCGAAACGGGCGCGGCTTATGTCGCGCCCGTTTTCATTTTCGGGCTGTAGAGACAGACTTCATTTCGAGATCGAAAAATGTCCGCCGAGCCGCTGAAGACCCTTTTTCATCCCTTTGAGGCCGAGGCCGTTCCTCTGCCAGGAAAGGGTAATCGCGTCCTGTTTCTCGGCGCCGAACCGGGTTTTCGGCTGCCCGAAGGCTTCGAGGCCGCGCTTCATCTCGTGCAGGGCTTCCGGCCGCATTTTCGCGCGCTGCAGGCCTCCGGTGTCATCGTCACCGCGCAGGCGGAAGGCGACGGCTTCGACATGGCACTCGTGCTGGCTGGTCGGCATCGCGGCCTGAACGAAGTGCGCATCGCGCAGGCGTTTGAGCGCGTGGCGCCGGGCGGACTGGTCGTCGTTGCCGGCGGCAAGGACGATGGTATTGCCAGCCTGCGCAGGCGCGTTGACGAGCTTGTGCCGCTTGAGGGTCATCTACCGAAACATCACGGCATCGCCTTCTGGTTTCGCCGTTCCGCCGATCTGGCCGCCGCAGAAGAATTGCGTGCCGCCAATCCCGCCTTGCTGGTCGAAGGCCGGTTCCATACCGCGCCCGGCATGTTTTCCTTCGACCGGATCGATACCGGCTCGAAACTGCTGGTCGAAAACTTGCCCAATGATCTGCGTGGCAGTGTTGCCGATTTCTGCGCCGGCTGGGGCTATTTGGCCGCCGAGATAGCCGCCCATTCACCCGGCATTCTGGCGCTCGACCTCCATGAGGCGGATTTCGCCTCGCTCGAAGCCGCGAAGCTCAATCTGGCAGGGGTTAGCCAGTCGATCGCCAGGAACTTCTTCTGGACCGATCTGCTGAAAGAACCGGTCGAGAAGCGCTACGACGCGATCGTCATGAACCCGCCCTTTCATCGCAGCCGTGCGGCCGAGCCCGAGATCGGCGCCGGCATGATCCGCGCTGCGGCCAAGGCCTTGAAGCCAGGCGGGCGGCTGTTCATGGTCGCCAACCGCCAGCTTCCTTATGAGCCGATCCTGTCGGCGGCCTTTTCGAGCCATGCCGAACTCGCTCGCGACGGCATGTTCAAGGTGCTTGCCGCGCGGCGTTGATACAATGCGTAGCGTTTAATGCAGATTGGCGACGCGCCGGACCTCGTCGGTGACATGCGAGTCGCCAACCCTGAACTTGAGTGGTGCCGGCCGGCCGAACAGATAGCCTTGCACCACCTCGCAGCCAGCCGCCCTGAGCAGCGTCGCCTGGCTTTCGGTCTCGACGCCTTCGGCAATGATGCTGACGCCGAGCGCCCGCGAAAGCCCGACGATGGTCGAGACGACCGCGCCGGAGCTGGAATCGGTATCGAGGCGGCTGACGAAGGACCGGTCGATCTTCAGCTTGCCGAAAGAGAAATCGATGAGATAGCTCAAATTGGAATAGCCGGTGCCGAAATCGTCGACGGCGACCGAGATGCCCATGTCCGCAAGCTGCTTCAGGATGGCGGCGGCGCGGTCGCGGTCCTGCATCATCGCCGTCTCGGTCACTTCCAGCTCCAGCCGCGACGGCTTGATGCCGGTGCTCGTCATGGTATCGCGCACGGTACCGACGAAGTCCTTGGTCATGAACTGCACGGGCGAGATGTTGACGGCAACGAAGCAGTCGTCGGGCAGATGCCGGGCGTCGCTGCAAGCCTTGCGCAGCACCCATTCGCCGATCGGGCCGATCATGCCGGTTTCCTCGGCGATCGGGATGAATTCCATCGGCGGGATCATGCCGCGTTCGGGATGCCGCCAGCGGATCAGCGCTTCATAGCCGACGATGCGGCCGGTCGGGAGGTCGAGCTGCGGCTGGTAGTGAAGATCGAAGTCACCGCGCTCGAAAGCTGTATTCAGTTCGGATTCGATCCACTGGCGATGATCGGCGACCCTGCCCATTTCGGCATGGAAGACAGACCAGTTGCCGACGCCGCTGGCGCGGGCATTCTGCAGCGCCAGATTGGAGCGGCGCAGGATGAGGACGGGATCGACACCGTCCTTTGGCATCGCCACGATGCCCACCGAAAGGCTGACCGATTGCAGGTGCGTGCTGAGTTCATAGGGCTCCATCATCTCGTCGATGAGCCTCTCGATGGTGCTTTCCAGCGACCCGGACACCTGATTGTCGGGGAGTAGAACCGCGAATTCACCGGCGCCGATGCGTCCGATCAGCGCCCGCTGCGGCACGCACGTTCTCAAGCGGTTGGTGAAGGCGCGGATCAACTCGTCGCCCTGGCTGTAGCCGATGGCGTCGTTGATCTGCTTGAAGCGATCTATATCGATGTCGATGAGGAACATCGGCTCGCCGGTCCGGCTTGTCGAGCACGCCGCCTCGGCAATCTTGCCGACCATCGCCGGACGCGCCAAAAGACCCGTCAGTTTGTCGAAATGGGTTTCCGTGAAGACGAAATCCGCCGATTCGTCGACGCCGGCGAAGAAGGACATCGCGGCTGCCGACGCCGCCAGTGCGCAAAGCGCGGCCATCACCGCGACCATCATGTCCGCGGAGATGCCGGCAAAGCCATCGCCGAGACCGAGCTTCAGGCCCCAGAGTCCGAGGACGAAACTGCCGAGGCCCGAGCTCGCTATGGTGAGCAGCCGGAACACCGGTGTTCGCTTCGGGTTGCTGACGGCGGACATTGAAAAGATCCCCAGAGTACGGGGCTTTCTAGCGGATATGTCCTTAAAATGAGTTTCCGCGAATGCGTCTAATTTTATTGGAGCGAAAGTATTTCTTGAGAGGGTTAAAGCGCGTCGGGTTGAAACGGATTCCGTCGGCGCATTTTAAGCTTTTGTTTTATAAATGTCGTTGTCCCAAAACCACCGCGCACTCTTGGGCGACATGCATTAGTCTCGTCCACCGTCGGTCTGCTTCAATTCGTCCAGCGTAGGCATGGAAACGATGTGATAGCCGGAATCGACGTAGTGGATTTCGCCGGTAACGCCGGAAGAAAGATCGGACAGTAGATAAAGCGCGGAGCCGCCGACCTCGTCGATGGTCACCGTACGACGCAGCGGCGAGTTGCGCTGCTGGTAGGAGAACATGTGGCGGGCGTCGGAAATGCCGGCGCCGGCAAGCGTGCGCACGGGTCCAGCCGATATGCCGTTGACCCTGATGCCGCGCGGACCGTAATCATTGGCGAGGTAGCGCACACTGGCCTCCAGCCCTGCCTTGGCGACGCCCATGACGTTGTAGTTCGGCATGACGCGGACCGACCCCGCATAGGTCAGCGTGATCATCGATCCGCCGTCCTGCATCAGGGCGGCGGCATGGCGGGCGATCTCGGTAAAGGAGTAGCAGGAGATCACCATGGTGCGGACGAAATTGTCCCGGCTGGTGTCGGCATAAAGGCCTTTCAACTCGTTCTTGTCTGAAAAGCCGATGGCGTGGACGACGAAATCCAGCCCGCCCCATTCCTTGCCCAGGGTCTCGAACGTCGCGGCGACCGAAGCGCTGTCCTCGACGTCGCACGGCACCACCAGCGAGGCACCGAGCTTGTCTGCCAGCGGCTTGACCCGGCGCCCGAAGGCATCGCCCTGATAGGTGAAGGCGAGTTCCGCCCCATGTTCGGATAATTTCCGGGCGATGCCCCAGGCGATCGAATGATCGTTGGCGACACCCATGACAAGCCCGCGCTTGCCCTTCATCAATCCGTCCATGGCCGCCAATCCTTATTAAAAAAAACGCTGGCCTTATGCGGAATAGCGCTGGAAAACGAGCGTTGCGTTGGTGCCACCGAAGCCGAACGAATTAGACAAGACAGTGTCGATCCTGGCGTCGTCGATGCGCTTTCGCACGATCGGCATGCCCTCGAATTCGGGGTCGAGGGTCTCGATATGGGCGCTTTCGCCGATGAAACCGCCCTGCATCATCAGGATCGAGTAGATGGATTCCTGCACGCCGGCCCCGCCCAGAGAATGGCCGGTCAGCGATTTTGTCGAGGTGATGTAGGGCATCTTTTCGCCGAACACCTCGCGGATCGCGCCCATTTCCTTGGAATCGCCCACCGGCGTCGATGTGCCATGGGTGTTGATGTAATCGACCGGCGTGGAAACCGTGGCCAGTGCCTGGCGCATGCAGCGGACCGCGCCCTCGCCTGACGGGGCAACCATGTCGTAGCCATCCGAGGTCGCGCCGTAGCCGACGATCTCGGCGTAGATCTTGGCGCCGCGCGCCTTGGCATGCTCAAGCTCTTCCAGCACCAGCACGCCCGCGCCGCCGGCGATGACGAAGCCGTCGCGATTGGCGTCATACGCGCGAGAAGCGGTCGATGCCTTGTCGTTAAACTTCGACGACATGGCGCCCATGGCGTCGAACAGGTCCGACATCGTCCAGTCGAGATCCTCGTGGCCGCCGGCAAAGACTATGTCCTGCTTGCCCCACTGGATCAGTTCGTAGCCATTGCCGATGCAATGCGCCGAGGTCGAACAGGCCGAAGAGATCGAATAGTTGACGCCGTGAATCTTGAACCAGGTGGCAAGCGTTGCCGATGCGGTCGACGACATCGCCTTCGGCACCGCGAATGGACCGATACGCTTGGGACTGCCGTTCTTCAGCGTGGTCTCGGCTGCCTCGAAGATGGTGCGGGTGGATGGTCCGCCCGATCCCATGACGATGCCGGTGCGCTCATTGGTGATGTCGCTCTCTTCGAGGCCCGCATCCGCGATCGCCTGGTCCATGGAGACGTGGTTCCAGGCCGCACCTTGGCTCAGGAAGCGCATCGCCCGGCGGTCGATCATGGCGGATGGATCGAGCGTCGGCGCGCCCCAGACCTGGCATCGGAAGCCATGCTCGGCGAACGAATCGGAGAAACTGATGCCGGATCTGGCGTCATGCAGCGAGGCTTGCACTTCGTTGGCATTGTTGCCGATCGACGACACAATGCCGAGGCCTGTGACTACGACACGTCTCATTCGCAACTCCTTCCAGGGATGCTGGCCAGGAGGCTGGCCAGGGCTGCGGTCAAACGACCGCCGACTGCTTGGACAGACCGACCTTCAGGTCCGTTGCCGCGTATATGGGCTCGCCGTCCGCCTTTAGCCAGCCATCGGCGATGCCGAGCACCAGCCGGCCTCGCATCACGCGCTTGAAGTCGATGCCATACTCAACCTTTTTCACCGAGGGCGTCACCATGCCCTTGAATTTCACTTCACCGGTCGACAGCGCCATTCCCTTGCCGGGTTCGCCGAGCCAGCCAAGATAGAAGCCCGTCAATTGCCACATGGCGTCGAGGCCGAGGCATCCCGGCATGATCGGATTGCCGATAAAATGGCAGGCAAAGAACCACAGGTCGGGCTTGATGTCGAATTCCGCGCGGATGAAACCCTTCTCGAAGGCGCCGCCCGTCTCGCTGATCTCGGTGATACGGTCGAACATCAGCATGGGCGGATAGGGAAGCTGGGCATTGCCCGGTCCGAACAATTCGCCGCGGGCGCAGGCCAGCAATTCGTCGTACTCGTAGCTGGATTTACCCGGCATCAATCTCTCCCCATATCGTTCCGGGCTATCGGGCGCCCTTGTCGTTGGTTTCCTAACACAATCTGTTTCAGGCCGGAAACCGGCGTTTGCGCTTAACCTGCTCGTCTGCCTGGGTCAATGCGCGCTATTGATCGCATTCGGGCGACAGAATATATGTCGGCGGAGGCCCGGTTTCGGCAGACGTTCATTTTTTTGCCATTCTGGGCGTGTCTTGGGGCGGAACTGTGGGGTTCGACAAGAAGATGGACCTGGACGGCCGGAAGGAAAATGTCGCTGTGGACAAACGGGTCCGTGAAGCCGGCCTGAGGCCGACGCGTCAGCGCATTGCGCTGGCCGACCTGCTTTTCGCCAAGGGCGACCGTCATCTGTCGGCCGAGGAACTGCATGAGGAGGCCGTCGCCGCCGGCGTGCCAGTATCGCTGGCCACCGTCTACAATGCCCTCCACCAGTTCACCCAGGCGGGACTGCTGCGCATCCTCGCCGTCGAGGGCGCCAAGACCTATTTCGACACCAACACCTCCGACCATCACCATTTCTATATCGAAGGCGAGAACCGCATATTCGACATCGACAGCGGTCCGGTGACCGTTGCCAACCTGCCGGAGCCGCCGGAGGGGATGGAAATCGCCAATGTCGACATCGTGGTGAGGCTGCGCCCCAAGCGCCGCGAATGAGCGGCGAGGGATTGAAGCCGCTTGATCTGACGATACGGCTCGAATGGGCAATCGTTGCGGTGGGCGCCTTCGTATTCTATGCGTCGATCGGCGTTTCCTGGTGGCTCTTCGGATTGCTTGTCCTGGCGCCTGACCTGTCGATGTCAGGCTATCTGGCGGGACCGCGCGTCGGTGCCCTTGCCTACAACGCCTTGCATATTCTGATCGTGCCCGTGCTGCTGCTGCTCGCCGGGCACATGGAGGGCAATGCGACCGCGGTGGCGGTTGCGCTGATCTGGATCGCCCACATCGCCATCGACCGTGCGCTGGGCTACGGCCTGAAGCTGCCAACCGGCTTTCAGGACACCCATCTCGGCCGCATCGGGCGCTAAACCACCACCGCGACTCTTCGAGATGTCGCGGTCAAAGGGGTAAAAATCAGTTCTTGACCCGCTCGCCGGGGTAGGCGCCCCAGACGATCGACTGGGCAAGCCAGCCGGTGTGGCCATCGAACGTCATTTCGCACCACTGGCCATCGCAGGATTTGATCGTGCCCATGACGCCCGGCTCGACCATCGCGACCACCCTTGCGTCCTTGTCGGGGCTGTTGAGAAGATTGATCTGGGCGCCCTTGCCGCGCTGCCACGGTGCGACGATTGCCGTGCGCCGGCCGGAAAGCAGCGACTGGTTGATCCAGCCTTCCGACCCATCGGCATCGCGCACGCGGCGCCATGTATCGAATTCTTGGATGATCTCCATCGGCAGGCCGGCCTTCATATACATCCAGTCGACCGAGTAGTTGGCGCCGGGGCCGACGCGCGAGTTGACGCGGCCGGATTTCAGGCTGACGAATCGCGGCAGCGGCAAACCGCTCGGCCCGAGCGTGACGACGCTCTGCGCGGGTGCCGCCGCGCTCTGCGCCGCGGCAAGCGGAGAATAAAGCAAAGCGCCGAGAAGTGCTGCGCTGAGGGTCAGGCGAAACGACGCGAAACCAGACACTTTCATTCCTTTCGGCGCTTGCCTGGCGGCAGCGGCGCCCCTTTTTCTTTGTCTTCGGCGGCACCGCTTGTTACATGAGGTAATCGGTACCGCGACCGGCTTTCAGTTTCGCCGGTCTTGGTTAAAGAGGTCTCAACGAGATCGGGGTACGAGGAAACAATGGTAGGCAAAAAGAAGCCTCTCGTCGTCATCACGCGAAAGCTGCCCGACCCGGTCGAGACCCGCATGCGCGAACTGTTCGACGCCCGGCTGAATGTCGAGGACAGGCCGATGACGCAGCCGGAACTGGTGGCGGCGGTCAAGGAGGCCGACGTGCTGGTGCCGACGGTGACCGACCACATCGACGCGGCACTGATCGCCCAGGCCGGCGACAACCTCAAGCTGATCGCCAATTTCGGCAACGGCGTCGACAAGATCGATGTCGAGGCCGCGGCTAAGCGGGGCATCACCGTCACCAACACGCCCAATGTGCTGACCGAGGACACGGCCGACATGACCATGGCGCTGATGCTGGCGGTGCCGCGGCGGCTGGCGGAAGGAGCCAACGTGCTCACCGGCGACAAGAAATGGGCCGGCTGGTCGCCCACCTGGATGCTTGGCCGGCGCATCTGGGGCAAGCGGCTGGGCATTGTCGGCATGGGGCGCATCGGCACCGCCGTCGCCAGGCGGGCCAAGGCCTTCGGCCTGTCGATCCATTACCACAACCGCCATCGCGTGCTGCCGGCCGTCGAAGACGGGCTGGAGGCGACCTATTGGGAAAGCCTCGACCAGATGCTGGCCCGCATGGACATCATTTCGGTCAATTGCCCATCGACGCCGGCAACCTTCCATCTGCTTTCGGCGCGGCGGCTGGCGCTGCTGCAGCCCACGGCCTATGTCGTCAACACCGCGCGCGGCGACATCATCGACGAGGAAGCACTGGTCAAGCTGATCCAGGACGGCAAGATTGCCGGCGCCGGCCTCGATGTCTACGAGCACGAGCCGGCTTTGAACGGCAAGCTGCTGAAGCTCGCCGCCAAGCACAAGGTCGTGTTGTTGCCGCATATGGGCTCGGCGACGCTCGAAGGCCGCATCGACATGGGCGAAAAGGTCATCATCAACATCCGCGCCTTCGTCGATGGCCATCGCCCGCCGGACCGCGTGCTGCCACTGCGAACCTGACGCAATCGAAACGCAGATGAAAGACCGGGCTTACACAAGCACCTTGCGCATGGTGATCGAGGTCGGCCTGTCGTAGCCCTCATGCGCCGTCCGTTCGGTCTCATAAAAGCCGAAGCGGGCAAAGGCTGCATGGTTTCCGGTCAGCTCGATCCGCGTCTGAAGCTCGATTGCCACCTTGCCGTGGCTGCGGGCAAAATCTTCGACCGCCTGCATCAGCCGCCGGCCAATGCCCTGTCCCTGCCAGTCCGGCGCGATGGCGAGCTTGCCGACATAGAGTTCCGCCGGCCTTTCAAGGGCAAAGATACAGCCGACGATCCTGTCGCCGTTGAGTGCCACGAAGCCGGTCTCCCGCCGAGCCTTGTCCCGCAGGCTGTCCGCGGTCAGCAGGTGGGCGGAGGAGGGTGGGTCGATAACCCCGTCCATCGAGGCGAAGGCACGCATGATCAGTGCGAGCACATCGTTCCAACGGTCGAAATCGGCCGGAATCTGCGCAATGGAGACAGCTTCGGTCCGCTCCACGCAGTCAGTTTCTCTTGTAGCGGATCGTGTCGAAGCGCGCCGCCAGCCCATCATAGAGCAGCAGCCTGCCGACCAGCGGCTCGCCGACGCCGGTGATCAGCTTGATCGTCTCCATTGCCTGCAGCGTGCCGACGACACCGGTCAGCGCACCAAGCACGCCGGCTTCGGCACAGGACGGCACCAGGCCAGGCGGTGGCGCCTCGGGAAACAGATCGCGGTAGCCCGGATTGGGCTTGCCGTCCTTGCCGTCCTCGAATGGCTTCAGCACCGTGACGGAGCCGTCGAAGCGTCCGACAGCGGCATGCACCAGCGGTTTCCCAGCGTTCGCGCAGGCATCGGCCACCACATAGCGGGTTTCGAAATTGTCGGAACCGTCGACGACGATGTCATAGCCGGCGACGAGGGCGGGGGCATTGTCCGTGGTCAGCCGGAACGTGTGCGTTTCGACAAAGGTGTTGGGATTGATGCGGGCGATTGCCGCCTCGGCGCTATGGGTTTTCAGCATGCCGACACTATCGGTGCCGTGAATGACCTGACGCTGCAGGTTGGAAAGCGAAACGGTGTCGTCATCGACCACGCCGAGCGTGCCGACGCCGGCGGCGGCAAGATA
This sequence comes from Mesorhizobium sp. M1409, assembly GCF_040317535.1. NCBI lineage: Bacteria > Pseudomonadati > Pseudomonadota > Alphaproteobacteria > Hyphomicrobiales > Phyllobacteriaceae > Mesorhizobium > Mesorhizobium sp. M1409. The sequence goes on from NZ_JAMYKV010000023.1 coordinate 20,971, forward strand.
TTCAAGCACCGGCGCGCCCAGCCCGCCGGCGCCGATGACCAGCACTCGCGCCTGCTTCAGCCTCTGCTGGCCGGCGCCGCCGATCTCGGGCAGCACGATGTGGCGGGCATAGCGTTCGATCTCGTCGGCGTTCAGGGCGGCAGGGGTCATCGCCGGATCATATAGCGGCTGAAAAACCTTGTCAGGGGCTAATCCATGACATGCATAAACCTGCGGCGGGTCGCCCAAAAGTGCGAAGCGGTTCTGGGATGATGACCTATGCAAGCGTCAAATATCTAGATCGTTGGCCCAACCGTGCCGTGGTCGACAGTCAGGAATTGCGCACGCCCCTTGAGACTGGAAAACAGCGCCGCATCGGTTCCGGTCATGAACACCTGGCAGTTCAATTCCTCAAGGATGGAAAACAACGCCGCGCGCCGCCCGCCATCGAGATGCGCGGCGATCTCGTCGAGCAGCAGGATAGGTGTCATGCCCGACATTTCGCCGGTCAGCCGGGCATGCGATAGCACGATGCCGACCAGCAGCGCCTTTTGCTCGCCTGTCGAACAGAGCTCGGCCGGCATCGCCTTGGGACGGTGCCGAACCACCAGATCCGAACGGTGTGGCCCTTCGAGCGTGCGCCCGGCGGCGCGGTCGCGGTCGCGTCCCTCGGCAAGCGTCCTGCGGAAGCGCTCTTCGACATCGACTGCTGGCATGCTGGAAACCTCGGCCTCCAGATCCCCCGAAAGGCCGATATCGGCCTGCGGAAATGGCCCCGTGTCGGGCAGCCTGTCGATCATGGCGGCGAGCAGGCGCACCATCTCGGCCCGTGCCGCGGCGATCGCCACACCGGTCTCGGCCATCCGCGTCTCGATCGCGTCGAACCAGCGGTCGTCCCGGGATCCTTCGGTAAGCAGTCGGTTACGGCCACGCATCGCCTTTTCGTAATCGATCGCACGTTGCCCGTGGCCGGGGTCGATCGCAAGCACCAGCCGGTCGAGAAAGCGCCGTCGATCCGCGGCCGGTCCTGTGAACAAGGCGTCCATCGCCGGTGTCAGCCACACGACGCGCAGCCATTCCAGCATGTCCTCGGCCGAACGTGCCGAAGCTCCGTTGATGCGCACCCGCCTGCCGCCTTCGCCGGGGCTGTCGCCGCCGGAAATGCCTGTTCCGATCTCGACTTGACCGTCAGCTCCGTCGAGCCGGGCATGCAGGGCAAAGCCGCCATCGCCACCCTCACGCGCGACATCCGCATAAGGGGCGCGGCGCAAGCCACGCCCCGGTGTCAAAAAGGAGATCGCTTCGAGGAGATTGGTCTTGCCGGCACCATTGTCGCCGGAAAAAACCACGGCACCCGGCGCCAGATCGATCGTCAGCGCCGCGTAGTTGCGAAAATTAGTAAGCGTAAGCTTACTTATGTAGGTCTGTGCCGGCAACCGCTATCCGCCTGTAGAGCGGTTCATCGTTTCACGTAAACGCCGAACGGCCCTATCTCTTTGTTTTGACGCAATTCCGGACGGAAAACCGTTTCACACTTTTCCTGGAATTGCTCTGGAAGTCGCCGCAACCATGGTTCTCATAGCCGGTCCCGGCCGCAGAGCCGGATTGATGACTCGGCCTAGGCTACACCCGCATCGGCATCAGCACATAGAGTGCGGTTTCGTCGGCCATGTCGTGGATCAGCGTCGGCGAACCGGCGTCGGCCAGCATGAACTTGGCCTCGGTGCCGGTCAGTTGCGCGGCAACGTCGAGCAGATACTTGGCATTGAAGCCGATTTCGATCGGATCCGACGAATAGTCGGCTGCGAGTTCCTCGGTGGCGCTGCCTGAATCCGGATTGTTGACCGCAAGCGTCACCTGACCCTCGCTGATCGAAAGCTTCACCGCGCGGCCGCGTTCGGAAGAGATGGTCGAGACGCGATCGACAGCGGCGGCAAAACTCTGGCGGTCGATGATCAGCTTTTTGTCGTTGCCGGTCGGAATGACCCGCTGATAATCGGGGAAGGTGCCGTCGATCAGCTTCGAGGTCAAAATTACGCTGCCGATGGTGAAGCGGATCTTGGTGTCCGACAGTTCCGTGGTCACCGCGACGTCCGGATCGTCCACCAGCTTCTGCAGCTCGCTCACCGTCTTGCGTGGAATGATGATGCCCGGCATGCCCTCGGAACCCGCCGGCGCGTCGATTTCGGCGCGCGCCAGGCGGTGGCCGTCGGTCGCCACCGAGCGCAGCTTCAGCTTGCCGCCGACCTCATGCGTGTGCAGGTAGATTCCGTTCAGATAATAGCGTGTCTCCTCGGTGGAGATGGCGAACTGGGTCTTCTCGATCAGGCCCTTCAGGGCAACCGAGTCGAGACGGAAGATATGCGAGAACGATCCGGCCGAAAGCTCGGGGAAGTCGGATTGTGGCAGGCACTGGAGGCGGAAGCTTGAGCGGCCTGACGTCACCGTCATGGCGTTGCCGTCCTCGTCCGTCTTCAGCATCACCTCGGCGCCGTCGGCGAGCTTGCGAACGATGTCGTAGAGCAGATGTGCCGGAACCGTCGTCGCCCCGCCGCGCTCCACCTTGGCGGGCGTCGCTTCCGTCACCTCGAGGTCGAGATCGGTCGCCTTCATTTCAAGGCTGGCGCCTTCGGCGCTGAGCAGCACGTTGGACAGGATCGGTATGGTGTTGCGCCGCTCGACCACACGGTGGACGTGGTTGAGCGACTTCAGGAGGTTTGACCGTTCCAGGATAACACGCATGACGAAACAGGCTCGCTTGAATGAATGACGGGGCACCAATGAGCGGCGTCCCGCGAAAGGTCTGAACAGGCTCAGAATCTGCGTAAACTGACAGGAAAAAACCGGCAAACGCAAGCCCGCGCCACCGGTAAGGGTCGGCTGCGCGGGCTTTCTGGGGATAAAGGGCACGAAGCCCGCGAGCCGGTGTTGTAAAACCGAAATCCGGGCCGCTTCCAGGCGGCGCCACGAGCCCATTCCGGGCCCCGGACCGCACAGGCAAGCCATTGAATTCCGGTGTTGTTCCGGTTCGGGCTCGCCCGGACCGGTCAGGCTTGGTCGTTGATCAACCGCCTCAAGAGCTCGAGTTCCTGCGCCAGCGTGTTGTCGTTGCCGGAAAGGTCCTCGATCTTGCGCACGGCATGCAGCACCGTAGTGTGATCGCGGCCGCCGAAACGCCGTCCGATCTCGGGCAGCGAGCGCGGCGTCATCACCTTCGACAGGTACATGGCCACCTGCCGCGGCTTGACGATGGTGCGCGTGCGCCGGTTGGACAGCAATTCGGTCTTCGACACATTGTAGTGGCGCGCGACGATGCGCTGGATGTCCTCGATACGGACCCGCTTCGGCTCGCCGGTTCGATAGATGTGGCCGAGGATTTCGTCGATCCGGTCGATGGTGATCTGCGGCTCGAAGGATTGACGGAACAGCAGCTGGTTGAAGGCGCCTTCCAGTTCGCGTCCGCTGCCGGTCACGGTGCGGGCAACGTGGTTGAGGATCTCTTCCGAAATGTTCAGCGACGCATCATCGACCCTGGCGGTGGCAAGGCGCAATTTGAGCATGCCAAGGCGCATGGCGAAATCGGGCGCCGACATTTCAAGCGCGACACCGCCATTGAGGCGCGAACGGACCCGCGGTTCGAGCGATTCCAGTTCCGACGGCGGCCGGTCGGCGGCAACGACGACCTGCTTGGCGCTATCGAGCAACATGTTGATCAGGTGGCAGAATTCATGCTGGATCGACTTGCCCTGCAGGAACTGCATGTCGTCGATGATGAGCAAGTCGATGTCGCGCAGCTGTTCCTTGAGCGTCAGCGCGTTGTTGTCACGGATAGCGGTGGCAAAGCGCCACATGAAATACTCGGCCGTGAGATAGACGACGCGCGACTTGGGATTCTGCTTCAGCGATTCCGCGGCGATAGCCTGCAGCAGATGTGTCTTGCCGAGCCCGACGGTTGCGTGAAGGAAAAGCGGGTTGAAGCGCACCGCGCTCGATTGCGATTCCGCCACTGCCTTGGCGGCGGCGAAGGCCACCCGGTTCGACGGGCCCTCGATGAAGGAGCCGAACGTATAGCGAGGATCAAGCGGTGACCCCAGCACATTGTGCCGGAATTCGCTCTCGACCGGCGTGCCCGGACGCGGAACCGGTGCACGCTCTGTCCGGCCGGGGCTGACGGTGCCCGCGGCAAGCGCCGTCTGCGTCTGCCGCGTCATCTTGCGTGCCGGTACCACCTCCGGCTCGGCTTGGCTGCGTCCCTGACGGGTCGCCGTGCGCACGACAATGTCGATCTTGAGGAGATCAGGATCCTCCTGCTTCCACAGCTCGGAGATGAGGTCGAGATAGTGGCCGTTGATCCACGAGCGCAGGAAGGCGGTGGGCACCGAGATGCGGACAATGCCCTTGGAAGCCTCCGCGACCTTCATGCGGCCAAACCAGCTCGAATAGACTTCGGTTCCCAGACGCGCCTTCAACTGAGTCTTGACCCGGTCGAATTTTTGCTCCGCGTCGCTGGACACCGCCATGTCTTTTGCTCCGATCAAAGTTCCAGGAAATGGGAGGTCGCCCGTAAGTTCCCTTTCGATGCCGCTCTGCATGATCTTTTCCTTGTCCTTCCGTACCTGTTTTCCACCGGGGATGCGCCTCCTGCATCCGGTTCCGGCGACTGCGTCTTTGCTGCGATGTCCGCTGCCGCCGCCGGCAGATGAACGTCGCCCATTGTCTGCGGGAACCGGTGCCGGCTCATGGAAGCCAGTCCGCGTTGGGTATGTCAGGGCAACAAAACACCGTCCGTCGAAAAGATCGCCGGCCGCCGTCTACCCGCCATGTCTAGTTACGCCAGTCCCCTACCGCATCGAAAAAGACAAACCAAACCCGTCCGCAGACTTGATCCGCGTTGCAAATCCCGCCAATTTAAGCTGGTCCGTGTCAGGCTGGTTGAGGGCCAGAGGCCCGTCCCTTTCGATAGATCGACATTACCGAAATCGCTGTGGATAGGGCAAGGCCACGTCTAACGGATTTTTAAGGAATCTGGTTACTGGAGGCGGGTTCGGGTGGCGTACCGCAACGGCACATTTTAACAAAGCCATTGTGATTCAAACCCTTTTCCGGCGAATATGAAAAACCGGGCGCTGAGAGAAATATTCTGAAATAATTCACTTGACAGCCACTTGTCCCCCATCGCCCCGGCTCGATGTGGACAAGCTGTGGATCACCGCCGGTAAACGTCTGAAAATTAAAGACTATTTCTGGTAGCTAAGAATCCGCAAGCCGGTCATTTCCAAGCGTGCTGATCAAGTGCAGGCATGCATATGCCGGCAAAGTATTCCCAATGGTGAAATCCGCATAGAACGTCGTTTCCGGACATTCTTTTTAAGTGCTTGCCGGCAAACGAAAAAACCCGGCACAAACGGCCGGGTTCGAACAACGTCAGTGTAGGCAAGTAATGTCAGGCTGACAGGACTTTGACCCGTTGAGCCAGTCGCGACACCTTGCGGGACGCCGTGTTCTTGTGGATCACGCCTTTGGTAGCGGCGCGCATCAATTCCGGCTCCGCGATCTTGAACGCAGCCTGCGCGGCGGCCTTGTCACCGGAGGCAAGTGCCTCTTCGACTTGGCGGATATAGGTGCGCACGCGCGAGCGGCGATTCTTGTTGATCGCTGCGCGGCGTACGATCTTGCGCGTTGCCTTTTTGGCCGAGGATGTATTGGCCATGATGCCTCTCTTCTGATCTGGTCGGCGCATGCGGGATGCCGCAGGGCGCAAAAAACAAACGGGCAGCCACGGGGCCGCCTCGGTTGGTGGGGCTTATAGTTCAGCTTTTCCGGCGCGTCAACGCTGCCCGGCCTTCTTTTTGGCGGCCAACAACCATCTTCTTCGCAGTTGAAGGATTGGCGTCAGCGGTTGGTGAAATTCGGCTTCCGCTTCTCGGCGAACGCCGCCATGCCTTCCTTCTGATCGTCCAGCGCAAACAGCGAATGAAACAGTCGGCGCTCGAACCGCAATCCCTCGGCAAGCGTCGTCTCGAAGGCGCGGTTGACAGCCTCTTTTGCCATCATCACCGATGGCAGCGAGAAACTGGCGATCTTGGCGGCCGCCTTCAGCGCCTCCTCGACAAGGTCGCCCGCGGGCACGACCCGCGACACTAGGCCCGAACGCTCGGCTTCGGCGGCATCCATCATCCGCCCGGTCAGACACATGTCCATCGCCTTCGCCTTGCCGACGAAGCGGGTCAGCCGTTGCGACCCGCCCATGCCTGGAATGACGCCGAGCGTGATTTCGGGCTGGCCGAACTTTGCCGTGTCGGCGGCGATGATGAAATCGCACATCATCGCCAACTCGCAGCCGCCGCCGAGTGCATAGCCCGCTACGGCCGCGATAACAGGCTTTCGCGCCCGCGTAAGCTCCTCCCAGCCGACGAAGAAGTCTTGGGCGTAGGCGTCCGCATAGGAGATCGACTGCATCTCCTTGATGTCGGCGCCGGCGGCGAAAGCCTTTTCGGAACCGGTGATGACCATGGCGCCGATACCGGCATCGGCACCGAAACCGTTCACGGCCGCGACCACTTCGGTCAGGATCCGCGAGTTCAGCGCGTTGAGCGCCTGCGGCCTGTTCAGCCTGATCAGTCCGACCTTGCCATGCGTCTCGGTGATGATCGTTTCATAGGTCATGACTGCTTCTCCTCGCTCGCGCTCGTCTAACTCACCGCTGACATGTCCGGCAATAGAAGGTCGATCGGCCGCTCTGCACGATCCGTTCGATGTGGCCACCGCAGCCGGGTTTCGAACAGGCCTCGCCTTCGCGGTCGTAGGCGGCGAAGGAATACTGGAAATAGCCCAGGGACCCATCGGTCTGCATATAGTCCCGCAGTGAGGACCCGCCTGCCGCGATCGCATCTGATATCACCGAGCGAATGGCTTCGGCGAGATGTTCGCTTTGGGCCTGGGCTTTCTTTCCGGGCTTGGCGATCGTGCCCGCCTCGCGCAGCGGCGACAGGCCGGCGCGCCACAGCGCCTCCGACACATAGATGTTGCCGAGCCCGGCGATCAGCCTCTGGTCGAGAAGCGCTGCCTTCAGCGGCGATCGCCGCCCTTTCATCAATGAGGCAAGCAGGGCGCCGTCCAACGTGTTGCCCGTTGGCTCAACGCCCAGTCCGGCCAGCATCGGATGAACGTTCGGCCCTTCCGCAAACAACATGAAGCCGAAGCGGCGCGGATCATTGAAGATCACGCGAGATCGGGCGCCCGCCGGAGATACGACATGGAAGACGACGTGGTCGTGGTTGGAACTCTTCGAACGGTCGTGCTGGAAGATGCCAGGCGTGTCGCTGCCGTCCGCCGTTTCGATGCGGAATGAGCCCGACATGCCGAGATGGCAGATCAGCACGGGACCGCCTTTCAGGTCCATCGTCAGATATTTGGCCCGGCGACCAAGTGCCGTGATCGTCTTGCCGGTCAGCCGCTGCGAGAATTTCTCGGGAAATGGAAAGCGCAGATCCGGTCGGCGCGCCTCGACACGGGCAATGGTTGCGCCTTCCAGAACCGGCTGCAGTCCGCGCCGGACGGTTTCGACCTCCGGCAATTCAGGCATGACCGCCAATCGCCGTATAGAAAGAAGTGCCATAGCGGCCGTGCGCCAGCCCAAGATGCTCGGCCACGGTTTCACCGATGTCGGCGAATGTCGTTCTCAGCCCGATGTCGCCGCCCTTGAAACCCGGTCCGGTGCCGATCACCGGAATGCGCTCGCGCGTATGATCGGTACCGCGCCAGGTCGGATCATTGCCGTGATCGGCCGTCAGGATGAGAAGATCGCCCTGCCGCAGCCTTGCAAATGCCTCCGGCAGTCGCCGGTCGAAGGCTTCGAGCGCGGCGGCATAGCCTGCAACATCGCGGCGATGACCGAATTCGGTGTCGAAGTCGACGAAATTGGCGAAGACGAGATCACCGTTGCCGGCATCATCCATCGCGCCCAGCGCCTCGTCGAACATCGCCATGTTGCCCGCCGCCTTGCGCACTTGCGAAATTCCGCGATGAGCGAAGATGTCGCCGATCTTGCCGATGGCGATGACACGGCTGCCACGCGCCGTCAGCCGGTCGAGCAGGGTCGGCTCCGGCGGCGGCACGGCGTAGTCATGGCGGTTGTAGGTCCGCTCGAAAGTGGCGGCGGTTTCGCCGACGAAAGGCCGTGCGATAACCCGTCCGATCCTCAGCGGGTCGACCAGCTTGCGTACCACCTTGCAGAATTCATAAAGCCGATCGAGGCCGAAATGGACTTCATGCGCGGCGATCTGCAGGACCGAGTCGACGGACGTGTAGCAGATCGGCTTGCCGGTGCGGATGTGCTCCTCGCCGAACCGCTCGATGATCTCGGTGCCCGATGCATGACAATTGCCGAGAATGCCCGGCACCTTGCCTTCGCGGATCATCGCCTCGGTCAGTTCAGCCGGAAAGGCGGGAACCGTATCCGGGAAATAGCCCCAGTCCAGGCGCACCGGCAGGCCGGCGATTTCCCAATGGCCCGATGGCGTGTCCTTGCCGCTTGAAATCTCCTGCGCGGCGCCGTGGAAGGCCGTGGCGAGCAGATCCGCCCCGCTGCTGGCAAAGCCCAGTCCCGTCGCGGTTTCGGCAGCCTTGCCAAGCCCGAGCGAGGCCATGTGGGGGACAAACAGCGGTCCACCGCGAAGCCCCTCGCGATCCGCGCGGCCTTCGGCACAGGCCTCGGTGATGTGCGCGAATGTGTTGGCGCCGGCATCGCCGTAGCGGTCGGCGTCGGTCGCGCCACCGATGCCGAAAGAGTCCAGAACGAAGAGAAAAGCGCGCGCCATCGGTTGGTTGCCAGTTTGAACGACCAGACATAGGGTTCCGCGACTTCATTGGCAATTCGGAAACCAAACGGCAACGGCTTGGCGCGATAGTCCAGTGATGTCGCCCAAAGGTGCGCGGCGGTTTTGGGCAACGACATGCACAAACAAGGAATGCATGTCGCAACGATGCGACGGATGGGTATGGGTCGAGGAAACGAGACGGCGGTTCGGAGCGTTGCACTGAAGGCCTCTGCTGCCCTCATGCTGGTGCAGGCCGTGGTCTGGTCCAGTCCGGCGCATGCCGACTGGCGCGATGACATAGGCACGTTTCGCATCGGCATCGTTGCCGAGCCAGGCGCCGGCAACACCGTTCCCGGGCTGGCTGCGTTGACCGACGCCTACACCAAGGCCCTGGGCATGAAGGTCGAGTTTGTCGTTGCCCACGACTATGCGGCGCTGATCGAGGCGCAGGCCAATGCCCGCATCGAATACGCGATCTATTCGGCGACCGCCTATGCGACGGCCTCGCAGCGCTGCGAATGTATCGAGCCGCTTGTGGCTCCGGTCGATTCCGACGGTGCGATCGGCATCCGCTCCGTTCTGCTGACGCGGGACGGCAAGCTGCCCGACCTAGCTGCGATGGAGAGCCATCGCATCGCCATGGCGCCTTCTGACAGCGTCGGCGGTTCCCTCTTGCCACTTGCGGCTTTGACCGGGGAAGGCCGCGAGGTCGCTGAAGACGCACCGTTTCTGATCCATGCCGACTCGGCCGCGGCCGCCGAGACGATGCTGATCGATGGTAGGGCCGATGGCCTGTTCGGCTGGGCGACGGCCGCTGCCGACGGTCAGCCGGAAGCATCGGGCACGCAGGCCAGGCTTGAAGCGGCAGGGCTTTCGGTTATGGCACTTCGGATCGTGTGGACGTCGGGCCTGCTGAGATATGGTCCTCATGCGGTGCGCAGCGATCTTGATCCTGAAGCCAAGCGTCGGCTCACCGTGTTCCTCACCAACCTCAAGTCGACGACGCCTGATATCTACGACCTCCTGGAATCGAAGCATTCCGGCGGCTTCGCCATCGTGACAACAAAGGATTACGAGATGGCCGCTTCTATCGTGCGCTTCGTCTCGGGCAGAGGTCAGCAGCAGTAGCGCAATTCCAAAACGGAAAATCTGCGTAACGGGTTCTCACCTGCAATCGCGTGGGATTAAGAGCCGGAGCGGTTCTGCAAACTGCCCGGCCGTCCCGGTTCAACAGTCGCCGCAAGTAACCGTCACGCTTCTGCGAGGGCGCAGATAGTAGGTTTCGCCCATCGTTATGTTGCTGAAAGCCGAGGTCAATCCGAGCTTCTGCTGGTTGCTCGCCGACCAGGCGATGACCGGCGTGTAGCCGAGAGTGCTTTCGACGCGGATGAGGAAGGTGTTGGCGACCTTGAGCGATGCTGGAACGGTGGTCTCCGTGGTCGCGGCGGCGCCGGGGCTGGCGACGCCCGCGACCAACTTGCGTGACCATACCACCAATGCCTTCGTCCCATCGGCCGAGACCTGTATCGCCGTTATGGTGATGCTCGGGGCCGAGCGGCTGTAGGGCTGAAGGGTGACGGTGCCGATCTTCATGATGGCGTCGACATCCGCTTTGAGGACGCTTGTCTGCTGGGTGACGAGATCGGCCACCATGCTGCCGATACGACTGACCTTCTTGCTGGTCTCGATGGCCTGTGACGCCTCCATTGTCAGGAAATACATGATCAGCAGAATAGGCATGATCAAGGCGAATTCGACCGCCGCGATGCCGCGGCGATCGGCCCAGAATCGACCTGCTTTCCGCCAAACTCCCGTAGTCCTGAGATGTGCCCCCGCACGCATCATGCCCGTTGCCCTTTTTCTTTTTGCTGCTCGTGCATCCGCCTCGAACTCAGTTGTCGAACGGCTCGTTCTGCCAGGTCACGGATGCGAAATGCAGCGTCTTGTTGCCGCCCATCGACTGGGCCAAAAGGTCGGTCATGATGGGCCATTTGTAAAAGACCCGCAGCATGTTCCTCGATTCCGGCGCACCCGCCGTAACAGCAAAGGGCGGCTCGGCGGTGCCGTTCGTCAGGATGATTTGGCCGCCCTGGATCTTGAAACCGGCCGCGGCCGCGTCGGCGAACGTCGTATATTGGCGAAGATCCACTTGCAGCTGATCCTTGCAATCCTGGGAAACGATGATCTGCAGTTTTGTGCAGATCATGTCCCGCAAATTGGTTCCAGCGATGTCGGCCGCCCTCAACTGGCCGGTGCGCAATCGTCGCGCGACATCGTCGGTGATGTTGGCCATCACTTCCTGCGCGGCGAACGAGATGCAGCTTTCCAGAATGGCAAAGACAAGCAATGCGAACGGGACGGAAAGGATCGCGAATTCGATTGCCGTGGCGCCGCGGCGGTCACGAAGAAAACGGGCGAAAAACCTTGGGCGTCTCGCCTTGTGTTCGCCTGCACAGCCGAATTCCTTGCTCATGTCTGATCCTGCCGATCTCTATGCGGTCTCGGAAGGAGCAACTAGCGCAAACCGATTGAGGTCCGGTTTGGATGATCGTTAAAGTCGGCGTTGGCTTCTTAACCAGCCGATAACCTGAACGGCATTCGGCTGCACCATCCTAATGGCTGACACTCATTTCCGCTTCGGAGGACTTCTCCGCATCACTCTTGTAGGAGCTTTCGCAATAGGGCGTGCAGGACATCGTCTGGATTTCGGCACGCCTATAGATACGCACGGACGAGGCGGCCTGGCGCACGACGGTAACCTGCTCGTCGACGATTGGGCTGCCGTCGGTGTCGAGCACGACCAGATTGGTGACGCCGAAGCCCTTGCCGGTCAGCACGATCGTCGAGGCGTCCTGCACGGAAGCGTCGGCGATTGCCGGGTTGCCGACCACGATGGTGTCGGCCGGGCGCGACAGTTTGACGATCTTGGCCTGGTTCATCGTGACTTCGATGCCGGGGCCGGCCATGGCTGGCGCGACGAAGGTCGTGGCGGCAAGAAGCGCGGCAATCACGATTGACGATCTCGGCTGGGCCATTGAGGCGCTCCACGCAAGCAGACTGATCAACGGAACATGAACGAGATTGGTGAACCAACGGTTAAGCATGCGGTGCTGCCAATGGTGCCATGACCGGCAAGGGCGCCCGCGAGGCGCGATCCGGTCGGGGCCGCAAGCCCCGCCAAACCCGGGATTGGAAGGTCCGGCGGCACTTTAGCCCGAAGTTAACCACGCAATATATTCGAACCGGGAAAGGAATCGGTAAGGCTGTTTATTAAGCCGATCGAAAGAGCTTCTCCCTAGATTGGCAGCATCCGATCAACCATCACAGAAGTTGACGGAAGTGCTGTAACACGTGGAGTAGGAGCTCTCGAATGTCTAATCTCATCGCACGTTTTGTGAAGGACGAATCCGGCGCGACCGCTATCGAATATGGTCTGATCGCCGCTCTCATCGCGCTCGCCATCATCACCGGCGCCGGCGCACTCGGCAATGCGCTCAACGGCAAGTTCACCGCTATCGGTTCCACCCTGAATACCAGCGGCGGCTAATCTGCCATATTGTTGAGCGCTTGGATTGCATTCTCGAAAAGGGCCGCCACATGGCGGTCCTTTTTCCATGCCGCTGCCAACATCCGTCGTCCTTTCGTTCTCGGCCTCATCAATCGTTAATCGAACATGCCTAGATTGGGGCCCGTGGAATTCGGACAAATAGGCACAGCGCCGATGCTTGAAGCCCTGATCTTCGTCGTTTTTCCGTTCTGCATGCTGTTTGCCGCGATCTCCGACATGCTGTCGATGACGATCGCCAATCGCGTGCCGGTGCTGCTCGTCGTCGTCTTCGCGCTGGTTGCGCCGCTGACGGGCATGGGATGGGCGGCCTATGGCGGGCATTTCGCCGCCGGCGCCCTAGTCCTGGCCGTGACGTTCGGCTTGTTCGCTCTGGGCGGCATGGGCGGCGGCGACGCCAAGCTTCTGGCTGCCACCGCGATGTGGATGGGTCTCAATGTCAGTCTCGTCGAGTATCTTGTCGCCTCGACAATCATCGGTGGCCTGCTGACGCTCGCGATCATCCTCTACCGGAAGTCGCTGCTTGCGGCCGTTACCGGCCAGAATCCGTTTCTGCGCCATTTCGCCGACGAGGCAAAAGGCGTTCCCTACGGCGTAGCGCTCGGCCTTGGTGGGTTGCTGACCTATCCGGATTCGCCTTTGATGGGATGGGCGCTCACCAGGCTCGCGGCCTGACCGCGATTTAATTTTATCTGTCAGCATTGCCGCAACCGGTTCTCAACAGGCCCGGCCCCGGCCATTTTGGCCGATCAGGGCGCATTCCGGCTAATTTATGTAAACCTTAAATTAATCACGATCGTAAGCATTACATTAACCTTGTTTTGACGATTGCCGCTGCAAAGTCCGGCCTGGCTACGTGGTTTGCCAGGGCAAGGGTTCGGACAGATGCCAGCATCGCGATTGATAATTCTGAGCGTGGCGGTGGCCGCGGCCGGCGGCGCGGGCTATGTCGCGAAAAACATGGTGGCACCGCCGCCCCAGGTCGTCGTCGATTCCGGCCCCCAGGCCCCGGCCGTGGCTCTGCAGGATGTGCTTGTGCTTTCGGGCGACGTTCCGATGGGCAGCCCGATCGAAAACAACATCGCCTGGCAATCCTGGCCCGCCGACGGCGTCAATGCGAATTTCATCACCCGCACCGCCGAGCCCGAGGCGCTGGAGAAGCTGAAGAGCTCCCTTGCCCGTGTGGCGATGTATGCCGGAGAGCCTCTGCGGCGTTCCAAGCTGATCGGCGAGGGGCAAAGCTTCATGTCGTCGATCCTGCCTTCCGGCATGCGGGCGGTCGCCACGGCTATTTCGGCCGACACGTCGGCCGGCGGCTTCATTCTTCCGAACGATTTCGTCGATGTGATCATGACCCGCAGAGCCGATGCCAGCGCCGCTGGCGCCGGTTTCAACACCGAGACCATCCTCAAGAACATCCGCGTCCTGGCCATCGACCAGACCATTCAGGAGGACGAGGAAGGCAAGAAGACCAGGGTGGGCCAGACCGCCACGCTGGAACTGACGCCCAAGCAGGCGGAGATCATCACTGTCGCCCAACAAATGGCCGATCGCTTGACCCTGGCGCTGAGGGCGGTCGCGGATACGCAGGAAAAGAATCTGGGTGAGGCCGACTACCTCGTTTCCGGCAATGGCCACAGGGGAACGGTGAGGCTGATCAAGTCGGGCGAAGTTTCCGAAGTAGGGGCAAGGAAATGAGGCTAAGTGGTAAACTGCCGGCAATCGCAGCCGCGGCATTCGGCCTGCTGCTCGTCGGAACGAATGTGCAAGGCAGCGCTGTCGAGGCAAAGAATGCCCAGGTCACGGCATCGACGGCCACCCAGCGCGTCAAGCTTGGTCTTAACAAGTCGGTGGTCATCGACCTGCCGAGCGATGCCTACGACATTCTCGTCGCCAACCCGGCGGTGGCCGATGCGGTGACCCGCACCGCAAGGCGCATCTACCTGTTCGGCAAGGCGGTCGGCGATACGAACATCTTTGTCTTTGGCCCGAATGGCGAGCAGATCGTCAGTCTGGATCTGGCTGTCGAACGCGACGTTGCTGGCCTTGAGGATTATATCAGGCGCTTCCTCCCGACGTCGGCCATCAAGGTGGAACTGCTCAATGACAACGTCGTCCTGACCGGAACGGTCGATACGCCGCTGGACGCAAAACGCGCGGTCGACCTGGCGACGATCTTCGTTTCGGGCGGTGAAGCGACGACGGGCCAATATTCGCAGACCGCGGCCGGCGGTTCGGCCCAGAGCGGTGTCGATATCAACAATCCGGACCAGGAGCGCCGCACCAGCAAGATCGTCAACCTGCTCCAGATCATCGGCGACGATCAGGTCACGCTGAAGGTGACGGTCGCCGAAGTCAGCCGTTCGGTGATGAAGCAGCTCGGCGTCAATATGGTCGGCAGCGGCGGCAGCAACGGCATCAGCTACGGCGCGCTCAGTGACCCTTTCACGGGTCTCGGCAAGCCGCTGTCGAATGCGGGCTTCAATATCGCCGCCTCGGGGCTGCAGGCCTATATCAACGCCATGGAGCAGTCCGGGGTCATGAAGACCCTGGCTGAGCCGACCTTGACCGCCGTGTCCGGTGAGAAGGCGACCTTCAAGGTCGGTGGTGAATACAATATGGTGACCGGCGTTTCCGCGAACGTATCGCAAGACAACCAGACCGGCCTGAAGACCTACAGCGTTGAAAAGATCGAGTACGGCATCGGCCTGGAATTCCAACCGGTGGTGTTGTCTCCCGGCCGCATAAGCCTGAAAGTCCGAACCTCGGTTTCCGAACCGACAACCGAGGGGTCCGTGTCGGCATCCACGGACAATCAGAGTATCGGCATGAATGCCCTTTCGCTGCGCAAGCGTCTTGCCGACACGACGGTGGAATTGCCATCTGGCGGCTCCATGATGATCGCCGGCCTGGTTCGTGACGATGTCAGGCAAGCCGTCAACGGCTTGCCCGGGCTGACAAAGATACCGGTGCTCGGCGCGCTTTTCCGCAGCAGGGACTTCGTGCGCAACGAGACCGAACTCGTCATCATCATCACGCCCTATCTGGTGAAGCCGGTGGCGCGCAACGACCTTGCCAAGCCGGACGACAATTTCAACGCCGCCAGCGATGGCGCCGGCATGTTCCTCGGCCGCGTCAATCGCGTCTACGGCACCATGCAGACCGACAAGCCCAACGGCCGCTACCACGGCGTCGTCGGCTTCATCTACAAGTAAGCGGGGAAGCGGACATGTCTCAGTTAGCATTGAAGGCAAGCACCATCGCCACAACGATGCGCTTTGGCCGTTCGCAGGTCTGCCGGCGAGCCGTTCCGGTCGTGGCGGTTGCGGTTGTGGCGCTGCTCGCCGGCTGCGCCCATCGCGACAGCATCACCGTCGGCGCCATCCCGGATGACTATCGCACCAACCATCCGATCGTGATCGCGGAGAAGAATCAGAAGATAGACCTGCCGGTGGGCGCCGGCGATCGCGGGATGACCGGCTATCAGCGCGATACGCTTTCGGGCTTTCTCGACGGTTACGACAAGAGCGCCGCCCCGGCGCTGACGATCGCAATCCCGATCGGCTCGGCCAACGAGATCGCCGCGGCCGCTGCCGGGCGCGATTTCGCCAGGCTGGCGGTCGCCAGCGGCATCAAGCGCAACCGGATCGTCATGACGTCCTATCAATCTGATTCCGCCGAGGCCTCGGCCCCGGTTCGCGTCGCCTTTATCTCGGTGAAGGCCCAGACCGACAAATGCGGACGCTGGCCCGATGACCTGGGCGACACCTCGGAAAACAAGCACTATGCCGATTTCGGCTGCTCCTATCAGAACAATCTTGCCGCCCAGATGGCCAATCCGGCCGATCTGCTCGGCCCGCGCAAGCCCTCCACAATCGATGCTGAAAATCGTGGTGCGGTGATCGATGTCTATCGTGCAAGAGGCATTTCGGACGAGTTCCTCGGCAATTCGGAAGTGACGTACTGAGCCGCCAGTCTCGGATTGAACAGGCCACGGGAAAGAGCATGACGATGAGCAACCTTGCCTACGACGCCCCGGTGGACGGCAGCGATACCTCGCAGCAGGACATCGCCGCGATGCAGGCATTGCGGCCGATCCCGCGCATCTCGATCCAGGCATTCTGCGAGACCGAGGGCGTGGCCAATCCGGTCGAGCGCGCCGGCGAGGACCGCCGCATGACGAAGGCGCATCTCAAGGTCCATATGGGCGGCGTCCCCACCGCCATTGAATTCTACCAGTCAGCGCCGACGCCCAACCTGATCCTGCTGGAATCGCGCAGCGAGCCGAAGCAATTGCTGGAGCAGCTCGCCCAGCTTTCGGAATATTGCGATCCGACCTCGAAGGTGGTGGTGATCGGTCATTACAATGATGTTGGTCTCTACCGCGAACTCATCCGCAACGGCATTTCCGAATATGTGATCGCACCGGTGTCGATGGCCGACATCGTCAGCGTGATATCGTCGATTTTCATCGATCCGGAAGCCGAGCCGCTCGGCCGCTCGATCGCCTTTGTCGGCGCCAAGGGTGGTGTCGGCTCCTCGACGATTGCCCACAATGTCGCCTGGGCGATGTCCACCCTGTTCAAATCCGAAGTGGTCGTCGCCGATCTCGATCTGGCGTTCGGCACGGCCAACATCAACTTCGACCAGGATCCGGCGCAAGGCATCGCCGAGGCGGTGTTTTCGCCGGAGCGTATCGATGAAGTCTATCTTGACCGGCTGCTGACTCAATGCGCCGAGCATTTGTCGCTGCTGGCAGCGCCTTCGACGCTCGATCGAGTTTATGATTTCGATCCCGAGGCCTTCACGCAGCTCATTGACACCGCTCAGCGCAGCGTGCCGCTTTTGGTTCTCGATGTTCCCCATGTCTGGACGGGCTGGACCAAGAACACGCTGATCAAGGCCGATGAGATCGTCATCACGGCGACGCCGGAACTGGCCAATCTGCGCAACACCAAGAACCTCGTCGACATGCTGAAGCGGCTTCGTCCCAACGACCCGCCGCCGAAGCTGATCATCAACCAGGCCGGCGTCCCGAAGCGCCCGGAGATTTCGCCGTCCGATTTCGCCGAGCCGCTCGGCCTGTCGCCGATGTCGGTCATCGGGTTTGATCCGTTGCTGTTCGGCAATGCCGCCAACAACGGACGCATGCTCGGCGAAATGGATGCCAAGAACCCGGTTGTCGCAATGATCAACGAAATCGCGCATGTGCTGACCGGGCGCAGCGAAATCAAGGCCAAGAAGAAGGCCGGGCTTGGCAATTTGCTCGGCAAGCTCTCGCGCAACAAGAAGTGATGCTTCAGCAGTGGAATCGGTAGTCGATCATGTTTGGTAAAAGAGGCAGCGACGACGGCAGCCGGTTCACGCCGGAATTTCGCCAGCCAGCACCGGCGCCTGTTGCGCCGCCGGCTGCAAGTTCCGCGGACACGGCGGTTCTGGCCCGGCCCGCGGCCGCGCCAAGCGCACCTGTCGCGCCGCCGGCGCGCCGTGCGGTCGAGGCGCCGCCATTGGCGCCTGAGCCGAAGCGGGCACAGCGCGAAAGGAGCGAAACTTACTACGACACCAAGAGCCAGGTTTTCTCCGCGCTCATCGACACGATCGATCTGTCGCAGCTTTCCAAGCTCGATCCTGAGAGCGCGCGCGAGGAAATCCGCGACATCGTCAACGACATCATCGCGATCAAGAATTTCGCGATGACGATCGCCGAGCAGGAAGAGTTGCTCGAGGACATCTGCAACGATGTGCTCGGCTATGGGCCGCTCGAGCCGCTGCTCGCACGCGACGACATCGCCGACATCATGGTCAACGGGTCCAAGAACGTCTACATCGAAGTCAACGGCAAGGTCGAACAGACCGGCATCCGCTTCCGTGACAACCAGCAGCTCCTCAATATCTGCCAGCGCATCGTCAGCCAGGTTGGCCGCCGTGTCGACGAGTCCAGCCCGATCTGCGATGCCCGCCTTCCCGACGGCTCCCGCGTCAACGTCATCGCGCCGCCGCTCTCCATCGACGGCGCCACGCTCACCATCCGCAAATTCAAGAAGGACAAGCTGACGCTCGATCAGCTGGTCAAGTTCGGCGCGATCTCACCGCAGGGCGCCGAAGTCCTCAAGATCATCAGTCGCGTTCGCTGCAACATCGTCATCTCGGGCGGTACCGGCTCGGGCAAGACGACGCTGCTAAACTGCCTGACCAACTATATCGACCGCGAGGAGCGCGTCATCACCTGCGAGGACTCGGCCGAGTTGCAATTGCAGCAGCCGCATGTCGTCCGCCTCGAAACCCGCCCGCCCAATCTGGAGGGCGAGGGTGAAGTGACGATGCGCGACCTGGTCAAGAACTGCCTGCGCATGCGGCCCGAGCGCATCATCGTCGGCGAAGTGCGCGGACCCGAAGTGTTCGACCTTCTGCAGGCGATGAATACCGGCCATGACGGCTCGATGGGAACGATCCACTCGAACAGCCCGCGCGAATGCCTGAACCGTATCGAATCCATGATCGCCATGGGCGGTTATTCGCTGCCGCAGAAGACAGTGCGCGAAATCGTCGTCGGCTCTATCGACGTGATCATCCAGGCGGCGCGTCTGCGCGACGGATCGCGCCGCATCACCCACATCACCGAGGTGATCGGGATGGAGGGCGACGTCATCATTACGCAGGATATCGTCCTCTACAACATCAAGGGCGAGGACGCCAATGGCAGGCTGCTGGGAGAACATGTATCGACTGGCATCGGTCGTCCGCATTTCTGGGACCGTGCCCGCTACTATGGCGAGGAGCAGCGCCTCGCCATAGCACTCGAGGCGATGGAGAAACGCGCTGACTGACGCATCCTGGGGCGTAAGGGTTCGGGCCAATGTTTGGAATTGACGGTACAGTACTGGCGTTTATCGTACTCGCCGGCTTCAGCGCCGGCGCCGTCGCCTATGCATTTCTGTTCACTCGGATCAGCAACGAGAAACAGGTCGGCAAGCGGCTCGAAACGATCAGGACCGCCGAGACGGATCGCTCGGTCGTCAAGGCCTCGCGCGATCGCGCGGCGGAAGCCACCAAGCGACGCAAATCGGTTCAGGATTCGCTCAACGAGCTCGACGCAAAGCAGAGGACCAAGGACAGCGCCGTCAAGAAACCGCCGCTGAAAGCCCAACTCCGTCAGGCCGGCCTGAAGGCGACCGTAGAGCGCTTCTACATATATTCCGCAGTATGCGGCGTCGTTTTGACGATGGCCGCCTTTGTGGCCGGAGCGCCGATGCTCGCCTTGCCGGGAGTGCTGGTTGCTGGGGGGCTGGGCCTGCCGCGCTGGTTCGTCTCGTTTCGTCGCGCCCGCCGGGTCAAGGCATTCCTCAACGAATTTCCAAACGCGCTCGACATCATCGTGCGCGCGGTCAAATCCGGCCTGCCGCTGAACGATGCCGTGCGCCTGATCGCCAACGAATCGCCCGAGCCTGTGAAGGCCGAGTTTCGTCGCATCGTCGATTCACAGCAGATGGGCCTCTCGATCCCCGACGCAACATTGCGCATGCCCGAAACCATGCCTTGCACTGAGGCAAGCTTCTTCGGCATCGTCATCCAGATTCAGTCGCAAGCCGGCGGCAATCTCTCCGAGGCGCTGGGCAATCTTTCGCGTGTGCTTCGCGATCGCAAGAAGATGAAAGCCAAGGTCCAGGCGCTGTCGATGGAAGCGAAGGCGTCCGCCGCGATCATCGGTGCGCTGCCCTTCGTCGTCGCCTTTCTCGTCTACCTGTCGAGCCCGGCCTACCTGATGCCGCTTTTCAACACCAGCGTCGGAAATCTGATCCTTGGTTGCGCCGCGGTCTGGATGTCGATCGGCATCCTGGTGATGCGCAAGATGATGAACTTCGAAGTCTAGGATGCTGGCATGACCGAGCAAGTCATCAAAACCCTGACGGATCCGAGCTTCCTGATCGCGCTGCTGGTCGGAATAGCGGTGTTTGCGACCGTCTTCACCTTGCTGCCGGCGTTTGGCGGAAACCAGCTCAAGTCTCGCATGAAAAGCGTTGCCCTGGAACGCGACGAACTGCGAGCCAAACAGCGCGCCCGGCTTGCCGTCGAGGCGGATCGCCGTCGCAAGGGTCTGCGCGAGGAACAGTCTGTTGGCATGCGCAACATCGTCGACCGGTTGGATCTGAGGCGCGCGCTCGCCGACGAGGGCACGTTGCAGAAACTCAAAGTGGCTGGATTTCGTGGCCAGAATCCGCTGACGCGGTTTCTTTTCTTCCGTCTCGTGCTTCCCTTTGTCGGCTTCGCGCTGGCCACAATCTACATCTTCGTGCTCGGAGGATTGCCCGACAAGCCATTGGTCATCAGGCTGTTCGTTTGCATCCTCGTTGCTTATGGCGGCTTCTACGCACCGGTCGTCTATGTCAACAACCGCGCCACCAAGCGCAAGCAGTCGATCCAGATGGCGTGGCCGGATGGGCTCGATCTGATGCTGATCTGCGTCGAATCGGGCATGTCGGTGGAAGCAGCGCTGCGCAAGGTCGCCGACGAGATCGGCGCGCAATCGGTGGCGCTGGCGGAAGAATTCATCCTCACCAATGCCGAGCTTTCCTATCTGCCGGAGCGCAAGCAAGCCTACGAGAACCTGGCAAGCCGCACCGGACTGGATTCGGTCAAGGCGGTGTCGCAGGCACTCGTCCAGGCCGAGCGTTACGGCACGCCGGTGGCGCATGCACTGCGCGTGCTTGCCGCCGAAAGTCGTGACATGCGCATGAACGCGGCCGAGAAGAAGGCCGCCGCCTTGCCGCCAAAGCTCACCGTGCCGATGATCCTGTTTTTCCTGCCTGTGCTTTTCGCCATCATTCTGGGCCCCGCCGGCATTCAGGTCAGTCAGCGCGGTATCTTCGGAGATCATTCGGCGCCGGCAGCAGCCCAGTAGCGGCGCGGCAAATCCCAGTACGACACGTGAAGAAGCCGCGCTGGATGCAGCGCGGCTTCTTCATTTGAAGGCCCTGGCAGATTGTCGTCTCAGTTGGTCGCGGGCTTTGACTTGTCCTGATCCTTGAGCTGGCTCCAGGCATTCTGCTGCGCCAGCATCTGCCTGAGATAGGCGACGTTTGCCTGCGCCTGTTCAGGCGAGAGTTCCTGTGAGGCAATCTTCTCGGCCTCGTCGAAACGGCCCTGCAGCCCGACGACCAGCGCTAGGTTCTGGCGGACCCGGCTGTCCGCATTCGGCTGCTGCGCGGCCGAGCGCATATAGGTTTCGGCGGTGCGCAGGTCCCCTTCCAGCACATAGGACATGCCAAGGTTGGAGAGCACCGAAGGCTCGTTCGGCTTGAGTTCGAGCGCCTTGCGGTACAGCTGGCGCGCATCGGCCTTCTGGCCGGTCTGATCGAGAATGGCCGCTTCGGCCGACACCAGCCTCCAGTCGGGATATTCCGGCGTTTGAGCGCGGCGTACGGCGTCGAGTGCCGCCTCGAACTGGCCATTGGCCGCCAGCGCCTTGCCATAGGCGGCAAGCACGTCACGATCCTTCGGCAGAGCGATCGCCAGCTTGCGCATCACGGCGAGCGACTGGTCGGCGTCGCCATCCATCTGCAGTGCCGCCGCATAATTTGTCGCTATCCGCTTGTCGTTGGGGTTCCTGGCGTAAGATTGGCCAAGTGCGCCGGTGGCATTGTGCAGTTCTGCGGCCGACATGGTTTCCAGAGGTTTGCCGCCGGTGCGTCCGATAGAGCCGGTGGAGAGCTTGTCGGTTCCGCAACCGGCGACGCCCGCCGCGAGCGCCAGCATAAGGGCCGTGGTGATGAGCCGTTTTCCCCTGGCGTTGATCGTGCGGTTGGTCGGCATCGGCACCGGGCCTCCATTCATGCGCGGCCATTGCGTGGCCGTCTTCCCTCCCGCAGAAATATTCTGTTAACCCTAACGGACAGTTAAGAACGCCGACTCAGGCGCCCGCCGCACGGAGACCATCGAATGCCTGTCGAACTCGTCGAGAAGAAATTGCCGGGCGCACTGCCGGTTCATCTGGTCGCCAGGGACGGCCTGGACGCGGCCGGTCTTGCGCCAGCCGCTATCGCCTGGGCCAGAGCCAACGGCTTTTCCGGCGAGGCAGGCAGGACGCTGGTCGTGCCTGGCGAAAACGGAGCGCTCGGCGGCGCCTTGTTCGGTATCGGCGATGGCGAAGGCACGCTCGCCCTCGGCGCATTGTCGAAAGCCTTGCCGGAAGGCGACTGGCATTTCGCCTCGATGCCGGTCGAGCCGGAACTCGCGGCAACCGCGCTGGTGCTCGGCGGCTATGTCTTCACCCGTTATGGCAAGAAACCCGGCAAGGCGCTGCGCTTCGGCCTGCCTGCCGGAGTCGATGCCGGGCGGGTTCGCCGCATCGCCGATGGCGTTTTCCTGGCACGCGATCTGGTCAACACGCCGACCAGCGATATGGACCCGGAAGACTTGGAGAAGGCGGTGCGGACCCTGGCCGGCAGCCACAAGGCCAAAGTCTCGGTGGTCACGGGTGACGATCTCCTCGAGCAGAACTTCCCGATGATCCATGCCGTCGGCCGCGCGTCGACCGCCGCGCCGCGCCTGATCGACATGCATTGGGGGCAGCAAGGCGCGCCGAAGGTGACGCTGGTCGGCAAGGGTGTCTGTTTCGACACTGGCGGTCTCGATATCAAGCCGTCGTCCGGCATGCTGTTGATGAAGAAGGACATGGGCGGTGCCGCCAACGTGCTCGGCCTGGCCTCGATGATCATGGCTGCCGGGCTGAATGTGCGGCTGCGCGTGCTCATTCCCGCGGTCGAGAATTCGATTGCCGGCAACGCCTTCCGGCCTGGCGACGTACTGACGAGCCGCAAGGGCATCACTGTCGAGATCGGCAACACGGATGCCGAGGGAAGGCTGGTGCTGGCCGATGCGCTGGCGCTGGCCGACGAGGAGGAGCCGGGGCTTCTGGTCGACATGGCGACGCTGACCGGGGCTGCCCGCGTCGCGCTGGGCCCCGATCTTCCGCCGTTCTATACCGGCGACGAAGTGTTGGCATCCGATCTCGCTGAGGCTTCCGTCGCGGCAGAGGACCCGCTGTGGCGCATGCCGTTGTGGCGGCCTTACGATGCCAAACTGTCGTCGAAGATCGCCGACATCAACAATGTTACCACGGACGGTTTCGCCGGCTCGATCACGGCGGCACTGTTCCTGAAGCGCTTTGTCGAAAAGACCGCGGGCTGGGCGCATTTCGACATCTTCGCCTGGAACCCCGCCGACCGCCCGCATGGCCCCGCCGGCGGCGAAGCGCAAGGCATCCGCGCGCTGGAGCGGATCATTTCGAAACGCTTTGGCTAGCAACAAGAAGGTTAGCGACTGAAACGGAACCGAAACAATTTGCCGTCATGCTGGCGCGATGTCGATTGCGATGCGCCCGAGCCAGGCCTTGCGACTGTGGCAGCAAGTGATGCTGTCGCAGGTGCGCGACAATGCGCCTGATCTGACCATGCGCCAGACCGCGATCCTGTTCACAATCTATCTTGACCCGCCGCCACATACCGTGCGCGGGCTAGCCGCCCGCCTCAACGTCACCAAGCCGGTGATCACCCGCGCGCTCGACACGATGGGTGCATTGAAACTGGTGTCGCGGCATCGCGATGAGCTCGACAAGCGCAATGTTCTGATCAGGCGCACGGTCGAGGGCGCGCTCTTTGTCGAGCGCTTCGGCGATGGTATCATCGCCAAGGCCCACGAGTTACCCATCTAATTTCAGAGTTGCCGATTTGACTGCCAGGGATGCCCGCCTTCACGCTTTCCGTTCCGACCTTGCCGATGCACGGCTGAAGGGCGAGGTCGCCGCCGACCGCTTCGTCGCTGGCCGACCAGCGCGGATCACCGCGTCCGTGGCCGATATCCGCAAGGCGCCGCGGCCGGATGCCGGCGTCAACACGCAAGCCCTGTTCGGCGATGATGTCCTCGTCTTCGAGGTCACTGAGGGCTGGGCCTGGATCCAGGGCGAACGCGACGGCTATGTCGGCTATGTCGCCGATACCATGCTGGGCGGGCGGGACCATGCGCCCACGCACATCGTCTCGGCACCACGCACTTTTCTTTATCCTGGACCCGATCTGCGGTTTCCGATCTCAGGACAATTGTCGATTGGATCGACGGTGACAGTGACGGATGCGGCCGAGACGCGCGGCACGCCCTATGCCGTCCTGCCCTCCGGCGAGGCGATCATCGCGGGTCATCTGCGGCCTCTCGGTGATGTGGCCACCGATTATGTTTCGGTGGCTGAGATGTTTCTCGGCACACCCTATCTCTGGGGCGGCGCTTCCGGCTTCGGCATCGATTGTTCGGGCCTGGTGCAACTGGCGATGCGCATGGCCGGCAGGAACGTGCTGCGCGATACCGACATGCAGGCGGCGACGCTCGGTGAGCCGCTGGAACCGGGACCTGATTTCTCAGGGTTGCGGCGCGGCGATCTGGTGTTCTGGAAGGGCCATGTCGCCGTCATGACCGACGCCGACACCATGATCCATGCCAACGGCCACACCATGCTGGTGTCGCGCGAAGGGCTGAAGGATGCCGTCGCCCGCATCGGCTACCTCTATGGCGACCCGACGGGGTTTCGGCGGCCGTAGGAAAGAACGATCCCCTTTTGTTCCGATTCTTCTTGGCGATTGACTGCCGTCGCGCTACCTCTGGCGGGTGACAGAGCAGCCGCGCCTTGCCGAACAGAATGCCACCGTGGCCCTGCCCGAACCATTCATCCGATGGTTTGGCGAGAAAGGCTGGTCGCCGCGCGCTCATCAGATCGAGTTGTTGGCGAAGGCTCAAGCGGGGCAATCGGTCCTGCTGATCGCGCCGACCGGCGCCGGCAAGACGCTGGCCGGGTTTATGCCCTCGCTGACCGAATTGGCCAACCGGCCTAAGAGGAAACCTGGCCAGGCGCAGCGCGGCATTCACACGCTCTACATCTCGCCGCTGAAGGCACTGGCCGTCGACATCGAGCGCAATCTCGGCAAGCCGGTGGAAGAAATTGGTCTGCCTGTCACCATCGAGACGCGCACCGGCGACACGCCCGCCCACAAGCGCCAGCGCCAGAAGCTGGTCCCGCCCGATATTCTGCTGACCACGCCCGAGCAACTGGCGTTGCTGATTGCAGCAGGCGATGCGAGACGCTTTTTCGAGGACCTGCGCTACGTCGTGCTCGACGAGTTGCATTCACTGGTCACGTCGAAACGTGGACATCTGCTGGCGCTCGGCCTGGCGCGGTTGCGCGGCTTTGTCCCTGGCCTGCAAACGATCGGGTTGTCCGCGACGGTGGCCGAGCCGGACGAGTTGCGGCGCTGGCTGGTCAGCCAGAATCCGCCCAAAGATTCGACGAGCCCGGGGATGGCCGAATTGATCGTCGTCACCGGCGGTGCGAAGCCCGAGATCTCCATCCTCGATTCGGAAGAGCGCGTGCCGTGGGCAGGACATTCAGCACGCTACGCCACGCCGGAGATCTACCGCGAGATCAAGCGCCACAGGACGACCTTGCTGTTCGTCAACACCCGCAGCCAGGCGGAGCTGCTGTTCCAGGAATTGTGGCGGGTCAACGAGGACACCTTGCCGATCGCACTGCATCACGGCTCGCTCGACGTCGCCCAGCGCCGGCGCGTCGAGAAGGCGATGGGAGACAACGCACTGCGTGCCATCGTCGCGACGTCGACACTCGATCTCGGCATCGACTGGGGCGATGTCGACCTGGTCGTCCATGTCGGTGCACCGAAGGGTGCGAGTCGGCTGGCGCAGCGCATCGGCCGTGCCAATCACCGCATGGACGAGCCATCCAAGGCGATCCTCATCCCGGCCAACCGTTTCGAGGTGCTGGAATGCCGGGCGGCCCTCGACGCCAATTATCTCGGCGCGCAGGACACGCCGCCATTGATCGATGGTGGGCTCGATGTGCTGGCCCAGCATGTGCTGGGCTGCGCATGCGGTGCGCCGTTTCGTGCCGATGATCTGTTCGAGGAGGTGCGCACGGCTGCGCCCTATGCAAGTCTCGATCGGTCGACATTCGACCGCGTTGTCGATTTCGTCGCCACTGGCGGCTATGCGCTCAAGAACTATGAGCGATACGCCCGCATCCGGCTGAACAAGGACGGGTTGTGGCGGGTGTCCAATCCCCGCGTTGCCCAGCAATACAGATTGAATGTCGGCACCATCATCGAAGTGCCGGCGCTCAATGTGCGCTATGTGCAGGCTGGCAGCAGAGGCGCGGCTTCGCGCGGCGGCCGGGTTCTCGGCAAGATCGAGGAAGCCTTCCTCGAAACGCTGACGCATGGCGATACATTCATGTTTGCCGGCAAGGTGTTGCGCTTCGAAGGCATTCGCGAGAATGAGTGCTTCGTGTCGAACGCGCCTGGCAGCGATGCCAAGGTGCCTTATTATGGCGGCGGCAAGTTTCCGCTTTCGACCTATCTCGCTGAACAAGTCCGCATCATGCTGGACGACCCGCAGCGATGGAAGAAGCTGCCGGAGCAGGTGGCTGATTGGCTGCGATTCCAGGCCGACAAATCGGTACTGCCGAAACGCGACGACCTGTTGATCGAGACCTTTCCGCGCGGCAACCGCCACTATCTGGTGGCCTATCCGTTCGAAGGCCGGCTGGCGCACCAGACGCTCGGCATGCTGCTCACCCGCCGCTTGGATAGGGCGGGAGCCAGGCCGCTTGGCTTCGTCGCCACCGACTATGCATTGGCCATATGGTCATTGGGCGATATGGGCGCGATGTTCAAAGCCAGGAGGCCTTCGCTTAGTGCGCTTTTCGACCAGGACATGCTGGGCGACGACCTCGAAGCCTGGCTGGCCGACAGTTGGCTCCTCAAGCGCACATTCCGCAACTGCGCGCTGATCTCGGGACTGATCGAAAAACGTCATCCAGGCCAGCAGAAAAGCGGCCGCCAGGTCACCGTCTCGACCGATCTGATCTACGATGTGCTGCGCAGCCACGAGCCCGACCACATCCTGCTGCAGGCGACGCGTGCCGACGCGGCGACCGGTCTGCTCGATGTCAGCAGACTTGGCGACATGCTCTCGCGCATCCAGGGTCGAATCGTGCATAAGGCGCTCGAACAGATATCGCCGCTCGCCGTGCCGATTATGCTCGAGATCGGCAAGATGCCGGTGAACGGTGAGGCCGATGAAACGCTGCTGATGGATGCGGCTACACTGGTCGAGGAGGCGATGGGGCCGGGAATGCGTGAGGAATGAATTTTTCGCTGGCGCGCGTATCGCTGATAGCCGAGGCCGACCTTGTCGGCATCGCCGGCGAGCGCGCGGTATGCGACCCGCGTGGCGTGCTCTATTTTCCGGATCTGCGGCTTCTGGCCGTGTCCGATCTGCATCTGGAAAAGGGTTCGTCGCTTGCAAGGCGCGGCACGCTGATCCCGCCCTATGACACCGGCGCAACCCTGCTCAGACTGCAGGCGGTGATATCAGACTATCAGCCATCCATCGTCATCAGCCTGGGCGATAGCTTCCACGATGCCGGTGGCGCCGAACGCATGCATGCGAGCTTCCGTGAACGGCTGGAGGCGCTGATGGCAGGCCGCGACTGGTTCTGGGTTGCCGGCAATCACGATCCGGAAGCACCCGCCGACCTGCCCGGCGAAACAGTGCGGGAACTCGCCATTGGCTCGCTGCTGTTCCGGCACGAGCCGTCGAAGGTGCGCGTCGAGGGCGAAATAGCGGGCCACCTGCATCCCTGCGCCCGCATCGTGCAGCAGGGCCGCTCGGTGCGTCGGCGCTGCTTTGCCGGCGACGGTGGCCGCATGATCATGCCGGCCTTCGGCGCCTATACCGGCTCGCTCAACGTGCTCGACCGCGCCTATGCCGGACTGTTCCGCCTGGACACGCTGATGGCCTATATGCTTGGCACGGGCCGTATCTTCGCCATCTCGCACTCGATGCTCAGGCCCGGCTGAAACAGCCCTATCTGCCGTAATAGAGCGTGACGGTGTGCTTCGCCTCGGCGAAGAACAGCCAGCGTTCGACCAGCATGCCGGCGAACTGCACGATCGCGGCGAGCACCGATAGCGCCGCTGCGAAGGGCCAGGGCAGGGCGAAAGTAGCGGCGAACAGCAGGAGGGGCAAGGCGAAGGCCAAAGCCTGCGTGATCTGACGCAGCCGCGCGCCGTGCTTGCGCGCGATGCGAAAGCCCATTTCCTTGAGCAGGTAGTTTTCCTCTGTATGCGGCCATTCCAGCGAGCGCACCGTGCCGCCGGCCAGCCCGGTTGCGGTGTTGGCGGTGGTCGGGATTTCCAGCCGGTCGTTGTAGCGCCAGGTCGCCAGCTTCCAGCCCCAGCCGAGCAAGGTCAGAAGCACGCAAGCCACCAGGATCGTTTTCGAGCCGAGAGCAAATCCCTGTAGCAGCGCGTTCAGCAGCACGCTGCCGGTCATCGCCGAAAAGATCAGGTAAGCCGGCAACGTGTAGCGGCTGTGCCACTGGGCGATCGGTTTCAGCGAGGCATAGATCATGCCTGTGGTGCAGACGGTGACAACCGCGCCGCACGCGGCCAGTAGTCCAGCAATGGCCACCCAGCCACTGGTGCGGCCAAAAAATACCCAACCGATGCCGAACAGTCCCGCCGGGATGAAGGTGATGACCGAGGCGACGCCTTCACGCGACAGCCATGAACTGCGCCATTGCGAGAACGCCCGCCAGGCGCGCTCGGGCCTGCCGAGATGACCCGCCGAAGACAACAATCCGGCCGCGATCAAGCCGAGTGCCAGCCCAAGGCCAACAAGCCCAAGCCAGAAGTCAGGTGGGACAAATCCCTGCCCGGCGAGCACGCCAAGCAGCGCCAGCAATCCATAGCCGGCACCGGTGGCGGTGGTGAAGAAGACGACGGAGAAGGCTGGATGCATGGGCTAGTTCGAAAGCATGCGGTCGACCCAGCCGAGGAAACCGCCTTCGGCCCGCACCGGTTCGAGGGCCGGCGCGGCCACCGATGCGGCGCGCTTGGTATGGGCGCGCGGCGGCAGGTATTTGTTGGTCGGGTGATAGCCGAGCTCCGGCATCAGGTCGACACCGCCGCGCTCCGCCACCAGTTGCGAGACAGCTGACAGGGGATCGCCTAGGTCGCCGAAATGCCGGGCGCTGGTCGGGCAAGCGGCGACGCAGGCCGGCACGCGGTCTTCTTCGGCCAGATTGTCATTGTAGATCCGGTCGACGCACAGCGTGCACTTCTTCATGACGCCGACATCGGTGTCGAATTCGCGTGCGCCGTAAGGACAGGCCCAGCTACACAATTTGCAGCCGATGCACTTGTCCTCGTCGATCAGCACGATGCCGTCCGAAGCCCGCTTGTAGGAGGCGCCGGTCGGGCAGACGGTGACGCAGGCCGGCGTCTCGCAATGCAGGCAGGAGCGGGGAAAGTTGACGGTGCGCCCGCCCATCTCGGTCGTGTGTTCGTAGCTGTGCACGCGGTTGAACCAGACGCCGTCGACATGGCCCCCATAAGGGTCGATGTCGGTCAGCGGCGCCATGTGGCCGCCGGTGTTCCATTCCTTGCAGGCGGTGACGCAGGCCTGGCAGCCGACGCAGGTGTCGAGATCGATGATCAGCCCTAGTTTCTTGCCGCTTTGACTTGGCAGGCAGGTCATTCGGCCGCCTCTCTCGCCCTGCGGAACTCAGCGCCGAAAGTCAGCTTGTCGGGCGAGGGTTCGAAATGCGGTGGCTGCTGGAAACGCTCGAATTGCGGCTCGGTGAAGCCGGCCTCTTCCGCCGCGCATTTGACGACGCGCACGCGCAGATCGAACCATGCCGCCTGGCCGGTGACCGGATCGGAATTCGAATAGCGCTTGCCGTTGGCGTCGGCCGAGGTCTGGTCGCCGATGATATGGTTGAGCAGGAAGCCGCGATTGGATTCAGCCGCGTCGTCCTTCAGCCCCCAGCTGCCGCGCCGCTTGCCGATGGCGTTCCAGGTCCAGACCGTGCTTTCGTTCACTCCGTCGATCAGCTTGATCTGTCCCTTAACCCTGCCATTGATGCTCTCGATCCACACCCAGTCGTCATCGACAAGGCCTAGATCTGCTGCCGTCCGGTGATGCACGAACAGCCGGTTCTGGCTGGTGATCTGCCGCAGCCACGCATTCTGCGATCCCCAGGAATGGTACATGTGCATCGGCCGCTGCGTCAGTGCATGCAGCGGATAATTTTCGAGGCCGACGACCGCTTCCTCGAAGGGCATGTACCAGAACGGCAGCGGGTCCATGTAGGTCTCGATGCGTTGGCGATCGCCCTCCGGTGGCAAGACGCGGCCATGACCGCGCGCGGCCAGCCGGAAGCGTTGCATCGGCTCGCAATAGAGCTGGAAGACGATCGGCTCCGCCTTGGGGATGAAGCCCATCTGCACCGCGAAATCGAGATAGGAGCGGTTGGACATCTTGTAGTAACGCTGGTCATCCGCGAAATCGTGATGCCAGAAGCCGCCATTGTCGATGTAGCGTTGCAACTGGTCCGGATTGGCCTCGCCCCTGCCGGTCGAGGTTCCATCCTTGCCACGCCAGCCGGCGAGCGGGCCGATGCCGGGCGTGCGCTCATGGTTGACGATGTAGTCGGCGTAGTCGCCATACTTGGCCGAGCCATCGTCGTTGACGAAGCCGGGCAGGCCGAGCCGCGCGCCGAGTTCGATCAGCACCGACTGGAACGGCCGGACATCACGGTCCGGCTCGACAACAGGATGACGAATGGCGTCCCCCGGCCCGTCGGCATGGCTGATCGGCCGGTCGAGCAGGCTGATGCAGTCATGCCGCTCAAGATAGGTCGTGTCCGGCAGCACGAGGTCGGCGAACGGCACGGTCTCGGAATAATAGGCATCGGAATAGATGATGAACGGGATCTTGTAGTTGCCCTCGTCATCATAGTCGGTCAGCATTGCCATGGTCTCGACGGTATTCATCGAGGAATTCCACGCCATGTTCGACATGTACATCATCAGCGTGTCGATCCTGTAGGGATCGCCGGCCCAGGCGTTGCGGATGACGGTGTGCATCAGGCCATGCGCGGCCAGCGGCGCATCCCACGAATAGGCCTTGTCGATACGGGTCGGTGTTCCGGCCGCATCGACCAGCAGGTCGTCCGGCCCGCAGACGAAACCGAGTGGCATGCCGTCGAGCGGCGTCATCGGCTTGATGGTCTTGCCGGCCGGTTTCGGTTCGGGCGGCGCGGATCGGGGATAGGGCGGCTTGAAGCGGAAGCCGCCCGGCACATCCACGGTGCCCAGCAGCACCTGAAGCAAATGGATGGCGCGGCATGTATGAAAACCGTTCGAGTGGGCGGAGATGCCGCGCATGGCGTGCATCGAGACAGGCCGCCCCTTGATCGTCTCGTGCCTGCGCCCGGCCCAGTCGGTCCAGGCGATAGGCAATTCGATCGTCTGTTCGAAGGCGACATGGGCGAGTTCGGCGGCGATCCTGCGGATCGTATCGGCGGCAATGCCGCAGCGCTCGGCGACCGCGTCCGGTGCATAGCTCTCATCAAGGTAGCGGTCGGCCAGCAACTGGAACACCGGAACGCAGCGGCGTCCGCCGATCGTGAAGTTGCCGGTCAGCGCGGGTCTCGCAGTGGCATCGGTGGCGCTGACCGGTGTCTTCGCCACCCTGTCCCAGGCCAACGGATTGCCATCGCCGTCACGGACGAACAGCCCGTCATCGGCCGCTTCCGGCTCCTGAATGACGAGGACGTGAGCGTTGGTGTAGCGGATCAAGTAGTCGAGATCGACGCGGCCCGCCCTGAGCAATTCGTGGATGAGGGCGAATACGAACAGGCCGTCGGTGCCGGGCCGGATACCGATCCAGTCGTCGGCGATCGCATTGTAGCCGGTGCGGCACGGATTGATCGAGACGACTTTGGCGCCGCGCGCCTTGAGCTTGCCGAGACCGATCTTGATCGGGTTGGAATCGTGGTCCTCGGCGACCCCGAACAGCATGAAGTACTTAGCGTTGTCCCAGTCCGGTTCGCCGAATTCCCAGAACGAGCCGCCGATCGTGTAGAGGCCGCCGGCCGCCATGTTGACCGAACAGAAGCCGCCATGGGCGGCGAAATTCGGCGTGCCGAACCGGCTCGCCCACCAGCCGGTCAAGGATTGGGATTGATCGCGGCCGGTGAAGAAGGCCAGTTTCTTGGGGTCGGTCCGACGGATGTTGGAGAGCCGCTCGGTAGCGATCGAAAACGCCTCTTCCCACTCGATCTCGCGGAACTCGCCAGAGCCGCGCGGGCCGGTGCGCAGCAATGGCTTCTTCAGCCTTGCCGGGCTGTAGTGCTGCATGATGCCGGCGCTGCCCTTGCCGCAGATCACGCCGCGATTGACCGGATGGTCCTTGTTGCCGTTGATGTAGCGGACCTTGCCATCCTTGATGTGGACATCGATGCCGCAGCGGCAGGCGCACATGTAGCAGGTCGTCTTGGCGATGCTGTCGGAAACGGCAGGCGAGGTGTCGACGCCATCGCCTTCATCCGGTGCGCGGGTGTCGGCAAGCGGGCGTTGCGATGGTGCCGAATTCGCGCCGCGAGGCGGTCCCTGCATCATGATCCGGGGATGCCCGTGCGGCCAACGGATTTGGCCCGTGTCTTCGGTCCGGGGCCGCGCATGTAGTGCTCTTCCGGATGATATCGATCGCCGGCCAGCCGCCGCCTTATGCCGCGGGTCCAATGCGCAAGCAGGGATCTGAACCGCCCGATCATTCTGCTCTCTGCGATCTCCCGGCGAGTTTTTTCTAACTTCGCGGCAAAACTTAGAATAAAGATATCGATCTGTCTAATCAATTGTTCTTGTAAATTCGATCGATATTGTTTCTTAATGCGCCCATGACCCTGGACCAATTGCGGATTTTCGTCGCCGTCGCCGAGCGCGGCCATATGACCAGGGCGGCGGAACTGCTGGGCATTTCGCAGTCGGCCGCATCGGCGGCCATCCGGGCGCTTGAAGAACAGCACGGCGTCCATCTGTTCAACCGGGTCGGCCGCAACATCGAGCTCGCCCAGACCGGTCACCGGTTCCTGCCGGAGGCCAAGGCCGTGCTCGAACGGGCCGCCGCCGCCCGCAATGTGCTGGAACATGTCTCGCAGACGGTCACCGGCAGCCTCTCGATCGCCGCCAGCCAGACCATCGCCAGCTACTGGCTGCCGCGCCGGCTGGCTTCCTTCCACGAAGCCTATCCCGCCGTCAGGCTGAGCGTCAGCATCGGCAACACCAGGCAGGTCGAGGCCAATGTCCTCGATGGCGCGGCCGATCTCGGTCTGGTCGAGGGGCGCACCGAGTCCGACATCCTGCGCCGCGCCAAGGTCGACATCGACAGGCTGATGCTGGTCGTTGCCAGCTCGCATCCGGAGATCGCCGAAGTTACGCCCGGCCATCCTGACATCAAGGGCCTGCGCTGGATCATCCGCGAGGGCGGTTCGGGCACGCGCGAAGTGCTGGAGGATCTGGCGCGCCGCGAAGGAATTTCGCTAGCCGACCTCCAGATATTCCTGGTGCTGCCGAGCAATGAGGCTATCCGCCAGGCGGTCGAGGCGGGAGCCGGCGCCACCATCATTTCGGAGCTTGTCGTGGCCCGCGCCGTGGCCGAAGGCAGTCTCAGGTCCGTGCCGCTCGACTTGCCGAAACGCGACTTCGCCATGATCACCCATCGCGATCGCCAGGCAAGCCTGGCCCAGATGGCGCTCAAGGCGCATCTGGGTACGTCAGCAGACCATGGGTGAGACGCGCGTCAGCCGTATTTTCGCTGCGCATCCAGCGCCAGGCCAAGTCCGACCGAGCCGAACATGTCGCCTTCGATGACGGATGCCTGCGGCACCAGCGACAGGATCTCTCGCCTTGCCAGCGGGATCGCGGTCGATCCGCCGGTCAGGAACACCGCAGTGATGTCGAGCGGCCTGACCTGGGCGTCCTGGATGGTCTGCCCCACCGTTGCGGTGACCCGCTCGATGTCCCTGGCAATCGTGGCATCCAGCCCACCGCGCGTGATTTCGGCGGCGAACTCGGCGCCCGGTAGCTTCACTGCCACATGGGCGGACGAGCTGTCGGTCAGCTCGATCTTGGCCTTTTCGACAAGTGCCGCCAGCGCATGTCCGTAGCGGTGTTCGACGATGTGGATGAAACGGTCGACAAGGTCGGCGCGCTCGGCCTCGTAGCGGATCTGGCGCAGATGCGTCATCGCCTTGGCGGTGTAGACCAGGTTGATGCGCTGCCATGTCGCGAGGTCGATGAAGTAGCTTGCCGGCAGATTGCGCTTGCCATCCTTGGTTGGCGTCAGGTAGCCAAGCTGCGGCATCACATGGGCGATGCTCAGCAGCCGGTCGAAATCCGTGCCGCCGATATGGACGCCCCGGCTGGCCAGGATGTCGTCCTTGCGGTCGAGCGAACGGGAACGCTGCGGTGAAACGCGCACGATCGAGAAGTCCGACGTGCCGCCGCCCATGTCGATGATCAGCGCCAGTTCCTCGCGCGTCACCTTCTGTTCGTAGTCGAGCGCCGCCGCGATCGGCTCGAACTGGAAAGCGATGTGCTTGAAGCCCTGGGCGCGCGCGGCGTTTTCGAGTTCGCTTTGCGCCTTCGCATCGGCCTCGGTATCGTCGTCGACGAACTGCACCGGCCGGCCAAGCACCACGGTCTCGACCATGTCGCCGGCATCTACCTCCAGCTTCTTCTTGAGATGGCCGAGGAACATGCCGACGATCTCCATGAAGCCAATCGACCGCGATTTGATGCGTGTCTTTTCATGGGCAAGCGAACTGCCGAGCACGCTCTTCAGCGAACGCATCAGCCGGCCCTCGATGCTGTCGGTGTAGTTGGCGATGGCCTGGCGGCCGAAACAGGTGCGGTTGTCCTCGAAGTTGAAGAACACGGCACTGGGCAGCGTGACCTGACCGTCTTCAAGCACGACGAGGCGCGGCTGCCCGTTCCGGACCACACCGACGGTGGAATTGGAAGTGCCGAAGTCGATGCCGCCGAAGGCTGGTCGCATGACAAGTTCCTGTATTTGTCGTCGGCGAGCCGATAGGCGCCATGAGAAATCGCGCGCTGCCCGGGGACAGGCTGCTCTGCCGAACCGAATTGTTTGTGTCTGCCAGTTGGCTGGGGAGCGCGGTCTACCGCATGCTCCCACAAAGGGAAACCACTTTTCGGGAAAAGTTCTAAAGCGCGTCGTGTTTGAACGGATTCAGGCGACGCGCTTTAGGTTTTTGACTCGATGCATGTCGTTTTCCCAAAACCGGGGCCACTTTTGGGCGACATTGCATTAGTCTCGCCGGAAGATCAGCCTTCCGAGCCAGCCTGTCAGCATGGCCAGCGATATGGCGAAGACGCCATAGAGGAAGGAATAATTGTGCGCGACACGGAAGATCGACTGTTCGAAACCGGATTTGCGGATTTCGAGCTGCGCCGAGCTTTCCTTGATGAACAGGCCGCTCTTGAACAGGAAGGCGCGCGCCTTGTGGGTGCCGACCGGAACATTCGGCGCCAGCCTGACGGTGGCGCGAAACAGGTTCTGCGACAGGAATTGCACGCCGCCGACATTCTCGCTGTAGAGGCCGGTCGCCGACTTGCGCTCCCGCAATGCAGCGGTGAATTCCTCGATCGTCGCCGGGCTGTCGCCGGCATCGGCGGGCTGCATGTAGAGGTTGGAGGCGCCGAGCGACAGCTGCTTGTAGCTGTTGGGTTCGGTGATGTCCTGCAGCGGTCGCGTCGTCGCCACCGAATAGGACATCGGGACGTTCTCGAAGGTCTCGGAGTCCAGATTGACCCAGACGCCGAGCACTCGGTCCTTGCGGCGCACCACCACCGGTTTGGGCGGACCTTCGAGCACGACGATGACATCGTAACGGCCCTGGCGCGCGACGAATGGATCGGGATTTTCCAGCGAACCGAAGATGGTCAGGTCGGCGCCGGAAAAGCCGGCGGTGATCGAGACATTGTCGGTGGAGAGCCCGATCTGAATGCCTTCCGTCAGCGGGATCTGTGCCTTCGCCGGCATGGTGGCCGCAAGCAAAGACAGGAAAATGGCGGTTGCGAACGCGTTCGGAGCCCTCATCAGTTGAGGCCCGTGGCGGACAGCGAATAGAGATTGGGCGGGGTGACGAAAAGATCGATGGCCAATCGTATCGCCACCGCCAGCACCAGCAGCGCCAGCAAGGCCCTGAGCTGCTCGCCGCGCAGCCTCTGGCCGGCCTTGGCGCCATATTGCGCGCCGGCGACGCCGCCCGCCATCAGCAGGAAGGCCAGCACGACGTCGACCGTCTGGTTGGTGGTGGCATGGACGAGCGTCGTGTAGGCGGAGGTGAAGATGATCTGGAACAGCGAGGTGCCGATGACGACATTGGTCGGCACTTTCAGGAGGTAGATCAGCGCCGGCACCATGATGAAGCCGCCGCCGACGCCCATGATCGACGATAGGAAGCCAATGCCGGCGCCAAGGCCAAGCACCGGGATGACGCTGACGAACAGTTTTGATGCCCTGAAGCGCATCTTCAACGGCAAGCGATGGATCCAGTTGTGCTGTCCGGATTTCTTCAGCACCGGTGCCGCGCCGCTGCGCGTGGCGCGTAGCGCATTGACGCTTTCGACCAGCATCAGGCCGCCGACGGTGCCGAGCAGCACGACGTAAAGCAGCGAGATGAACAGATCGAGCTGGCCGAGGCGGCGCAGGAAGGCGAAGACGTAGATGCCGCCGGTGGAACCGATGATGCCGCCGGCCAGCAGCACGCCACCGAGCTTGAAGTCGAGCGTCCCCCGCTTCATGTGCGAAAGGACGCCGGAGACGGAGGAGGCGATGACCTGGTTGGCGCCGGTGGCGACCGCGATCGCGGGAGGTATGTTGTAGAAGATCAGCAGCGGCGTGATGAGGAAGCCGCCGCCGACGCCGAACATGCCCGACAGGAAACCCACCGCCGCACCCATGGCCAGCAGGACGAAGACGTTGACGGAAATTTCCGCGATCGGGAGATAGATGCCCACCCGTCAGTCTCGATCAGTTCTGCCTGTCGGTGAATGCAACCGTTGCGGGCATCTTGGCCCGACAAGCCAATTCGTTCTTGCGCCGGAGGTGCCGCGAAGTCAAACCACGCTACGCCGCCGAAACAAAAAACATCTCAATCAGTTAACAGGCAAATGTGTGGCAAGGGCGTCGTGGAAGCGACGCCTCTGCCGTTATTTGCGCGCCAGCAGCGCCTTGACCAGTTCTTCATCGACCTCGCCGGTCGCCGGCATCTTGTTGTCGGTCTGGAAAGCCATGATCGCGGTCTTCGTCTTCTGGCCCATCTTGCCGTCGGTGCCGCCGGCATCGTAGCCATTCTTGTTGAGAATGCGCTGGATGTTCTGGACGGCCTTCTTCATGTCGATACTGGCCGTCGTCTGCGGTGCGCCGTCCTGCCAGGATTCGGGAACGTCGGCCGAATTGGCCGCCGCGTCCAGCGGCTTGGGCTTCCACAGTTCGACTGCGGCGCGGGCGCGTTCGAGCTGCTCGGGCCGCAGCGCATTGGCGATCTCGTCACGCTTGGCCGCCGCATCCTTGTCGCCGGTCTTGGCGACGAGCGCGAACCATTTGTAGGACTCTTCGAGGTTCTGCTTCATGCCGACGCCCTTGGCGGTGAGGATGCCGAGATTGAACTGGCTGTCCTTGACGCCGACGTCGGCCGCCGCCTGGAACCAGTGCGCCGCCGATTCATTGTCGGTCACGCCGTCCGCGGCCATGGCGAACAGCACGGCCAGATTGTGCATGCCGCTGGCGTTGCCCTGCTCGGCGGAAAGCTGGTACCAGGTCTTCGCCTTCTTGATGTCGCGCGCGACACCGATGCCCTTTTCGTAGAAATTGCCAATGCGATATTCGGCCGGCGCGAAGCCGAGTTCCGCCGACTTCTCGTACCATTTGGCAGCTGCCGCCATGTCTTCCTTGACGCCGCGCGACTCGGCATAGCGCGAGCCGATCTCGAACAGCGCCTTGGCATCGCCACTGGCGGCGGCATCGCGCAAGGCGACCGGGCCGGCGTCAGCGGGAATGTCGATCTTGGCCGTGGTCGCCGCCGGCGAAGCATCCGTTGGCGGAACCGCGCCCGTGGTGTCCTTGGCGGCGGCCGGCTGGGCCGTCATCGGCTGGGTGCTTGTGTCGGCATCGCTCGTATCCGTGGCGGTTGAAACAGTGGGGCCCGGGGCAGTCGTGGCCGGCGCGGTCGAAGCTGTCGTGTCGGCCGTCGCCGCGTTGGCATCGGCGGGCGTAGCCGAAGCGACGGAGGCGGGAGCCGGCTCGGCTGCCGGCGCGGCATCCATCGACGGCTCGGCGCCCGGCGGCGTCGCCATCGTGCCTTGCGCCGCCATGTCGTCATTGATTGCCGGTTCGGACGGCTCGGCCTGTCTCACGGTACGATCCGGCGCGCTTTCCACTGCCGCGGGCTGAACGTCTGTCCGTGGCCGGCCAGCGGCGTCGAATGAGGCGGTTTTCACCGGCTGCGAGGCGACGATCGGCGCGACGTCGTTGCTCGCCACCTGGGCGGGATCGGCGAAGAAGGCCTTGCTCAGTTGCAAGGCGCCCAGCGCCAGCAATATCGCGGTTGTCCCCATCAGGATCGGCTTGCGCCGTGCCTTGAGCAGCTCGCCGATCCGCAGCGCCTTCACCGGTCCGGTTATTGTCGACTGGCGCTTCACCGCGTCGGCCTCGGCGGCGGCTGCCTGCGCCGCGCGCCGGGCCGCGGCGATGAAATCCGATTTCGCGGCATCGGTGTCGCTGGGCTTGGCCGGCTGGCCGCGCTCGTCGCGCACACGCTTCATGATGGCGTTGAGGTCAGGTGCGCCGGAGCCGGGCTCCAGCGGCCGGTTGGCCATTTTCGGATCGAGCGGCTCGTCGAGATCGACACTCGGTACAGGGGCACTCGGCGCCGAGCCGGCCAATGGCGGAATGTCCGCCTCCTTCTTGCCCTTGAATGCGCGGGCCAGGCCGCCGAACATTGATTTGCGGCCGCCCGCCTGTTCGCTTTTCTCGGCAATCGGGTCGGAGCCGAGCGCCGCCATGGCCGCAGCAGCGGCGGCCTCGGCGGGCGTGCGAGTGCCCAGGCCCAGGCCGCTGCGAGCGCCCGGCTCGTTGCGGGGGATCGCGGCGGCGCGGCCATCGAGATCGGCCATGTCCCCAGTCAATGGCAAGGGCTGATCGATATCCATCGACGGCGGCTCGACGGCCATCTTGGGTCGCCGGGCGCCGCGCCAGTTGCTCGGTTCGGCCGGTGCCGTATCCAGCAATTCGCTCATCGCCTCGATTGGCTCGCTGGGTTCCAGCGAACCCAGCCGGTCGACGATCTTGAGCAACGTGTCGTGGATGGCCTCGAACGTTCGCGAATTGCGCTCGTCGGAGCGGCGCGTCAGCGTTTCAAGCGTCTTCAAATCCTGTGCAAGGCCGGAAACGGCGGTCGTGTTGGCACTCGAACCGGCCAGCGATCGCACCGCGTTCTCGGCCGCTTCGCGCGCCGCGCCGAGGATGGAATCACGGGTTCCGGCCAGCGACTTCTCGATTTCGTTGAGGCGCGGGCTGATGTCCTCGAATTCCGGCAGCGGCGTGCTGGGCCTGGAAAGATGGGCGGACAGGCCGGCGACCTGCGCCTCCAGGCTGCGGATCAGCGCCGGATCGATGCCGGCCACCTGCGCGGCCGACGCATCCAGCCGGCTTGAAATGTCTTCGAGCCGGCTTTCCAGGCCGCGGATCGCCGCCTCGCCGGTGGGATCGGGAACACGCGTTTCCATGCGCTTGGCCAGCGCGGTGAAGCGGGCATCGATGGCATCCATGATGCCGGCGCTATCGATTTGCGGCATCCGCTGGTCAAGCCTGTCGGCAACCTCGTCAAGCCGGCGTTCGAGATCGCGAAACAGCATGTTGCCCTGTTCGATGGCGTCGCCCTGTCGGCGTTCCATCATGCCCGACAGCACGTCGAAGCGTTGCTCCAGCCCGTGGAAGATGTAGTCGGCGTCAGGCATGGCGGGCGCCTGGTCGATCTTGTCGGCGATGAGTGCGATCTGCTTGGCTAGGCGCTCCATTGCCTGCTCGGGCAGATTGGCACGGCCAGCGAGCTCGTCGACCCGGCTCGATAGGGTGCTCAGCCGGTCCATGACCGCGTTATCGGGCCGATCCTGCGCCACTTCCTCGATCTGCCGGGCAAGCGAGTCGATCCGCTTCTCGATGCGCTCGAAGGCCTCGTGGTCGAATGAATTGGCTTGCGCAGCGACCGTCGATGCAACGATGGCGCGGGAAATCTCGTCCAGCCGCTCGTCGATCATGCCAAGCGTGTCGCTGCCGCGATTGTCTTGCTGGCTGGCGAAGTGATCGACGGCGCCGGCAAGCGTGCGCACCTTTTCCTCCAGCGAGCGTAGCGACAGCGATTCCGGCAGGTTGTTGACGGCGTTGCTGATCTGCTCCAGCCGGTCGGTCAGCATCGACAGGCCTGGATCGTCCGAGCGCTTGCGCTGATCGGCGTCGACGCGGTCCTCGAAAGCCGTCCAGCGACGATCGAAATCGTCCCAGCGGCGGTCGACCTTCTGCACGCTCTCTTCACGTGCCAGCGTGTCGATCGCGGCTTTGACCTGTTCGAGCTCGAGTCGCAGCATGTTGACGCTTCTGTCGCCGCTCTTTTCGGCCAGCGTCTGGATGGCGCCGGAAAGCCGTTCGAATTCAAGGCCGAGTTCGGCGCTGCCCTTGGCCGAGGCGCCGGGCCTGGCGCCCGACTGGAAAGCCCGCTCGATGTCCTTGCGCAGTGCTTCGAATTCACGCTGCAGCCCGGCGGTCATCTGGTGGCGCAATTCCTCGCGCATGCCGCGCAACTCGCCGGCGATCTTGCCAACCATGGCAACGCCGTCTTCCTGACCGCGCACGCGATCGATGTCGCGGGCAATGGCCTGGTAATTCTGCCCGAAAGCGGCGGCTCCCTGCATCGGGGTCTTCGGGCGCGGCGCGGCCTGCGGATCCTCATACCAGCGCTGCTGGCTGGCGGGTCGGGCGGCGGGATAACGTGCATCGGCGCCATATTGACGGGGATCGGGACGTGCCATCGGGTCCTCGCGCGTCCGCTCCAGCCGCTGCTCCAGCGTTTCCAGCGACCGGTTCAACTGCTCAAGCGTGGTCTGCGGCCTGCGCTGCCTGCCGGCGTTGAGTGTGTCGAGATAGGACCGCTTGCTGTTCATAGGTGCGTCCGTCTTTCAGAATGGCTGGCTCGCGGCCAGTTCCCTCAAGTCCCTGTCGGAACGAGGCGACCGGCGGCTATGCCGCGGTGGAAGACGAGCTTCCCGGGTTCTCACCCGCGCTCCGAAAAACCGTGAAAAATTCGATACAGGATAAACACGGGTAGCCGACGCGCTCACATTTCCCCCAACGTGGTAAACAACGCGTTAACCAAACTTAAGAAATTGAAAGGATGTTGGCTCCGCCTGACGGTGCGGCATAAAGTTCGGACTCGGAACGCCCTTGCGCCATGAGGCGGCAATCGGTATAGAATTGACGTAAACGTAAAAGGCGCGTCGAGCGTGCTTTTTTGCGATTTGTTTGTTGAAACCACGACTGGAAGCAGGCCCCCGCTTCCAGTCAGGCGACACACGGTCTAGGACCGCGACGCCATCAGACGGGGAAAGCCAGTGACTATGAAGCTTATCTCGGCCGGCGAGACCGCGGCCAATACCAATATGTCCGTCGAAGCCGGCGAGGACCTTGTCCGCATCGGCGAGATGGCAAAAAAATACGGAGTGACACTGCGCACGCTGCGTTTCTACGAAGACAAGGGCCTGCTCAACCCGCGGCGTGACGGTTCGACCCGTCTCTACACGCGCCGCGACAAGGCTCGGCTGAAGCTGATCCTGCTTGGCCGCAAGGTCGGGTTCTCGCTGCGCGACGTCAAGCAGATGATGGATCTTTACGATCCGACCGGTTCAAACACCAAGCAGCTGCGGCTGGCGTTGGACAAATCGGAAAAGCAGCTTGCCCGCCTGCAGAAGCAACGAGCGCTGATTGACGACGCCATCAACGAGCTGAGCGGCTCGATGTCGGCAGTGCGCCGGATGCTGGCCGAGCGGTCCGCACCGCAGGCGAGCGCCGCCAGCTAAAGCAATTCCAGGAAAAGTGTGAATCGGTTTTCCCGGGAAAGCGCGTAGCGCTTTACCTTCGGAATTGCGTCAAGCTGGTAAGTCATCCGCCTGAATGTCTGATTATCAAAGCCGCGCGGCCCCGCCGCGCGGCTTTCGTTATCTTCGCAAGCGCTGCCATGCCGCTACGCTCATTGCTGCAATGAGCGGGAAATCTCGTCGCATCGAAAAAATTGACGTTTACGCAAACGTCAATTTTTGCTATCCCGCTCTCAACATCGGTCCGCATGCCGCCCCTGGCTGTCATCGGGGCGTTCGGACCGGGTTCGCAGGGTGGAGAAAACGCATGCCGACATACAGGGCTCCCGTCCAGGATACGCTGTTCGTGCTCAACGAGGTGCTGGGCTACCAGCGCTATTCGAACCTTCCCGGATTTTCCGACGCCACACCCGATGTGCTCGAGGCGATCCTCGCCGAAGGCGCCAAGCTCGCCGAAAACGTCATGCACCCGTTGAACCGTGTCGGCGACATGGAAGGCTGCGTTCGTCATGACGATGGTTCGGTGACGACGCCGAAGGGCTTCAAGGAGGCCTTCAACCAGTATCGCGAGGGCGGCTGGATGGGACTGGCCGCACCGGTCGAGTTCGGCGGCCAGGGCCTGCCCTACGCTGTACACACTGCAGTCTCCGAATACATGGTCTCGGCCAATATGTCGCTGATGATGTATCCGGGCCTGACGCAAGGCGCGATCGCGGCGATCATCACCCACGGCACCGACGAGCAGAAGGCCCAGTGGCTGCCCAGGATGATCGAAGGCGCCTGGACCGGCACAATGAACCTGACCGAGCCGCATTGCGGCACCGATCTCGGCCTGCTGCGCACCAAGGCGGTGCCGAACGGCAATGGCACCTACAAAATATCAGGCCAGAAAATCTTCATTTCCGCCGGCGAACACGACATGTCGGACAACATCGTCCATCTGGTGCTGGCCCGCATCGAGGGCGCGCCGGAAGGCGTCAAGGGCATCTCGCTGTTCATCGTGCCGAAGCTCATGCTCGACGCATCGGGCAATCCGGGCGCCAGGAACACCGTCTCCTGCGGCTCGATCGAGGAGAAGATGGGCATCCACGGCAATTCGACCTGCGTCATGAACTATGACGAGGCGCAAGGCACGCTGCTCGGCGAGGCCAATGGCGGCCTGAAGGCGATGTTCACGATGATGAACGAGGCGCGCCTCGGCGTCGGCCTGCA
Organism: Mesorhizobium sp. M1409; assembly: GCF_040317535.1. Classification (NCBI taxonomy): domain Bacteria; kingdom Pseudomonadati; phylum Pseudomonadota; class Alphaproteobacteria; order Hyphomicrobiales; family Phyllobacteriaceae; genus Mesorhizobium; species Mesorhizobium sp. M1409. The sequence goes on from NZ_JAMYKV010000023.1 coordinate 64,626, forward strand.
AGGGCTGTCGCTTTCTGAGATCGCCTACCAGAACGCTGTCGCCTACGCCAAGGACCGCCTGCAGGGCCGCTCGCTGTCGGGGCCGAAGGCGCCCGACAAAAAGGCCGACCCGATCATCGTCCACCCCGATATCCGCCGCAGCCTGATGACCATGAAGGCCTTTAACGAGGCCGGTCGCGCGCTGGCGCTGTGGACGGCGATCAAGTCCGATATCGCCCACCGCTCCGGTGACGACAAGGACCGCCAGGCAGCCGACGACTACACCGGCCTGATGACGCCGGTGATCAAGGGCGTGCTCACCGACAAGGGCTTCGACCACGCGGTGATGGCGCAGCAGGTGTTCGGCGGTCACGGCTACATCGAAGAGCATGGCATGAGCCAGTTCGTGCGCGATGCCCGCATCGCCATGATCTATGAAGGCGCCAACGGCATCCAGGCGCTCGACCTCGTCGGCCGCAAGCTCGGCCTGAATGGAGGCCGCGCCGTGCAGGCCTTCTTCAAGGAGGTCGGCGAATTCTGCGAGGAGAACCGCGCTAACGATAAGATGGCGCCGTTCACCAAGGCCTTGAAGAAGGGTCTCAACGATCTGCAGGCGGCGACCATGTGGCTGGTGCAGAATGGCATGGCCAAGCCCGACAATGCGGGCGCCGCCTCGACCGACTATATGCATCTCTTCGGCCTTGTCGCGCTCGGCTACATGTGGGCGCGGATGGCCAAGGCGGCTCTTGGTAAGACGGGCGCCAATGGCGTCCAATCCTCTTATGAAAACAACGTAGCCTTCTACGACAACAAGGTCGTGACGGGGCGCTTCTTCATGGAGCGGATCATGCCGGAGACATCAGCGCATCTCGCCCGCATTTCGAGCGGCGCCGACACGCTGATGGCACTGCCGTCGGAAGCGTTCTAAAGTTAGTTTCCCTCCCCGTGAGGGGAGAGTGGCCCGAAGGGCCGGGTGGGGTCCTGCGTAAAGCGCGCCGACCTCAACTCTGAAGATGCGCTCTGGGAGGAGTATCATACAGCATGACCAACCCAGCCGAAATCCTTGGCCTTCCCAAGCCCGCCTGGGCGGCGGACGAGGTCGGCATGCTCTACGACATGGCGCACCGCTTCATGTCGGAAGAGATCGCGCCGCGCTACGACGAGTTCGAAAAGAACGAGATGGTCGACCGCGAAAGCTGGCTGAAGGCCGGTGCGGCTGGCCTGCTCTGCGCCTCGATGCCGGAGGAATATGGCGGCTCTGGCGGTACCTTCGCGCATGAGAGTGCCATCATCGAGGCCATCGGCCATGTCGGTGTCGATGGTTTCGGCATCGGCCTGCACAATTCGATCGTCGCTCCTTACATCCTCCATTACGGCTCCGAAGAGCAGAAGAAGAAATGGCTGCCGAAGCTGGCGACAGGCGAACTGATCGGCGCCATCGCCATGACCGAGCCCGGCGCCGGCTCGGATCTGCAAGGCGTCAAAACGCGGGCCGAGAAGGATGGCAACCAGTACAAAGTCAACGGTTCCAAGACCTTCATCACCAACGGCCAGCTGGCAAACTTCATCATCATCGTCACCAAGACCGATCCGGAGAAGGGCGCCAAGGGCACCTCGCTGATCGTCGTCGAGACCGACGAGGTCGAAGGGTTCCAGCGTGGCCGCAACCTCGACAAGATCGGCTTGAAGGCCAACGACACATCGGAGCTGTTCTTCAACGACATGCGCGTGCCGACCTCCAATCTGCTCGGCCATGAAGAGGGGCAGGGCTTCGTCCAGCTGATGCAGCAATTGCCGCAGGAGCGGCTGCAGATCGGCACCGGCGCAATCGCCATGATCGAGCGGGCGCTGGCGCTGACCATCGACTACGTCAAGGAGCGCAAGGCGTTCGGCAAGGCGATCATCGATTTCCAGAACACCCAGTTCAAGCTGGCCGAGCTCAAGACCGAGGCCACCATTGGTCGTGTCTTTTATAACGACTGCGTCACTCGCCACATCAATGGCGGCCTCGATCCCGTGACCGCATCGATGGCCAAGTATTGGCTCAGCGACCTGCAGGGAAAAGTCGTCGACGAATGCCTTCAATTGCATGGCGGCTATGGCTACATGAATGAATATCCGATCGCCCGCATGTTCCGCGACGCCCGCGTCCAGCGCATCTACGGCGGCACCAACGAGATCATGAAATTGCTGATCGGACGCTCGCTCTGAGCAGCGTCGGATAAACCAAGGAGCAAGAGATGGCCGAAGCTTATGTCTATGACGCCGTGCGGACGCCGCGCGGCAGGGGCAAGAAGGACGGATCGCTGCACGAGGTGCCGGCGGTTCGGCTTGCCGCCAAGACGCTCGAAGCGCTGCGCGACCGCAATGGGTTGGACACCGGCACTGTCGACGACATCATCTTCGGCTGCGTCGATCCGGTCGGCGAGGCGGGCTCGGTCATCCCGCGCGCCGCCGCCTTCGAGGCCGGCTACGACACCAAGGCGCCCGGCATGCAGATCTCGCGCTTCTGCGCTTCCGGGCTCGATGCCATCAATTTCGGCGCCGCCAAGATCGCGCAGGGCGCCGACGAGATCGTCATCGCCGGTGGCGTCGAATCGATGTCGCGCGTCGGCATGGGTGCCTCCGGTGGCGCCTGGTTCATGGATCCTTCGGTCGGCCTGCCCGGCTGGTTCGTGCCGCAAGGCATCTCCGCCGACCTGATCGCCACCAAATACGGCTTCAGCAGAGACGACGTCGACGCCTATGCGGTCGAGAGCCAGAAGCGCGCCGCGAAATCCTGGGCCGACGGCCGCTTCAAGAAGTCCGTCATTCCGATCAAGGACCAGAACGGCCTGACCATCCTCGACCATGACGAGCATATGCGCCCGTCGACCGACATGCAGTCGCTGGCCTCGCTCAACCCGTCCTTCATCATGCCTGGCGAGATGGGCGGCTTCGATGCTGTCGCCGTGCAGAAGCATCCTGAGGTGGAAGAGGTCAACCACGTCCACCATGCCGGCAATTCATCCGGCATCGTCGACGGCGCGGCGGCCGTGCTGCTCGGTTCGAAGAAGGCCGGCAAGGCGATGGGCATCAAGCCGCGCGCCCGCATCCGCACCTTCGCCAACATCGGCTCCGAACCGGTGCTGATGCTGACCGGCCCGGTCGACGTCACCGAGAAGCTGTTGAAGCGCGCCAAGATGAAGCTGTCCGACATCGACCTGTTCGAGCTCAACGAGGCCTTCGCCTCGGTGGTGCTGCGCTACATGCAGGCGTTCGACATTCCGCATGACAAGATCAACGTCAATGGCGGCGCCATTGCCATGGGCCATCCGCTCGGCGCCACCGGTGCCATGATCTTGGGCACGGTGCTGGACGAACTCGAGCGCCGTGATTTGAACACCGCCTTGGTGACGCTGTGTATCGGTGCCGGCATGGGCACCGCAACGATCATCGAACGCGTCTGACGGGGAGAGAAACAATGAGCTACACTAATTTCACGGTCGACGTCGACGCCGACGGCATTGCGCTTGTCACCTGGGACATGCCTGGCCGATCGATGAATGTCTTCACCGAAGAAGCGATGCGGGAACTGAACGCCATCGTCGATCACGTGACGGGTGACGCCGCCATCAAGGGCGCGGTGATCACATCCGGCAAGGACACGTTCTCCGGCGGCGCCGACATCACCCTGCTGCAGAAGATGCTGACGACCTTCGCCGCTGAAAAGGGAAAGGACGCCGAAAAGGCCACCAAGGCGTTGTTCGACAATGCCGGCATCATGACCGGCCTGTTCCGCAAGCTGGAGACTTGCGGAAAGCCGTGGGTGTCGGCGATCAACGGCACCTGCATGGGCGGTGCCTTCGAACTGTCGCTGGCCTGCCACGGTCGCGTCGCCGCCGATAGCGACAAGGTGAAGATGGCGCTTCCCGAGGTGAAGATCGGCATCTTCCCGGGCGCCGGCGGCACCCAGCGCGTGCCGCGGCTGACCGATCAGCAGCAGGCGCTGCAGATGCTGACCTCCGGCCAGACGCTGTCGCCGCAAAAGGCCAAGTCGATGGGCCTGATCCATGAGATCGCGGAGCCGGCAAGGCTGGTCGATACCGCCAAGGCGATGATCAGGAATGGCCTTAAGCCGGTGGCGCCATGGGACGAGAAGGGCTTCAAGCTGCCCGGTGGCCAGATCTATTCGCCCGCCGGCTTCAATCTGTGGCCGCCGGCCATCGCGATACTGCGTCGCGAGACCTACGGCAACTATCCGGCCGCCGCCGCGATCCTCAAATGCGTCTATGAAGGCCTGCTGGTGCCGTTCGACACCGCCTTGCGCATCGAGCAGCGCTATTTCACCGAGATCATGCGGACCAGGGAAGCGGCGGCGATGATCCGCTCGCTGTTCGTGTCGCTGCAGGAACTGAACAAGGGCGCGCGCCGCCCGGCCGGCGTACCCGAAACCAAGTTCAAGAAGATCGGCATTCTCGGCGCCGGCTTCATGGGCGCCGGCATCGCCTATGTCACCGCCAAGGCCGGCATTCCGGTGGTGCTGCTCGATCGCGACATGGAGTCGGCCGCCAAGGGCAAGGCGCATTCCGACAACCTGATCTCGGATCAGGTGAAGAAGGGCCGCGCCAAGCCGGAGGACAAGGACAAATTGCTGTCGCTGATCACGCCGACGGCCAACTATGCCGACCTTGCCGGCTGCGATCTGGTTGTCGAGGCGGTGTTCGAGGATTCGGCCGTCAAGAAGAGCGCCACCGAACAGGCGGAAGCCGTGTTGAAACCATCGGCGATCTTTGCGTCGAACACCTCCACCATCCCGATCTCGGCGCTGGCCAAGAATTCGGCGCGGCCGAAGAATTTCATCGGCATCCACTTCTTCTCGCCAGTCGACAAGATGATGCTGGTCGAGATCATTTTGGGCAAGAAGACCGGCGACAAGGCGCTGGCCGCGGCGATCGACTTCGTCCGCGCCATCAAGAAGACGCCGATCGTCGTCAACGACACGCGCGGCTTCTACGTCAACCGCTGCGTGCTGCGCTACATGTCGGAAGCCTACAAGATGCTGATCGAAGGTGTCCCGGCGCCGATGATCGAGAATGCCGCGAAAGCCGCCGGCATGCCGGTCGGACCCCTGGCGCTGACCGACGAGACGGCCATCGACCTTGCCCAGAAAATCATGAAGCAGACCATCAGGGATCTCGGCGACAAGGCGGTCGATCCGAAGCAGATGGCGCTGATCAACACCATGGTCGACGATCACGGCCGCTTCGGGCGCAAGAACGGCAAGGGTTTCTACGATTATCCGGCGAAACCCGCCAAGAAGAAGCTGTGGCCGGGGCTCAAGGATCTCTATCCGCAGCTTGCGCCCGAGAAGGTCGACTATGAGGAGCTGCAGCAGCGGCTGCTGGTCACCATCGCGCTGGAAGCGGCCCGGGTGATGGAAGAGGGTATCGTCACCGACCCGCGCGAGGCCGATGTCGGCTCGATCCTGGCCTTCGGTTTCGCCCCTTACACCGGCGGCGCGCTGTCCTACATCGACGGCATCGGTGCCAAGGGGTTCGTCAAGATCGCCAAGGGCCTGCAGAAGAAATACGGCGCCGAGTTCAAGGTGCCCAAGCTGCTGCTCGACATGGCCGAGAAAGACGAGAGCTTCTACCAGCGCTTCGATCCCTATGCGAAGGGCGAGACCAGAAAGGCGGCATGAGGCAGCCCTGGACTGTGGACAAGAGGGTGGCTCGGGGTTAGAACGGAAAAGGTATTTTTTCCTGTTTGAAGGAGAGCAAGACATGCTCTCACATGACCGTGTCTGGGCCGCCATCGATGCTCTTGCCGAGCGCTATTCGCTTTCGGCCTCGGGTCTGGCCAAGCGCGCGGGGCTTGATTCCACTGCCTTCAACAAGTCGAAGCGTCTGTCGTCGGATGGTCGGCCACGCTGGCCTTCGACCGAATCGCTGGCCAAGATCATCGAGGCGACGGGCGCTTCGCTCGACGAATTCACCGGCCTGATCGAAGGCCGGGCCGGGATCCGTCATGGCGCCTCGATCGCCCGCGGAAGCTCCGTGCCGTTGCTCGGTTTTGCCCAGGCCGGCGCCGGCGGCTTCTTCGACGATGCCGGCTTTCCGGCCGGTCAGGGTTGGGATCTGGTCGAACTGCCGGCGCAATCGACGGAGAGCTCCTATGCGCTGCAGGTGCAGGGCGATTCCATGCTGCCGCTCTACCGCAATGGCGATATCCTCATCGTCGAACCGGGCGCGATCACCCGCAAGGGCGATCGCGTCGTCGTCAAAACCACTGCCGGCGAGGTCATGGCCAAGGTGCTCGAGCGCCAGACCGTTAAGTCGATCGCGCTGGTCTCGCTCAATCCCGATCATCCCGACCGCGATATTCCCATGCGCGATGTAGAATGGGTGGCGCGGATTGTGTGGGCAAGCCAGTAGGTCGGCTGGTGCGTCTCCTTCATATCGCCCTTTCGATTCTGATGGTCCCGGTAATGGCGGCCATGGTCGTCACGGGCGGCCGCACGCTGAATGGAAGCGACAGTGTGGTCACGGTGGACCAGCTCGATCCGGGCGCCGATACGATCGCGCGGGAGGACGCCGACATGGTGCCCGAAGAACCGGCCACATGGGCCATTTCAAATCCACAGCCGCCGAAGCCTGCGCCGCATTCGAGGGCGATCGATCCCGACCTCGTTGCGCCGCCTGAGCTTCCGGCCGAGGAACTGGAACGGGTCGAGCCGCGCGAGCCGCTGAGCAAGCTGGCGCTGGCCGTGCCGCCCAAGCCGAAAATGCCCGACGACTGGAACGGCACAAAGCTGTTCCAGCCGGTCGCGCCGGCCGCCGGCCTGATCGAAGCGAAGGGTTACTCGGTCGCGGTTTCCGGCATCGACATCGTCAGCCAGGACGAGATTTGCAGCGATGACGGCAAATCCTGGCCGTGCGGCGTCCGTGCGCGGACGGCGTTCCGCGCCTTCCTGCGCGGCCGCGCGGTGGCCTGCATCGTACCGCCCGAGGGCGGCCGCGACCTGATCGCCGCCGAATGCCGGATCGGCAAGCAGGATGTCGGCCAATGGCTGGTCGAAAACGGCTGGGCGCGCGCCGCCAATGGTGGCCCTTATGTCGAGGCCGGCGACAAGGCACGCACGGCGAAGAAGGGCATTTTCGGATCGGCGCCCGATCTGTCCGGCATGCCGGCAATGCCGGCCGCGCCAAGCCCGGCGCCTCAGGCGCCGAGTTCGATCCTGGAAGAGGTGGACGGCGTTCTCAAGCCAGCTGACCAGCCAGCGCCCGCTCAATAAGCGCCCGCGTTTCGGCAATGCCATAGAGCGCGACGAACGATCCGAAGCGCGGGCCGCGCTCCTGGCCGATCAGCACCTGGTAGATCATCTGGAAGAAGGCGCCCGATACGCCGGGGCCGCCTTCCGGGCTCTGCTTGGAATGGTCCTGATAACGTTCGATCCTGCGCGCGACGTTGAGCGAAGCGTTCTGGATCGCTTCGCCATTGGCGTCCGCCGGCAGCGCGCCAAGCGCCTCGTCGAGAGCTTGCAGTGCCTCGCGCTCGACCTCGTCGGCCGGCCGGAAGGTTTTCGTCGGCTTCACGAAATCGTCGAAATAGCGGATCGCGTGGCCCACCAGCCGGTCGAGCTCGGGATGCGTCTTTGGCGTCACCCCCACCGTATGGCGCGAGATGAAGCCCCACAGCACATCCTTGTTCTGCGCGTTGGAGGCGCTGACCAGGTTGAGCAGCAGCGAGAACGGCACCGGCATGTCGATGGCGGGCGGGTTGCCGTCATGCATATGCCAGACCGGATTGCCCAGCCGTTCCTTCCAGTCCTGCCGGGGATACGCGGTAAGGAAGGTGTAGTACTCGTCCACGGCCCGCGGGATGACGTCGAAATACAGCTTCTTGGCCTGCCGTGGCCGCTGGTACATGTAGAGCCCGAGGCTTTCGGTCGGCGCATAGGTCAGCCAATCGTCGATGGTCAGCCCGTTGCCCTTCGACTTCGAGATCTTCTGGCCGTTCTCGTCGAGGAACAGTTCGTAGACGAAATGCTCCGGCGCCCGTCCACCCAGAATGTTGCAGATGCGGTCGTAGACCACAGCATTCGTCTGGTGATCCTTGCCGAACATCTCGAAGTCGACGCCAAGCGCTGCCCAGCGCATGCCGAAATCCGGCTTCCACTGCAGCTTGACGCGGCCGCCGGTGATCGAAAGCGTGGTCTCCGTGCCTTCGTCGTCGAAGGTGATGGTGCCGGCCTTGGCGTCGACATGCTTCATCGGCACGTAAAGCACGCGGCCGCTCTTCGGCGAAATCGGCAGGAACGGGCTGTAGGTCGCCTGGCGCTCGGGGCCGAGCGTCGGCAGCATCACCGCCATGATCTGGTCATAGCGTTCGGCGGCGCGCAGCAGCATCGCGTCGAAACGGCCGGACTTGTAATATTGCGTCGCGCTGGCGAACTCGTAGTCGAAGCCGAACGTGTCGAGGAAGCGGCAAAGCATCGCGTTGTTGTGGTCGGCGAAGCTCGCATAGTCGCCGCCGAACGGATTGGGAACCGACGACAGCGGCTTGTGCAGATGCTGCTCGAGTGCGACGCGGTCCGGCACGCTGTCGGGTATCTTACGCATGCCGTCCATGTCGTCGGAAAAGCACAGCAGCTTGGTCGCAACCTTGTCCTGCGTCAGGACGCGGAACGCATGGCGCACCATAGACGTGCGCGCCACCTCGCCGAATGTGCCGATATGCGGCAGGCCGGATGGCCCGTAGCCGGTCTCGAACAAGATCGTTTGGGGAAAGTCGGCGCCTTTGTAGCGTTCGATTATCTTTTTGGCTTCCTCGAACGGCCACGCCTTGCTCTCGGCCGCGGCCGCCAGCACCTCGGGATTGAGATCGACGATGTTTGATCTCGCCATGTCACTGTTTTCCAAATCATTCGCCGGCCCAAATCATTCGAAGGCGGGGCCGGAGCAGGGTTTTTTCAACCGGTCTCTAGGCGTGCAGCGCCGGAGCGTCAACGCGTGCGGCGCTTTTTCCTTGCGGTGCGGAGAGTGCGTTCCTACCTTCGAAGCCCGGTTCAAGGAGAAAAAATTGCCGACGCCGCATGAAGCCCTGATCTACCTGATGGTCATCACCTCGGCCTCCGATCGCGACATGACCGATGTCGAACTGGCCAGGATCGGCGACGTTGTCCGCTCTTGGCCGGTGTTCGAGGATTTCAACCACGACCGGCTGGTCGGTGTCGCCCAGGCCTGCCAGAAGCGACTGCACGAAAAGGATGGGCTGAAAGGCGTTCTGGCTGAAGTCGCCGAGGCCCTGCCCGAGCGCTTGCGCGACACCGCCTACGCCGCGGCCTTCGAGGTGGCCGCCGTCGATCTCGAAATGCGCATGGAAGAAGTGCGGGTGCTGCAGCTGATCCGGCGTCAGCTCGATCTCGACACACTGACCGTCGCCGCCATCGGCCGTGCCGCCAAGGCGCGGCTGCGCACGCTCACCTGAATATCCGCAGCTCCCTAGCAAAACCTGACGGAGACCGGATCAAAAAAAATTAACCGGGAAATAGCGCAAATAAAATTCGGCGAACGTGCCTTTCATCGAAATCTCCTGCAGCGCGTAGTCGAACGCGGCGGCCAGTGCCGGATTGTCCGCCCGGGTTGCGATGGCCATGCCCGAGCCCAGATATTCAGGCGCTAGGTAAGGGCCGCCGGTAAAGCGGCAGCAGCCCGCTGAATCCGAGCCGCCCAGCCAGAAAGCCAGGCGCATGCCGTCGCCGAAGGCGGCGTCGAGCTTGCCGCCCTTGAGATCGGCATAGAGGTTTTCCGGCCTGTCGAAGGGGACGATCTGAACGGTGTTGAAATAGTCGCGCAGCATGCTCTCATGCGCCGAGCCGGCGACCACGCCGACACGCTTGCCGCGCAACTTGGCAAAGATCGGTTCGGCCAGCGCCTTGCTCTTCGGCATGATGAAGCGCGCCGGAAACTGCAGGTAGGAGCGCGAGAAGGCATAGGTCGCGCGCGATTCCGGCGTTGCGGCGATGCCGGCGATGATCGCCTCGCCTTCACCTTTCCGTAGCGCGCCTTCCAGCTCGGCCCAGGGCAAGGCCTGGATCTGGCATTTCTCGACAATGCCAAGCTCGGCGCAGATGGCACGTGCCAGATCGATGTGGAACCCGGACAGCTTTCCGGAGCCGTCGAGGAAATTGAAGGGCGGGAAATCGGTGGTCGTCAGGAATCTCAGCCGGGGCAGCGCCGAAAGGTCCGGCTTGGGCAGCCGCTCCTTGGCATCCCACAGAACCGGAACCTGAGGCGCCGCGGCGCGCGCGCCGTCGGCGAACGACAGCAATTCGATCAGCATCGCAAGGGCGAAGGATCTCCATTGGAACGCCAAGATAAAACTCCGCCGCGGTCGTGCTCGCACCGGTTTTCGTACGAAAATGGGACAGGCACAATGGTTTTTGATTTCAACACGCCGATTTCAGGATATGATTTAGCCGGTTTGCAAATCAGCTTTGGCCGCCTTGGTGAGAGGATCGAGGTCGGAGCCACAGAATAAGCATGCGGTTTGCAATCCGTGGTCGGTGGCGAAGTGTAACTCAGGCACGCATCATAGGCCGCAATGCATGAGGCAACATGGGGTTGATGTTGCGATGGGTCAGTTCGATCGCACGCTGGAATTCATAGACCAACTGCAGCACGCCGCGACGGCGGCGGCGGTCTGCGAAACGCTGCTGGGCATAACGTCGGATTTCGGTCTCACCGCACTGATGGCGGGAACCGTACCGCAGCCGGGCACGCCGGCCGGCCAGCAAAAGCAGCATGTGCTTCTCTGCGATTGGCCCGGCGAGTGGCTGGAGCGCTATGTCGCGCGCAACTATGTCGATCATGACCCGGTCGTCAGCCACATGAAACAGCTGCAGGCGCCCTTCCAGTGGCGCGAGGCCTCGCAGAGTATCCGCATAGACAAGAGCAGCGGCGAAGTGATGGGCGATGCCGGTGCCTTCAAACTGCGTGATGGACTGGCCTTCCCGCTGATCACGCTCGACGGCCAGATCGTCATGGTGTCGCTGGGCGGGGAGGCCGTGGAATTGTCCGCCGCCGAGTTCGGCCAGGTGTCGCTGGTGTCGACCTACGCGGTTGGCCGCGCCATGCAACTCCACACGATGGCGAGCAAGGCCATCGATCATATCGTGCTGACGCCGCGCGAGCGGGAATGCCTGCAATGGGCCGCCGTCGGCAAGTCCGAATGGGAGATTTCTCAAATCCTCGGCATCTCCGAACACACCTCGGAGAAACATCTTCTTAACGCCAAAAGCAAACTCGGTGCCGTCAACCGGGTGCAGGCCGTCGCGGAAGCGATACGGCGCGGCTACATTAGCTAGGTCGGCCGTGCCGACTTAGAAGTTCTTGCATACGCGATCACGCAATTTTCTCATCGAAGCACGGCCGTATCTTCCTCTGAACACAGGAGACGGCGGAATGCTATTTTCCCTTACAACCCAGGAATTGATGGAACGTCCCGATCTTTGGGAGGCCGTCCACCGGCTGCGCTACAAGATATTCGTCGAGGAGATGGGGTGGGACGATCTCCGGCGCCCCGACGGGCTCGAACTCGACCAGTTCGATCATGACGAGGCGGTGCATCAGATTGTCATCAGAGGTGACGAAGTCGCAGGCTATCAAAGGATGTTGCCGACCACGCGGCCACATCTGCTGACCGAGGTTTTGACCGACCTTTCCGAAGGAACGCCGCCATCGGGCCCAAACATCTGGGAATTGACCCGCTATGCGGTGGCTCCCGGTTTTCGCGATGGCCGCCGCGGCGTTTCAACCGTCGGCACCGAATTGATCGCCGGTTTCGTCGAGTGGGGGCTGAAGCGCGGCGTCGACAAGGTGATCATCGAATTCGAGCCGATGTGGGTGCTGCGCGCCTTGCAACTGCATTTCCTGGCGACCCCGCTGGGTTATCAGCGCACCTATGGCAACCAGCAGGTCGTGGCCACCCTGCTGACCTTCAACGAACACACCCTCGACGTGGTGCGCTCGCGCCGCAATCATTTTGCGCCCGTGCTGACCAGGGGTTACCCCGACATGCTCGGGCAAAGGCGTGCGTCATGAGATCGGAGACAGTCATGGGCACACACCCGCAACCTGAGCTTCGCAACCACACGCTGGTGGTCACCGTGTCGTCGAATGACGGCCGGCCGGTGCTGGACAGGAGAGCCTATGAAAGCCTAGCAAAGACCTTCCATGAAGCCGCCGACAATGAGGAGGTGCGCGTCGTCGTTTTGCGCGGCCTGGCAGGCTGTTTCTGTCTCGGCGGCGACTTCTCCGAATTCCTCGACGCCACCAAGCACCAGAAACTGATCGCCGCCGTCACCGACCTGTTCCGCACGCTGGCGACATTTCCAAAGCCCATCCTTGCCTGCGTCGACGGCGATGCCGTCGGGGTCGGCTGCACCATCCTGTTCCATTGCGACATGGTGATCGCATCCGATGAAAGCACGTTCCGGGTACCATTCGTCGATTTCGGCCTTGTGCCGGATGCGGCGACCAGCATCCTGGCGCCGCAGAAGCTCGGCTACGCCGGTGCTTTCCGCTTCTTCTGCCTCGGCGACACGCTTCGCGCCGAAGATGCCAGGGCGCTCGGCCTCATCGCCGAGATCGTGCCGGGCGGCAGCGTCGAGGAAGCGGCCCTCGGCCGGGCGAGACAGCTTGTCAAGAAGCCGGTCGCCGCCCTGCTGCAGACGCGCGGCCTGCTGAAGGGGGACACGCAGGCACTATGCGACCGCATCGACCAGGAGATTTCGCTTTTCCAGCAGGCGCTGCAGGACGACACGACCCTGCGGCGATTGCAGCGCATCGCCCGGCTGGCGGCTTGATGCATGTCGCTCAAAAGTGGCCCCGGTTTTGAGACAACGACATGCATGGAAACAAAGACCTAAAGCGCGGCGCATGAATCCGTTTCGACGCGACGCGCTTTAGGACAGACGAGGAAAAAAGCATCGCCGCGCGGCCTTGGCTGCGCGGCGCAAAATGCGTCAATCCTGGTTCCCAGGCCAGCCTATTCTTTCAAAAACGACGGCCCTTCGCCGATGATCTTCTTGTCCTCCTTGCCGATTACGTCGAGATCGCGCCCGTCATAGGGCAGCGACAACAGGATGCGCCGCATGACCGCCAGCCGCGCGCGCCGCTTGTCATTGGCCCGCACGATGATCCACGGTGCGAACTCCTTGTGAGTGTGCTCGAACATGGTATCGCGCACCTCTGTATAATCGTCCCACTTGGTAATGCCGGCAACGTCGATCGGCGAAAACTTCCAGCTCTTCAGCGGGCTGTAGCGGCGATCGTGGAAGCGCTCGAGCTGGGTTTCCCGGCCGATGTTCAGCCAGAACTTGAAGAAGTGGATGCCCTCGTTGGAGATCATCCGTTCGAAATGCGGCGTCTCGTCGAGAAACTGCTCGTGCTGCCGCGGCGTGCAGAAACCCATCACCGGCTCGACGCCGGCACGGTTGTACCAGGATCGGTCGAAGGTGACGAATTCGCCAGATGTCGGGAAATGATCGACATAGCGCTGGAAATACCATTGCCCCATCTCGGTCGGGGTCGGCTTGGTCAGCGCCACATTGCGTGCCGTGCGCGGGTTGAGGTACTGGCGCACCACGAAGATCGTGCCGCCCTTGCCGGCGGCGTCGCGGCCCTCGAACAGCGCCATCACCCGCTTGCCGGTCGACTGCAGCCAGGCCTGCGCCTTGACCAGCTCGATCTGCAATTTCTCGAGCGTCTCGTCATACTCGTCGCTTTTCATCTTCTTGTCGTAGGGATAGCCGCCGGCGGTCAGCTTGTTGTCCTCGACCCAGCCGGGAAGCACGGGATTTTCGATGTCGAACTCCCGCTCCTTGCCGTCGATCCTGATCTTCAGCGGGCCCGAAGTCGGCGCGGCGGGACTTTCCTTGGCATTTTTCATCGAGACGAACCCTTTTCAGCTTCCGGACTCATGCTATTGGGAGCCTCCGGAGCGGTCCAGCGGAAGTTTCCGCCGCCGCGCGACCGGCGAATGCATGTGGTGCGGGCGCGCGAGCGAATGGCTGACCTGGAACAGAAAGGGATGGCGCAAACGCTGGCCATCCGGCTGTGGAACAGCCGCTGGCTGCTTGCGGCCGCCGTCGTCGCTGTTCTGATCGCCTTTGCCTTTGCGGGTATTTCTGCCTACGCACTGTTGCCGGCGCTGCTCCTGCTGCTTGCGGCGGCAATGCTGCCGGCCGCCGGCGCGCGCCAATCCAGCGAGAGCGGCGCGGCCATCGAGGCGATCGGCTTGCAGCGGCTCTCCGGTGAATATCTTGCGGCCGCCGTTGCCGATCCGCTGATCATCTTCGACCGGACCGCCACCATCGTGCATGCCAATGCCGCCGCCTATGCCGCCTTCGGCGGGATCGCGCCCGGCATGTCGCTGTCATTGAAGTTCCGGGCGCCGGAAATGCAAGCTCTGCTGGACGGCGTGCTGTCGGGCGATGTCGCCTCCGATGTCGTCGACTACACGGAGAAGCTGCCGGTCGAACGGGCTTACCGGGTGAGCGCGTCCTCGGTCGGTCATGCGACCGATCTCTACGTGCTGGTATTCAAGGACCAGAGCGAAACGCGCAGGATCGACCGCATGCGCGCCGACTTCATCGCCAATGCCAGCCACGAACTGCGTACGCCGCTCGCCTCCATCGCCGGCTTCATCGAAACGCTGCGCGGGCCGGCCCGCAACGATCCGGCGGCGCGCGATCGGTTCCTGCAGATCATGGAGAGCCAGACCAGTCGCATGGCGCGTCTGATCGACGATTTGTTGTCGCTGTCGCGGCTCGAGATGAAGCCTTATCTGAAGCCGGGAACCGAGGTCGATCTGCGCGAGACACTCGACAGCGTCATTGATTCACTCGGACCGCTGGCCAGGGAAAACAGCGTTGCCATCGAGCGGGATTATGCCGATGGGCCGCTCGATGTGCCCGGCGATCGCGACGAGCTTTTCCAGGTTTTCGAGAACCTCCTGGAGAACGCCTGCAAATACGGGCAGTCGGGCGGGCGCGTGGTGGTGTCGATCGCGCACGGCGATGCCGGCTCGGAGCCCGGCATCGACGTGACCATCAGGGATTTTGGCCCCGGCATTCCCGAGGAGCACATTCCGCGCATCACCGAGCGCTTCTATCGCGTCGATGTCGAGACCAGCCGGACCCAGAAGGGCACAGGCCTTGGCCTGTCTATCGTCAAGCATATCCTGACGCGCCACAATGCCAGGCTTTCGATCAAGTCCGAGGTTGGCAAGGGCGCCGCCTTCTCGGTTCATTTGCCGACGCACTGATATCGCCCTAGTTTAGAGGCGACTGTTTCTTTTTTCTGTCATCCGGCTAGCGTATCAGCGGGGATTCGAGGAACGACTCAAAATCAAAACACTCCATGGGAAGGCGTATTGCCATGCAGTCCGTGCACATCGTCAGCGCCTACGACGACGAGCTGAAATATCTGTCGAAGCGCATCGCCGCGATGGGCGGCCATGCCGAGCGCATGGTCGAGCAGGCAATCGCCGCTTTGGTCAATGCCGATCCTAGCCTCGCCGAGAAGGTCATCCGCGACGATGCCGTGCTGGATGAAGGGCAACGCGAAATCGACGATAAGGCGATCATCATCATTGCAAGGCGTCAGCCGATGGCGACGGATTTGCGCGAGATCGTCGGGACCATTCGCATCTCCGCCGACCTCGAACGGGTTGGCGACCTCGCCAAGAACGTTGCCAAGCGGGTGGTCGCCGTCACCGACGGACGCCAGCCGACCAGCCTGTTCCGCGGCCTCGAGGCCCTGGCCAACCTGGCGCTGACCCAGCTCAAGGAAGTGCTCGACGTCTACGCATCCCGCTCGGTAGAGAAAATCGGCTTCGTGCGCGACCGCGACGACCAGATCGATGCCATGTACACATCGCTGTTTCGCGAATTGCTGACCTACATGATGGAAGATCCGCGCAACATCACGCCCTGCACGCACCTGCTGTTCTGCGCCAAGAACATCGAGCGTATCGGTGACCACGCCACCAACATCGCCGAGACCATCTACTATATCGTCACCGGCGAGCAGTTGCCGGCCGAGCGGCCGAAGGGCGACAAGACCGACAAGATCGGTCTTTCCGAGACGCTGCCGGTGAAGTGAACGGCCGCCTCTCGAACCGTCACCCGAATTAAGCTAAGCTTTCCGGGCTTGCCTCTATCCTCGTCCGTGGATTTGCTTCGGGAGGTCGTGATGGAAAATGTTCGGAACCTGACCCCGGCGTCTGCGCCGATATCCGGCATTATCGCTTGCGGCGTCTACACGGCCGGGCGTCGCATCGCCGACATTCCCATCGAGGAAGCCGGCGAATGGGCGAAAAAATCCGGTCATGTCGTCTGGATTGGCCTGCTCGAGCCCGACCGCAACCTGCTGCTTCGCGTCCAGGCGCAGTTTCACCTGCATGAGCTGGCGATCGAGGATGCCGAGCACCCGCACCAGCGGCCGAAGATCGAGCAATATGGCGATGCACTGTTCATTGTCGCCCGCACCGCGCAGCTGATCGACGGCCGGGTCACCTTCGGCGAGACCCATTTGTTCGTCGGCAGCGGCTACATTGTCAGCGTCAGGCACGGCCCTTCGACCTCCTATGCCGCCGTTCGTCAGCATTGGGAAAGCTGCCCGCATTCGCTGGCCAAGGGCGAGGATTTCGTCCTCTACGCCATTCTCGATTTCATCGTCGACAATTACATGCCGGTGCTCGAGCAGATCGAGGACGAGGTCGAGGCGATCGAGGACAAGGTCCTGATGAAGCCGATGACCGGCCCGGACATCGAGCGCCTCTATATGCTGCGCCGCGATCTTTTGCGCCTGCGCAATGCGGCGCTGCCGCTGGTCGAGGTCTGCCGCCGGCTGACCAGCGCCGAGCTGCCGCAGATCCATACGGCCATGCATCCGCTGTTCCGCGATGTGACCGATCACATCCGCACCGTCCAGGAAAAGATCGACAGCCTGCGCGAGGTGCTGGCGTTCGCTTTCGAAGCCAGCCTGCTGGTCGGCCAGAGCCAGGAGACGGCCAACACCAAGAAGCTCGCCTCCTGGGCCGCCATCCTGGCGGTGCCGACGGCACTCGCCGGCATCTACGGCATGAATTTCAGCGATATGCCGGAACTGAAGATGGAATACGGCTACCCGATGGTGCTGGCCACGATCGCGCTGATCTGCGCGTTTCTCTACTGGCGGTTTCGCAAGAATGGGTGGCTGTGAAAGAGAGCGAATAGCGAATAGGGAGTAGCGAATAGCGAATAGCGAACACAAAACGGCTTGCTTCCTGTCCCAGAAGCCAAGCCGTTTCTATTCGCTATTCGCTATTCGCTATTCGCTATTCGCTATTCGCTATTCGCTCAGCGACTCCGCCGCCGTTCCGATGCCGGCTGGAACGCCACGCGGGCGTGGTACTTGCAGTAGGGGCCGGTTTCGGCGGCGTCGTTGCCGCAGAAATGGAAGTCCTCCGAAAGCGGATCGCCGTTCGGCCATTTGCAGGTCCGCTCGGTCAGCTCGACGAGCTGCAGATGCCGTGAGATCGGCAGCACGACATTCTCGACCGGGCGGATGTAGTGGCGTGCCACCGGTTCGGCGTCGAACTGCGTCTGCAAGGCAGTCGCGCCGATCGATGTCGTGACATGGCGCGTGGCGGTTGCGGCGCGCGATACCGATTTCTGAACGGTCGATCCTTGCGCCGCCTTCTTCTGGCGTGCCGGCGTGGCGGTCGAGCGCCCGCGGCCCGACAGTTTCAGCCGGTGCACCTTGCCGATGACCGCGTTGCGGCTGACCCCCCCAAGCTGCGCAGCAATCTGGCTTGCGCTCAGACCCTCCGACCACAGTTTCCTGAGAAGTTCTACCCGCTCGTCAGTCCAGTTCATGAGACCGCGCTCCTGCTAAGCGTGCGGCAATCGGAATCCATTCCCAACCCGGCAATATTTGCCGGGGCAGACACCACATATATCTGGTGATTAGGTCCGCCGCACGAAATCTAGTTATTTCTCGTCTACAACTACTCTATGCGCTGACTCGGTGACAAGAGTCCCAAGTGCAACACGAATCGGTTTTTTCGGTTTTCCCCAACTTGCCCGGTCGCTTATGAGCCGGCGTCTCGTCAGAGGGCTTGCCGCGCGGCACTACGCGACGTTTTCGTTGACTTCATGGCCGAAAAACAGGATAAGCCGCAAAGGCCGCCGCTTTGGCGGCTTTTTTGATTTTCCGGTACCGGAGACGCATATAATGAGCGGTTCGGCGCTTTACGAGACCTTTGCTCGCGCACCCCTGGCCTTCGACCACGGGGAAGGCACCTGGCTGGTTACCGACAAAGGCGAGCGATATCTCGATTTCGCCGGCGGCATCGCCGTCAATTCACTGGGCCACAGCCATCCGCATCTGGTGGCCGCACTCACCGAGCAGGCCGCCAAGCTCTGGCATGTCTCCAATCTCTATGAGATTCCGGGGCAGAGCCGGCTCGGCGAGCGGCTGGTGGACGCCACTTTCGCCGACAAGGTGTTCTTCACCAATTCGGGCGCCGAGGCGCTGGAATGCGCGATCAAGACGGCGCGGCGCTACCAGTTCGTCAATGGACATCCCGAGCGCTTCCGCGTCATCACCTTCGAAGGCGCCTTCCATGGCCGCACGCTGGCGACCATCGCGGCTGGCGGCCAGCACAAATATCTCGAAGGCTTCGGCCCCAAGGTCGAAGGTTTCGATCAGGTCGGTTTCGACGACATCGACGCCGCCGAAAAGGCGATCACGCCGGAGACGGCCGCCATCCTGATCGAGCCGGTGCAGGGCGAGGGCGGTATCCGTCCGGTGCCGACGCAATCGCTGAAGCGGCTCAGGCAATTGTGCGAACAGCACGGCCTGCTGTTGATCTTCGACGAGGTCCAGTGCGGCATCGGCCGCACCGGCAAGCTGTTCGCGCACGAATGGTCAGGGGTTACGCCAGACATCATGGCGATCGCCAAGGGCATTGGCGGCGGCTTCCCGATGGGCGCCTGCCTTGCCACGGACGAAGCGGCCGTCGGCATGACCGCGGGCGTGCATGGGACCACGTTCGGCGGTAACCCGCTGGCCATGGCTGTCGGCAACGCCGTGCTAGATGTCGTGCTGGAAGACGGCTTCCTCGAAGACGTCCAGCGCAAGGCGCTGCTGATGAAGCAGGGTCTCGCGTCGGTCGCCGACGAGTTTCCCGAGGTCATCGAGGACATCAGGGGCACCGGGCTGATGCTAGGCCTCAAATGCGCCATGCCCAACACCAAGGTGAACATGGCATTGCGCGACCAGCACCTGCTGGCGGTTCCGGCCGGCGACAACGTCATTCGCCTGTTGCCGCCGCTCACCGTCACCGACGCCGAGATCCACGACGCGCTCAACCGCATCCGCGCCGGCGCCAAGGGCCTGGCGGAGGCGATCGCCTCCGCCGCCGCGAAGTAATCCCGGAACCATTGCTGATGTCAGTTCGCCATTTCACCGATCTTTCCGCCGTTTCCGAAGGCGATCTGCGTCTTATGCTGGACGATGCGGTGGTGCGAAAGGCCCGCCTCAAGGCCGGCGAGCGCAGCAAGCCGCTCGAAGGCAAGGTGCTGGCGATGATCTTCGACAAGCCGTCGACCCGCACGCGTGTGTCCTTCGACGTCGGTATGCGCCAGCTTGGCGGCGAGACCATCATGCTGACCGGCACCGAGATGCAGCTCGGCCGTTCCGAGACCATCGCCGACACCGCCAAGGTGTTGTCGCGTTATGTCGACGCGATCATGATCCGCACCACCTCGCATGAGCGGCTGCTGGAGCTGACCGAGAATGCCACCGTGCCGGTGATCAACGGACTGACCGACGACACCCATCCCTGCCAGCTTATGGCTGATATCATGACTTTCGAGGAGCATCGCGGTCCGGTCGCCGGCAAGACCATCGCCTGGACCGGCGACGGCAACAATGTGCTGCATTCCTTGCTCGAAGCCTCCGCACGGTTCCGCTTCAACCTCAACGTCGCCGTGCCCGAGGGCAGTGAGCCGGCGCAGAAGCATATCGACTGGTCGCAGGCGCATGGCGGCAAGCTGCATTTCACCCGCTCGCCCGAGGAAGCCGTCGATCAGGCCGACTGCATCGTCACCGATTGCTGGGTGTCGATGGGCCAGGAGCATCGTGCCCGCGGCCACAACGTGTTCTCGCCCTACCAGGTCAATGCCAAGCTGATGGCGAAGGCCAAGCCGGACGCGTTGTTCATGCACTGCCTGCCGGCGCATCGCGGCGAGGAAGTGACCGACGAGGTCATCGACGGGCCGCATTCGGTGGTCTTCGACGAGGCCGAGAACCGGCTCCATGCCCAGAAGGCCGTGCTCGCCTGGTGCCTCGGCGCTTGATCTATGTGAGCTTGATCTCTGGGGGTGTGATGCCTATTTGCGCCACATCACGCAAATCAAGCGCGTTTCGACGCATGCTCCCGAGAGGGCGGCATGGCCGCGCCCTGGAGCTTTGTTATGTTGGAAACCTATCGAGTGACTGAACATCACCCCAAACTCGGCGAATTCGGCTACGCCGGCGACGATCACGTCGTGCCCTTCGAGGTAGGCCCGCTCGACGTGCGCGGTCGCACCGTCCAGCTCGGACCGATGCTCGACGCCATCCTCGGCCGCCACGACTATCCCGAGCCGGTCGCCCGGCTGCTGGCGGAAGCCTGTGTGCTGACGGTGCTGCTCGGCACCTCGCTCAAGTTCGAGGGCAAGTTCATCCTGCAGACCCGCACCGACGGGCCTGTCGACATGCTGGTCGCGGATTTTTCCACGCCCTCGGCGCTGCGCGCCTATGCGCGTTTCGATGCCGACCGACTGGAAGCGCTGGTCGCGGCGGGCGAAACGTCCCAGCAGACCCTGCTCGGCACCGGCGTGCTGGCGCTGACCATCGACCAGGGCGCTCACACGCAGCGCTATCAGGGTATCGTCCAGCTCGATGGCGAGACGCTGGAAGATGCGGCACGCACCTATTTCCGTCAGTCGGAGCAGATTCCGACCGATCTCAGGCTGTCGGTGGCCAAGCTCTTGACGCCCGGCCCGGGCGGCGCCCGCGAGCAGTGGCGCGCCGGTGGCATCCTGGCGCAGTTCCTGCCGCAGTCGCCCGAGCGCATGCGCGTGCCGGACCTGCCGGGCGGCGATGGCGATCCGCGCGAGGAGATCCACGATCCCGACGACAATTCCTGGCTGGAGTTGCTGGCGCTGCTCGGCACCATCGAGCCGACCGAACTGATCGACCCGACGATCGGCGCCGAGCGGCTGCTCTACAGGCTGTTCCACGAGCATGGCGTGCGCGTCTTCGGCGGCGTTCCGGTCGCCGACCAGTGCTCGTGCTCCCGGGACAAGATCCGCGGCATCCTCGAGGGCTTTTCCGCCCAAGAGATCAAGGACAGCACCGAGGACGGCGGCATTCACGTCGCCTGCGAATTCTGCTCGAAGCAATATGACTTCGACCCGGCGGAATTTGCGGCTCAGTAAAGTGTCCCTTCCTTCTCCCCGTTTACGGGGAGAAGGTGCCCGAAGGGCGGATGAGGGGCAGCGCGAACTTCGGCGAATGGCCGCGCCGTCCACTCGGATGCCTTGTGCGTGGAAGACAATCTCATCAGCCCGGCGGCGCCCCTCTGCCGGGCATTTCTCCCCGTACAGAGACGGGGAGAAAGACGCTAATTCACCGTCCGCCGCTTCCCCGGCAGGTCGAGTGAAAATGCGGGGATGGCGATGTCGAACGTCTCGCCCCGCTGGTTGCGCATCGTGTAGTGCCCGACCATGATGCCGGAGGGTGTCGAGAGCGGGCAACCGGACGTGTACTGGTAGCTGTCGCCGGGATTGAGTTCGGGTTGGTCGCCGACGACGCCAGGGCCGCGTACCTCTTCGACCCTGCCGGTGCCATCGGTGATGTGCCAATAGCGCGACAACAGCTGGACGGAATCGTCCGACTGATTGTCGATCGTTATCTGATAGCCCCAGACATAGCGGTTCTCGGACGGATCCGAACGGTCCTCCAGATAGAACGGCCTGACCTGCACTTCGATGTTGCGCGTGACGGTGCTGTACATAAGCAGCTCCAAAACAATCCAGTATCTTTCGGCGCTCCTTGCAGGCTGGTCAACGGTGCGCGTCCTTTCATTGCCTACCGAACGGCAGGTGCCGGCAAAGAATGTCATTTAAGTGACACACGACAATGATGGTGTGCGCCGACCAGTGCCGCGCGACTCGGGCGCTCTGTCGAACTGTTGAAATCGGTCGTCATGCCAGCCAGATTGTTCTGGCGGACCGGTTTTCTGGAGTGACCGGATCTCGATGGAACTCACTCTCATAGCCGCCACGCTTTCAATTGCTCTTATCCTCTCAAATCTCGCCAGCATCGTGCTTGCCGCTTCGCGTCTGAAACGGCGCCGCATTATCGCGCCGCCGACCGGCAAGCCGCGGCCGGTGTCGATCATCGTGCCGTCGCGTGGCATTGAACCGTTCACGCACGAGACGCTGGAGCGCGCCTTCTCGCTTGATTGGCCGCGCTACGAGCTGATCTTCTGCGTCGCCCATGCCGACGATCCGGTAGTCAAACCGATAAACAGGGCGATTGCCCGGTTTCCCAAGGTGCCGGCCCGGCTGATGATCGGCGACGACCGCTTCAGCGCCAATCCGAAACTCAACAATTGCGTCAAGGGTTGGGAAGCGGCGCGGCACGACTGGGTCGTCCTGGCCGATTCCAACGTGTTGATGCCGAGAGACTACATCCAGCACCTGATGGCTGCATGGCGGCCCGACACCGGCCTTGTCTGTTCGACGCCGATCGGCTCGCGGCCGGCCGGCTTCTGGGCTGAAGTCGAATGCGCTTTCCTCAACACGCTGCAGGCGCGCTGGCAATATGCCGGCGAGGCGCTTGGCCTTGGCTTTGCCCAGGGCAAGAGCATGCTCTGGAACAAGCCGATGCTCGACGCCAATGGCGGCATCCGCGCGTTGGCCGCCGAGATCGCCGAGGACGCCGCCGCGACCAAGCTGGTCAACGGCCTCGGCCTGCGCGTCAATCTCGTCGCCGCGCCCTTCGAACAGCCGCTTGGCCGGCGCACGTTCGACGAGATCTGGTCACGTCAGGCCCGTTGGGCGCGCCTGCGCCGCGTCACCTTCCCGCTGTTCTTCGCACCCGAAATCCTGACTGGCGCGGCGGTGCCGCTGGTGCTGGCGCTGATTGCGGCGGCAAGCGCCGGCTTCAGCCTCTGGGCAACCGCCATTGCCGTGCTGGCGGCCTTCTACCTTCCCGAGTGCGCCCTGGCCTGGTCCAAGGGCTGGTACCTGTCGCGACGCATGGTTGCCGCGATCATGGCCCGCGACCTGATCCTGCCGGCGATGTGGGCACGCGGCTGGCTCGGCGGTGCCGTCGACTGGCGCGGCAACGCGATGACCATCGGGACCAAGGCGGCCGAGCTGGAAGAGACGCCGTCCGGCGCCTGAAAGCCAAAGCCCTCTTACGAGGCCTTCAGCGCCTGTTCGATATCCTCAAGCAGATCGTCGGTGTCTTCCAGGCCGACGGACAGTCTGAGCGTGCCCGGCCCGATGCCGAGCTCGGCACGCGCTTCGTCGCTCAGGTTCTTGTGCGTCGTCGTCGCCGGATGGGTGATCAGGCTCTTGGCGTCGCCGAGGTTGTTGGAGATCAGCACGATGTCGAGCGCGTTCTGCAAGGCGAAGGCCGCCTGCTTGCCGCCCTTGACGTCAAGGCAGATCAGCGTCGAGCCGCCCGACATCTGCTTCTTGACGATATCGGCCTGCGGGTGGTCGGCGCGGCCGGGATAGATGACGCGGGCAATTTCCGGCCGCTCGGCGAGGAAATCCGCGATCCGGCCCGCGCTTTCCGTCTGCTGGCGCACGCGCAGCGGCAGCGTTTCCAGCCCCTTCAGCAGCGTCCAGGCGTTGAAGGGCGACAGGCTGGGCCCGGTGTGGCGGAAATAATCGTGCAGGTTCTCGTCGATCCACTTCTTGTCCGACAGGATGACGCCGCCGAGACAGCGCCCCTGGCCGTCAATGTGCTTGGTCGCCGAATAGACGACGATGTGGGCGCCGAGTTGCAGCGGCTTCTGCTGCAAGGGCGTGGCGAAGACATTGTCGACGATCAGCCTGGCGCCGATCGAATTGGCGAGCGAGGCAACCGCGGCGATGTCGACCACTTCCAGCGTCGGGTTGGTCGGGCTTTCCAGGAAGAACAGCTTGGTGTTCGGCTTGACCGCCTTTTCCCAATTGGCGATGTCGGTGCCGTCGACCAGCGTCGCCTCGATGCCGTATCTTGGCGCCAGCGTCTCGACCACCCAGCGGCAGGAGCCGAACAGCGCGCGCGCCGCCACGATATGGTCGCCGGCCTTGGCGCTGCACAGCAGCGCTGCCGTCACCGCGGCCATGCCGGAGGCGGTGGCGCGGGCGTCCTCGGCACCTTCGAGCGCGCACATGCGCTTTTCGAACATGTCGACGGTCGGATTGGCGTAGCGCGAATAGATGAAGCCCGGCTCCTCGCCCTTGAAACGGGCTTCGGCGGCCTGCGCCGTTTCATAGACGTAGCCCTGGGTGAGGTAAATCGCTTCCGACGTTTCGCCGAAACCGGAACGCAGCGTTCCGCTGTGCACGAGTGCCGTTTGAGGCTTCCAGTTGCGCTTGTTGGTGCTCATCGCTCTTCTTCCAGACACAAAAAAACCGGCCGCGAAAGTCGCAACCGGTCCATACGGCCTTGCGGCCCGACGGTCCTTTAGCGACTTGTTTAACGTGGCTGCAAGCCGACCGGCCAAATCACCACGGGATAACGACCCTTTAGACCCGCGCCACGCTTGCGTCAATTGCCGGCTTGATTAAGAGGTTTGTACCAGCGGCGTTGCAGCGGAGCCGGCTTTGCGGCAAACAGGCATTCTTCCAGATCAGGACATTTCGGCGCTCTTCCAGTCCGGCGCGCTGAAGTCGGCACGTGCGCTCGATGCCGACCAGATCCAGCCGGCCAGCCTCGATCTCCGGCTCGGCGACAAGGCCTGGCGGGTGCGTGCCTCCTTCCTGCCGGGCCCCAACCACAAGGTCTCGGAAAAGCTCGACCGGCTGAAGCTGCACGAGATCAATCTGGCCGAGGGCGCGGTGCTGGAGACCGGCTGCGTCTATATCGTGCCCTTGCTCGAAAGCCTGGCATTGCCGGCGGACATTTCGGCCTCGGCCAATCCCAAGAGCTCGACCGGGCGGCTCGACATCTTCACCCGCGTCATGACCGATCGCGGCCACGAGTTCGACAAGATCGCCGCCGGCTATCATGGTCCGCTCTATCTGGAGGTCAGCCCGCGCACCTTCCCGATCGTCGCGCGCACCGGTTCGCGACTGTCGCAGATCCGTTTCCGCACCGGCAATGCGCTGCTGTCGGAAGCCGAACTTCACCAGTTGCATCGCGCGCAGATCCTGGTTGCCACCGAGCCGCCCAACATTTCCGGCGGCGGCATCGCGCTGTCGATCGACCTCAACGGCGATCGAAACGGCCTTGTCGGCTACCGCGGCAAGCATCACACCGGTCTCATCGACGTCGACAAGCGCGCCGCGCAGGAGGTCGTCGACTTCTGGGAGCCGATCCACAAGAGCGGCGCTGGCGAACTGGTGCTCGACCCCGATGAATTCTATATTCTTGTGAGCCAGGAAGCGGTGCATGTGCCGCCGCTCTACGCCGCCGAGATGACGCCCTTCGATCCGCTGGTCGGTGAATTCCGCGTCCACTATGCCGGCTTCTTCGATCCGGGCTTCGGCCACTCGGCGTCCGGTGGCACCGGCAGCCGGGCGGTGCTGGAAGTGCGCAGCCACGAAGTGCCGTTCATCCTCGACCATGGCCAGATCGTCGGCCGGCTGGTCTACGAGCACATGCTGAAGCGGCCACGGGCACTCTATGGCACCGATCTCGGCTCCAACTACCAGGCGCAGGGTTTGAAGCTGTCCAAGCATTTCCGCCCCGCGCGCTGAACCCCCATTGCCAGCTGGCAAAATACTTGCCTGCGCCGGCTCGCCATGCTTGGCTGCCTTTCTGGTCGTCAGGCTGGCGGCGTTCAAGGGGAACCAAGAAAATGCAGATTTCGAAACGGATCATATCGGCGGCGGGCGCTGCCATGCTGGTGATGGCGGCCAGCTCTCTGTCGGTGCAGGCAGCTGAGAAAATCAAGATAGGCACCGAGGGCGCCTATCCGCCATTCAATACCATTACAGCGGACGGCAAGGTCGAAGGCTTCGATATCGACATCGCCAACGCGCTGTGCGCGCAGATGAAGGTCGAGTGCGAAATCGTTACCCAGGACTGGGACGGCATCATTCCCGCCCTGCAGGCGAAGAAGTTCGACGCCATCATCGCCTCGATGAGCATCACCGAGGAGCGCAAGAAGCAGGTCGCTTTCACCAACAAATATTATACGACACCGCTCGCTCTGGTGGCGCCGAAGGACAGCGATCTCACCTCGACCGAACCGGCGGCCCTTGCAGGCAAGACGGTCGGCGCCCAGGCCTCGACCACGCAGGCCGACTATGCCCAGAATACCTATGGCAAGGCGGGCGCCGAGGCAAAACTCTACCCGACCCAGGAAGAAGCGATCACCGACCTGACCAACGGCCGGCTAGACGCCGTGATCTCGGACAAGTTCGTGCTGATGGATTGGTTGAAGAAGGCAAGCGACGGCTGCTGCAAACTGGTCGGTGACGTCAAGGGCACGGAGACACAAGCCGGCATTGCCGTCCGCCTGGAAGACACGGCATTGCGCGACAAGCTCAATGCGGCCATCGACGCGATCGTCGCCGACGGCACCTACAAGAAGATCCAGGCCAAGTATTTCGACTTCGATATTTATTGAGACGTCGAAGCTGCCGATCTCCTCCCCTTGGGGGGAGATCACCCTTTCAAAGCGCCTTCACCGCCACCTTCACCGGCTGCTCGATCTCGAGCGGATTGCGCAGCGGCAGGCCGAAATCCTTGGCCTCGATCTCGAACACGTCGCCGGCTTCAGTACTGATGCCGTCGGCGAAGGACAGCGTCGCCGTGCCGAACATGTGCACATGCACGTCGCCCGGCTGGCGGAAAGCCGCATATTTGAAGTGGTGATGTTCGAGATTGGCGATGGTGTGCGACATGTTCGCTTCGCCGGACAGGAACGGCTTTTCCCACAGCACGTCGTTGTCGCGCAAGATGCGCGAGGTGCCTCTGATATCGGACGGCAGGTCGCCGATCAGGATCTCCGGCCCGAACGAAGCGTTGCGCAGCTTGGAATGGGCGAGGAACAGATAATTCACGCGTTCGGTGACGTGGTCGGAAAACTCGTTCGACAGGGTGAAGCCGACGCGGAACGGTGCGCCGTCATCGCCGATGACGTAGATGCCGGCCACCTCGGGCTCTTCGCCGGCGTCCTTGGCGAAAGCCGGTGACAAGAGCGCCGCACCTGGCGCCACCGCCATCGTGCCGTTGCCCTTGTAGAACCATTCCGGCTGCACGCCGATCTGGCCTTTCGCGGGCTTGCCGCCCTCCAGCCCCATGCGGAACATCTTCATGGAATCGGTCAGCTGCTCCTCGCCGTCGGCGCTGAGCTTCTTGTGCATGGAATCGCGTGTCGCGGCTGAGCCGAGATGCGTCAGTCCGGTGCCGGTCAGGTGCAGATGCGCCGGGTCGGGATGGTTGATCGGCGACAGCAGCCGTCCTTTCTTGTAGGCCGCCTCGAGATCGACCGTTTCGCCAAGCCCCTTGCGTTCGATCAGCGCGACGAGACCGACGCCGGTACGCGCGGCCTCCATCGCCAGCGAGTAGACGCTGCGGGCGCCGTTGATGATCCGGGTCTTGCCGCCGTTGCGGGCAACGACACGGATGGTCTCGGCGTCATCGAGAATCTGGGAGATCAGCATGATGAATCCTCTCTCATTTGTCTTGGCCCGGTTGCCGTTTGGCAAACCCTAACCCGCGCGGCTCGGACCTCGCCGCGCCACGGGTTGAACTCGTCGTCCGGATTGCGCCCGCGAGCTTGGTCCCCGAGGGACTTCTTGACGCCGGCGGGTTGCCGGCAGCATCGCGATCTAGACCCGTATGCTTTCCTCGTTGCCTCGCTGGCCCGTCAAACCTTGTTCTTGTTGTAGACGTCGAAGATCACGGCGCCGAGCAGCACCAGGCCTTTGACGACCTGCTGCCAGTCGACATTGACGCCCATGATCGACATGCCGTTGTTCATCACGCCCATGATGAAGCCGCCGACCACCGCGCCGATGACCTGACCGACGCCGCCCATCGCCGAGGCGCCGCCGATGAAGACGGCGGCAATCACATCGAGTTCGCTACCGAGGCCGGCAGCCGGCACCGCCTGTCCCAGCCGCGCCGCGATGATCAGGCCGCCAAGTGCCGACAGCACGCCCATATTGACGAACACCATCAGCGTCAGCCGTTCTGTCTTGATGCCTGACAGCTGCGCGGCCTTGGCGTTGCCGCCCATCGCATAGATGCGGCGGCCGATGGTCATGCGCTTGGTGACGAAGACGAACAGCGAGATCAGCACGCCCATGACGAGCAGCACCACCGGCAGGCCCCTGTAGCTGGCGAACTGGTAGACCAGGAACAGCGCCAGCGCGCTACCCACCAGCGTCTTGATGACGAACAGGGGAAAGGGCTCGGCCTCATAGCCATGGCGTTCGCGTTTGCGTCGTGTCCTCAGCCCGAAATAGGCGTAGGCCAGCACAGCGATCAGGCCCAGCACGATCGTCGTCATGTGCAGCGTCAGGCCGCTGCCGATAATGGTCTTGCCGGCCGCGTTCACCGTCGGCGGGATGAGCGTCAGTGGCCCGATGACATCCGGGATGAAGCCCGAGCTGAGGGCCTTGAAGCCGTCGGGAAGTGGTCCCACCGAGGATCCGCCGCCCAGCAGCGCCTGGCAGATGCCGCGGAAGATCAGCATGCCGGCCAGCGTGACGATGAAGCTCGGTATTCGGTGATAAGCAATCCAGTAGCCTTGCGCCGCGCCGATCGCGCCACCCACGATGAGGCAGATGATCGACACCACCAGCGGATTGCTGAACGGCCCGAGCGGCCAGATGACCATCATCATCGCCGCCAATGCGCCGATGAAGCCGGCGACGGAGCCGACGCTGAGATCGATATGGCCGGAGACGATCACCAGCAGCATGCCCAGCGCCATCACGATGATGAACGAGTTCTGCTGCACCAGATTGCTCAGGTTCACCGGTTTGAACAGCGTTCCGGAGGTGGTGAACTGGAAGAACACCATGATGGCGATCAGCGCCAGTATCAGGCCGTATTCGCGCAGGTTCGTCGTCAGCGCCGAGACGGCGATACGTGGACGCTGCGGCACGTCTTCGGCGACTTTGCTCTGCGGGGCGGGGGCGCTTTCGGTGCTCATGCTGCTTTTCCTTCTCCCCGGACGATGGCGCGCATTATTTTTTCCTGGCTGGCGTCCGCCGCGGGCATTTCGCCGACAATGCGGCCTTCGTTCATGACGTAGATGCGGTCGGTGATGCCGAGCAGTTCTGGCATTTCCGACGAGATGACCACGATCGCCTTACCTTCGGCGGCGAGGCGGGCGATGATCGTGTAGATTTCGTATTTGGCGCCAACGTCGATGCCGCGCGTCGGCTCGTCGAGAATCAGCACGTCCGGGTCGGCGAATAGCCATTTCGACAGCACCACCTTCTGCTGGTTGCCGCCGGAAAGATTGCCGGTCATCTGATAGACACTCGAAGCGCGGATATTGGTCTTCTTGCGATAGTCGTTGGCGACGGAGAGCTCGCGCATGTCGTCGATCACGCTATGGCGCGACACGCCGCCCAGATTGGCCAGCGTGATGTTGTGCTTGATATGGTCGATGAGGTTGAGGCCGTAGGTCTTGCGGTCCTCGGTGACGTAGGCAATTCCGTGTTCGACTGCCCGGCTCACCGAGGAGACATCGATCGGCTTGCCCTTGAGCAGCACCTCGCCAGTGATATGGCGGCCATAGGAGCGGCCGAACAGGCTCATCGCGAATTCGGTGCGGCCGGCGCCCATCAGTCCGGCAATGCCGACCACTTCGCCCTTGCGCACATTGATGTCGATGCCCTTGATCACCTGCCGGTCGGCATGGAGCGGGTGATAGACCGACCAGTTCCTCACTTCGAACACGACCTCGCCGATGTCAGGCTCGCGCGGCGGATAGCGGTCGTCGAGCGACCGGCCCACCATAGAGGTGATGATGCGGTCTTCCGAGATGTCCTTCTTGGCCAGTGTCTCGATGGTGCGCCCGTCGCGGATGACGGTGACCTTGTCGGCGACCCGATTCACCTCGTTGAGCTTGTGCGAGATCAGGATCGAGGTCATGCCTTGCCGTTTGAATTCGAGCAGAAGGTCGAGCAGCGCCTGGCTGTCCTTTTCGCTGAGCGATGCCGTCGGCTCGTCGAGGATCAGCAGCTTGACTTCCTTGCTCAGCGCCTTGGCGATCTCGACCAATTGCTGCTTGCCGACACCGATATTGGTGATCAGCGTCTTGGGGTCCTCCTTGAGGCCCACCTTCTTCAACAGGGCGCTGGTGCGCGCCTCGTTGGCATTCCAGTCGATGACGCCATATCTGGCGTGCTCGTTGCCGAGGAAAATGTTTTCGGCGATCGACAGCATCGGCACCAGGGCAAGCTCCTGGTGGATGATGACGATGCCCTTGTGTTCGCTGTCGTGGATGCCTTTGAAATGGCATTCCTGGCCATTGAAGATGATCTGGCCGTCATAGGTGCCTGTGGGATAGACGCCCGACAGCACCTTCATCAGCGTCGACTTGCCGGCGCCGTTCTCGCCGACCACGGCATGGATCTCGCCTTCCTCCACGCTAAGGTTGACGTTCGACAGCGCCTTCACGCCGGGGAACGTCTTGGTGATGTCGCGCATCTCCAAAATCGTCGAGACCATGGGGACTACCGCTCCTTGAGAGCTCGGCAAACACTGCCGGCGAGGTCGGTAAACAATACCGGGCTCGCTGGTTAACGAAAAGGGGTCCTGCGTTGCGCAGGACCCCTGATTTTGTAACCGGGGTTACTTCAGTTCGTCGGCCTTGATGTAGCCGGAGTCGACGACCAGTGCCTGGTAGTTCGACTTGTCGACGTCATGCGGCGTCAAGAGGATCGAGGGGACGACCTTGACGTCGTTGTTGTAGGTCTTTTCATCAAGGCCGTCCGGCTTGCCGCCCGAGAGCACCTTGTCGACGAGCTCGACGGTGGCCTTGGCCAGTTCACGGGTGTCCTTGAACACGGTCGAGTACTGCTCGCCCGAGATGATCAGCTTGACCGAGGCGGTCTCGGCATCCTGGCCGGTCACGATCGGCCAGGGCTGTGCGTCCGTGCCGTAGCCGACGGCGCGCAGCGAGGCGGTGATGCCGCGCGACAGGCCATCATAGGGCGACAGAACGCCATCGACGCGGCTGCCGTCCGAATAGTTGGCCGACAGCAGATTGTCCATGCGCGCCTGGGCGGTGGCGGCGAGCCAGCGCAGCGTGCCGACCTTGTCCATGCCGGTCTGGCCGGACTTGATCTTGATCGAGCCGTCGTCGATCAGCGGCTGCAGAACGGAGATAGCACCGTTGTAGAAGAAGAAGGCGTTGTTGTCGTCGGGCGAGCCGCCGAACAGTTCGACGTTCCACGGCTTGGTGTTCGGGAAACGCTCCTTGAGGCCCTTGACCAGCGAATTCGCCTGGATGACGCCGACGCCGAAATTGTCGAAGGTGGTGTAGTAATCGACATTGGCGGTCTTCTTGATCAGGCGGTCATAGGCGACGACGACGACGCCCGCGTCAGCGGCCTTCTGCAGCGCATCCGACAGGGTGGTGCCGTCGATCGAGGCGATGATCAGCGCCTTTGGGCCCTTGGTGATTTCGTTTTCCAGCTGGCTGAGCTGGTTGGGGATGTCGTCCTGCGCGTATTGCAGGTCGACGGTGTAGCCGAGAGCCTCGAGCTGGGACTTGACGGCGTCGCCGTCGTTGATCCAGCGCTGCGAGGTCTTGGTCGGCATCAGCACGCCGACAAGACCCTTGTCGGCTGCGTGCGCCGAGTAGGTCATGGCAGCGATGCCAAGGGCCGCGACGGCGGCCAATGTCTTGATGATCTTCACTTTTACTCTCCCTGGTTGATGGACGCGGCACCCCGGGGGTCGCGGGCCGCGCAATCGTGCAGAAGTGCCAAGGCACTGCTGCCGTCATATCGATCTCCGGTATCCTCCCATGGCCCCGAAGCGCTGATTTCAATCGATACGATTTTACTCGTCATCGACCGTCACGTCTCGGAACGCGCGAAGGGTGTGATCCTTTGCCATAACTGTCAAATGCGATCTTTGATGGTTGCTATATCGCGTTTGGTATGTGCTATGAGGCGAAATGGACCGGCGCGACCACCGGCGGCGGTAAGGGGAAGTAAGGGAAAGGCGATGGCCGCGCTACGCAATTCTAGTTCGATTTCAAACCGTTACAGCGAAATTCCGGGCGATGGCGAAACCCTGCTGCGCAGCGGTCTCAGTCTGCGTCATATGCGCATGATCGTCGCGCTTGACGACCATGGCCGCGTCAGCGCGGCGGCCCAGGTCATGAACATTTCGCAGCCGGCGGCCTCGCGCATGATCGGCGAGATGGAGGCGGTGCTCGAGGTCAAGCTGTGTGAAAGGCTGCCGCGCGGCATCACGTTGACCCCCTATGGGAAGGCGTTGGCAAGGCGCGCGCGCTCGATCCTGCTGGAGATGCGCGAGGTTGACCGCGAGATTTCCGAGCTCAAGTCGGGCAAGGGCGGTTCGGTGTTCCTGGGTGCGGTGACGGCGCCCGCGATCGAACTGGCAGTGCCGGCAATCCGCGAAATCCGCCGCATCTATCCGCGCATCGAGATCACCATGCAGGTCGAGACCTCCAACGTGCTGGCGCGCGAGCTGATCGCCACGCGCCATGATTTCATCATCGCGCGCATCCCGGACGATCTCAATCCGCGGCTGTTCGAGTCGCGCGTCATCGGTGTCGAGAAGGCCTGCCTGATCGTGCGACGGGGCCACCCCCTCACCAAGGGCAAGGCGGTGCGGCTGGAGGACACCGCCGCCTATGACTGGGTTTTCCAGTCGGGCGGCTCGCCCTTGCGCCAGGCGATGGAGAGCAATTTCCTCAACCGCAACATCGCTTTGCCGGACCGGATCCTCAACACCAGCTCACTGCTCCTGACGCTGGTCATGGTCGCGCAGTCCGATGCCATTGCGCCGGTCTCGGTCCAGGTGGCGAAATTCATCCAGAATCCCGACGGGCTGGCCGGTGCCATCGACGTCGTCCAGACCGAATTCGACATCGAGGTCAGGCCCTACAGCCTGATCACGGTCAGGAACCGCGTGCTGTCGCCGGCCGCCAAGATGCTGCACGACTTCATCTTGCGCGAGGTGGGATGATTGCTGGAGCGGGTAGCGGGAATCGAACCCGCGCGTTCAGCTTGGGAAGCTGACAAGCTACCATTACATCATACCCGCACGTCTCCTCGTTACCATGAGGGTTAGCCTTCGGGCAATCGCAAAGCGGTCCGTTCCAGGGCAATCGGGTGAGTTAACGCGTGACAAGGGGTTTAGGAGCTGAATCTGTCGAGAGCATCTGATTCTTTGGAGGATGCTTT
>NZ_JAMYKV010000024.1:0-96680 GCF_040317535.1 Mesorhizobium sp. M1409
TCGATGTCCTAATCATGCGCTTGCGCCGAAAGCTGGAGGCTGATGCGGCCAACCCTCGCCTGGTCAAAACATCCCGTGGCGCAGGCTACTTCTTCAACGCTGACGTAGATGTTAGCTACGGAGGCACGTTGGCCGCGTGACAGTGAGCTATGCTGGAGATTGGGGTGACGAGGCTGATCAAGCCTTCCAACAGTACCAGCCTGATCAATTACGGCGAGAGCTACCGGTCCGGAGATCGCATCAGCGCCTCTGTCGTCAAGAGAGCTGTTCTGCTTGACCCCAGCCATGGAGCTCAACGCCCCGCGTCGGAGCGCTCCCTGCTTCTGAAGGAAGCCACTAGGTCCGCTCGGGCTTGATCGGAGGCTTGGCTGATGGACGTCGTGGTTGCTTCGCTCAGTTGCCGCCCCATGGCGCGGCTTTGCGGATTATCAGTCCTCTGCCTCTTCGCCGGTCTCAACAGCGCTGTGGAATGTTCATTGTTTATGATGACGCCCCCGCTGTTCACGAGGTTGCTCCTGTCAAGTGTACTCGTCAGTCCGTCCTGGGCCTCGCGCTTCTTGCCCAAGTGCCGTTCAAACGGCGCTGGCGCGACTTGTTGAGCTCGAGAGATGGGTCCCTGCTCTCCTGCGTGGCCATGAGCTTGTGCCGCGGTCTGCGCAGCGGCGTCCCCAATGGCACGAGCCTCCATGCCGACTGCGTCTTCCGGACGAGCAGCAAGGGCAATTTCGCGCCCGAGTGCGAACTTCCGGACATGA
The DNA here is from genome assembly GCF_040317535.1 of Mesorhizobium sp. M1409. Lineage (NCBI taxonomy): Bacteria > Pseudomonadati > Pseudomonadota > Alphaproteobacteria > Hyphomicrobiales > Phyllobacteriaceae > Mesorhizobium > Mesorhizobium sp. M1409. Next base: position 756 of record NZ_JAMYKV010000024.1, read on the forward strand.
GTTAGTGCACTGATTTCAGCGGTTTTCATATAGCGCTTGGCATCTTCATCCAGCGACCGCTCGTGAAGCCGATCCGCAATCCCCGGCTTTTTGTTTTCAACCAGGCATTGACTGAAACGTCTAAGAGCAGACCCATAGACCTCAACGGTACGGGGTTTCGGCCCGGTCGGCGCTGCCTCGTACGCTTTGATGAGAGCCGCTGTGTACTCTCTGATGAGCACGGCGTCGGCAGGGTGGGGATTCAGGGCCGGGCGGCCCACCACTGGCGCTCCGCCCGCCCACGTCTTGAGACGACCCAGTGACCCAGCCACGGCCGAGGGGCCGCCACCCCAGATCTCGTACTCCTTGCGATCCCGATCCAGCGACTCCTCGTGAAGCCGATCCGCAATCCCCGGCTTGTTATTTTCAACGAGCCAATGACCAAAGCCGAAAAGAATATCTACATGGCGCTTGACCGTGATCTCCCCGACCTTACCGGCATAGAGTGCTGACCTCAGCCCTTCGACAAGGGTCGCATCGTTGGAATAAAGAGGACCCTTGTCGGGACCGGAGACCACTTTTGGGCGATCTGGCTGCACCGCCGCCGGCACAGAACGAGCATGGTCACGCAACTCGGACGGTGCGGGGGGATTCAGATCAACCACTGACGAATCCGGCGCATGATGATGGCGCGCCGTTGAGTGACCCGGCTGCAGCACCGAGGCACCCAGCATCGACCCACTGCCTCCGGCGTACGGCGCCGCGGCGTGTTCTTGTCCGCTCCCTTGCATCATGGGCTGCGCTTCCCATGGCAATGCACCCACTTGATGGGTGGGGGCCTGCATCAGCACGCGAGCGCCTGAATTGCCGATCTCGCTCAGCTGCGGCTCAGTGGCAACGTCCTGCAGACGACTGTTCGGGGTCCTTTGCCTCTTCGCTGGTCTCAACTCCGCTGTATCATGCTCACGGTTGATGAGGACCTCCTCGCTTGGTAGCTGGTTGCTCCTGTCCTGTGCAGCGATCCGCTCGTCCGGCGCGCGCTGGTCGCCGTCGCGCCAGCTCAGGGGACGAAAGGACCCTGCGGGATCCGAGGCTTGGTGATGGGGCCCAGTTGGCACGAAAGACGATGCCAGAACAGCGTCGTCTTCATTAGCTTTCCCAGGGGGGAGATACTCTGGCCAACTGTATTCCTCCTGCGGCCCGCTGCGCTGCGCAGCGGCGTCCCCCTTGCTCTCAAGACTTTGAAATTTAAATGGGTCCCCGGGAGCAACGTCTGGCGCTGACTGGCCGAGCCGCTTGATCTGCTGGTGAAACGTCCCAACGGGGCTTTCCTTAACCGCGTCTCGGGCCTGTCGGTCCATGAGTTCAAAGTTCGTAAGATTATTTGCCGTTCCGAATGTATTGTCACCCCTGAGGCGGGTTTGTAGTGCCTGCCGATTGACGACGAGGTTGTTGAGGTTCAGGTTATCTGGCTGCGATTGCAATCGCCCAACCAGCGCCCGCGTGCCGTCCACCACGTAGACTCCGCAATCCACCACGTTGCTCTGCTGGGCGATGCGGGATACGCCCACGCGGGTCTCCAGGCTGGCGCCCAGATTTTCTGCGAGCTCTTTTGCAAGCGTGTCATTGCATCCGTTGTAGGAGTCATAATGATAGGCAACCGGCCGTTCCCGGTCGCTGCGATCAACGAACAGCAGCGACCAATGGGTGCCGCGCTCCGCAAGAGTCTTACCGCCATCGCTCACTGGCACGAACAGGAAGTCGGCTGTGTCGTTACCGTTCTGATGGACGATGCGCTGGAATGCGCTTAGCATGACGCTCTCGGAGCCCAAGCGCAGATGATAATTGGCTACGAGGGGATCCACGAACCGCGTCCGGGCGGCGAGATCTGGATTGTTCCCCTGCAACTCCTGCTCCAGGAGTTGGTAATCCCTCTGGATATGTTCGTCGCCTAGCCATTCCAATGCGCCGAGCACCCGCCCGTCTTTAGCTTTCCCAGGGGGCCTCTCTGGCCGACCCAATGCCTCCTGCGGCCCGCTGCGCTGCGCAGCGGCGTCCCCAATGGCACGAGCCTCCATGCCGACTGCGTCTTCCGGACGAGCAGCAAGGGCAATTTCGCGCCCGGGTGCGAACTTCCGGAGATGAGCTAGTGCACTGATCCTCCGGTTACCACCGGAGTTCACATAGCGCTTGGCATCTTCATCCAGCGACCCCTCGTGAAGCCGATCCGCAATCCCCGGCTTTTTGTTTTCATGCAGGTATTCACTGAAACGTATAAGAGTAGATCCATAGACCTGAATGGTACCGCGATTCGGCCCGGTCGCAGGCGCTTCTTTGTACTCTTTGATGAGAGCCGCTGTGTAATCTCTGATGAGCGCGGCGTCGGCAGGGTAGGGATTCCGGACAGGGCGGTCGACCACTGGCGCTCCGCCCGCCAACGTCTTGAGACGACCCAGTGCTCTAGCCACGATCGAGGGGCCACCCCTGCTCTCGTACTCCGAGGGGCCACCCCTGCTCTCGTACTCCTTGCGATCCTGATCCAGCGACGATTCGTCAAGCCGAGCAGCAAATCCCGGCCTGTTATTGTCAAAGAGCCAACGACCAAAGCCGAGAAGAGAATTTACATGGCGCTTGACCGTGCTCTCCTTGACCTTACCCGCGTAAGCTGACCTCAGCCCTTCGACAACGGTCGCATCGTTGGAATAGAGGGGACCCTTGTCGCGACCGGAGACCCCTATTGGAGGATCTGGCTGCACCGCCGCCGGCACAGAACGAGCATGGTCACGCAACTCGGACGGTGCGGGGGGATTCAGATCAACCACTGACGAATCCGGCGCATGATGATGGCGCGCCGTTGAGTGACCCGGCTGCAGCACCGAGGCACCCAGCATCGACCCACTGCCTCCGGCGTACGGCGCCGCGGCGTGTTCTTGTCCGCTCCCTTGCATCATGGGCTGCGCTTCCCATGGCAATGCACCCACTTGATGGGTGGGGGCCTGCATCAGCACGCGAGCGCCTGAATTGCCGATCTCGCTCAGCTGCGGCTCAGTGGCAACGTCCTGCAGACGACTGTTCGGGGTCCTTTGCCTCTTCGCTGGTCTCAACTCCGCTGTATCATGCTCACGGTTGATGAGGACCTCCTCGCTTGGTAGCTGGTTGCTCCTGTCCTGTGCTGCGATCCGCTCGTCCGGCGCGCGCTGGTCGCCGTCGCGCCAGATCAGGGGACGAAAGGACCCTGCGGGATCCGAGGCTTGGTGATGGGGCCCAGTTGGCACGAAAGGCAATGGCAGAACAGCGTCGTCTTCATTAGCTTTCCCAGGGAGCTCGCGCCCGAGTTCGGACTTCCGGAGATGAGCTAGTGCACTGATCCCACCGGAGTTGTTATAGCGCTTGGCATCTTCATCCAGCGACCCCTCGTGAAGCCGAGCCGCAATCCCCGGCTTTTTGTTTTCAACCAGGTATTCACTGAAACGTCTAGGAGCAGATCCATAGGTCTGAATGGTAGCGGGATTCGGCCCGGTCGGCGCTGCCTTGTACTCTTTGATGGGAGCCGCTGTGTAATCTCTGATGAGCGCGGCGTCGGCAGGGTCGGGATTATTCAGGACAGCGGCGCGGTCCAGCACTGGCGCTCCGCCCGCCCACGTCTTGAGATGACCCACTGCTCTAGCCACGTCCGAGGAGCCACTCTTGCTCTCGTACTCCTTGAGATCCGGATCCAGCGACTCCTCGTGAAGCCGAGCAGCAAATCCCGGCCTGTTATTATCAAAGAGCCAACGACCAAAGCCGAGAAGAGAATTTACATGGCGCTTGACCGTGCTCTCCAATGCTGACCTCAGCCCTTCGACAATGGTCGCATCGTTGGAATAGAGAGGACCCTTGTCGCGACCGGAGACCCCTATTGGAGGATCTGGCTGCACCGCCGGCGGCACAGAACGAGCAGGGTCACGCAACTCGGACGGTGCGGGGGGATTCAGATCAACCACTGACGAATCCGGCGCATCATGATGGCGCGCCGTTGAGTGACCCGGCTGCAGCACCGAGGCACCTAGCCTCGACCCACTGTCTCCGGCGTAGGGCGCCGCGGCGTGTTCTTGTCCGCTCCCTTGCACCATGAGTTGCGCCTCCCATGGCGATGTATCCACTTGAGGGCCGGGATCATGCACTGGTTCGTCCATTTGCTTTTGCAACCGAGCCCACCTTTCGGCCACCGCGGCCTCGCCAACCGCGGAGGGCGTCTCCTCAGCCCTGGCGAACGCTGGCCCGGCAGGCGCCGCCGGCACAGAACGAGCATGGTCACGCAACTCGAACGGTGCGGGGGGATTCAGATCAACCACTGACGAATCGCGCGCCGTTGAGTGACCCGGCTGCAGCACCGAGGCACCCAGCATCGACCCACTGCCTCCGGCGTAGGGCGCCGCGGCGTGTTCTTGTCCGCTCCCTTGCGTCATGAGTTGCGCCTCCCATGGCGATCGTAGAAGGTCCGCGTGCGGAATCGAGTCGAAATATCCCGACAAATCAGCGTCGACCTTCTGCTTTTGCAACCGAGCCCACCTTTCGGCCACCGCGGCCTCGCCAACCGCGGAGGACGTCTCCTCAGCCCTGGCGAACGCTGGCCCGGCAGGCGCCGGCGGCACAGAACGAGCAGGGTCACGCAACTCGGACGGTGAGGGGGGATTCAGATCAACCACTGACGAATCCGGCGCATGATGATGGCGCGCCGTTGAGTGATCCGGCTGCAGCACCGAGGCCCCCAGCATCGACCCACTGCCTCCGGCGTAGGGCGCCGCGGCGTGTTCTTGTCCGCTCCCTTGCACCATGAGTTGCGCCTCCCATGGCGATGTATCCACTTGAGGGCCGGGATCATGCACTGGTTCGTCCATTTGCTTTTGCAACCGAGCCCACCTTGCGGCCTCCGCGGCCTCGCCAACCGCGGAGGGCGTCTCCTCAGCCCTGGCGAACGCTGGCCCGGCAGGCGCCGCCGGCACAGAACGAGCATGGTCACGCAACTCGAACGGTGCGGGGGGATTCAGATCAACCACTGACGAATCGCGCGCCGTTGAGTGACCCGGCTGCAGCACCGAGGCACCCAGCATCGACCCACTGCCTCCGGTATGCGGTGCCAGGTGCTCGTCCCCCAGCATCATGGGCTGCGCCTCCCATGCCAATGCACCCACTTGATGGGTGGGGGCCTGCATCAGCACGCGAGCGCCTGAATTGCCGATCTCGCTCAGCTGCTTAGCTTTCCCAGGGGGCTTCTCTGGCCGACCCAATGCCTTCTGCGGCCCGCTGTGCTGCGCAGCGGCGTCCCCAATGGCACGAGCCTCCATGCCGACTGCGTCTTCCGGACGAGCAGCAAGGGCAATTTCGCGCCCGAGTGCGGCGTACGGCGGGAACTTCCGGAGATGAGCTAGTGCACTGATCCACCGGTTACCACTGGAGTCCAAATAACGCCTGGCATCTTCATCCAGCGACCCCTCGTAAAGCCGAGCCGCAATCCCGGGCCTGTTGTTTTCATGCAGGTATTGACTGAAACGTCTAAGAGTAGCCGCATAGTCCTGAGTGGTTTTGGGATTCGGCCCGGTCGCAGGCGCTCCCTTGTACTCTTTGATGAGAGCCGCTTTGTACTCTTTGATGAGCACGGCGTCGGCAGGGTCGGGATTCAGGGCAGCGCGGCCCACCATTGGCGCTCCGCCCGCCGACTCTTTGAGACGACCCAGTGCTCTAGCCACGTTCGAGGAGCCACTCTCGCGCTGGTACTCCTTGAGATCCTGATCCAGCAACGGATCGTCAAGCCGAGTAGCAAATCCCGGCTTGTTATTATCAAAGAGCCAACGACCAAAGCCGAGAAGAGAATTTACATGGTCCGTGACCGTGCGCTCCCCGACCTTACCGGCATAGAGTGCTGACCGCAGCCCTTCGACAACGGTCGCATCGTTGGAATAAAGAGGACGCTTGTCGCGACCGGAGACCACTACTGGAGGATCTGGCTGCACCGCCGCCGGCATAGAACGAGCATGGTCACGCAACTCGAACGGTGCGGGGGGATTCAGATCAACCACTGACGAATCCGGCGCATGATGATGGCGTGTTTCCCCGGGAACAACGTCCCGTACGAACACCGAGTCTGGGTTGCCTTGGTCCGGCGCGACTGGAGCCAGGGCTCTGTCGTGCAACGCTCGCGCTGACTGGCCGAGCCGCTTGATCCGCTGGTGAAACGTCCCAACGGGGCTTTCCTTAACCGCGTCTCGCGCCTGTCGGTCCATGAGTTCAAAGTTCGTGAGATAATTTGCCGTTCCAGATGTATCGTCACCCATGAGTCGGGTTTGTAGTGCCTGCCGATTGACGACGAGGTTGTTGAGGTTCAGGTCTGGCAGGTCTGGCTGCCATCTTTGCAATCGCCCAACCAGCGCCCGCGTGCCGTCCACCACGTAGACTCCGCAATCCCACTCGTTGCTCTGCTGGGCGATGCGGGGTAAGTCCACGCGGGTCTCCAGGCTGGCGCCCAGCCTTTCTGCGAGGTGTTTTGCAAGCTTGTCATGCCATCCGCTGACGGAGTCATAATGATAGGCAACCGGCCGTTCCCGGTCGCTGCGATCAACGAACAGCAGCGACCAATGTTTGCCGCGCTCCGCAAGAGTCTTACCGCCATCGCTCACTGGCACGAACAGGAAGTCGGCTGTGTCGTTACCGTTCTGATTATGGACGATGCGCTGGAATGCGCTTAGCTTGTCGCTCTCGGAGCCCAAGCGCAGATGATAATTGGCTACGAGGGGATCCACGAACCGCGTCCGGGCGGCGAGTTCTGGATTGTTCCCCTGCAACTCCTGCTCCAGGAGCTGGTAATCCCTGTGGATATGTTCGTCGCCTAGCAATTGCAATGCGCCGAGCACCCGCCCGCTGGGGTCGCCGAAAACACCAAAAAACCCTTCGACCGCGGGGGACATCCCCTCAGGAAAGAGCTCTGGCGAGGCGGAATTCCCCGCCCGCAAGCTGGGAGGAGCGAATTCCGGTGGCCTCAGTGGCACCTCCTCGCTTGGTAGCAGGTTGCTCCTGTCCTGTGCAGCGATCCGCTCGTCCGGCGCGCGCTGGTCGCCGTCGCGCCAGATCAGGGGACGAAAGGACTCTGCGGGATCCGAGGCTTGGTGATGGTGCCCAGTTGGTACGAAAGACGATGGCAGAACAGCGGCGTCTTCATTAGCTTCCCCAGGGAGCTTCTCTGGCCGACCCAATGCCTTCTGCGGCCCGCTGTGCTGCGCAGCGGCGTCCCCAATGGCACGAGCCTCCATGCCGAGTGCGTCTTCCGGACGAGCAGCAAGGGCAATTTCGCGCCCGAGTGCGGCGGACGGCAGGAACTTCCGGAGTTGAGCTAGTGCAATGATCCTCCGGTCACCACTGGAGGCCTTATAGCGCTTGGCATCTTCATCCAGCGACTCCTCGTGAAGCCGAGCCGCAATCCCCGGCTTGTTGTTTTCAACCAGGTATTCACTGAAACGTCTAAGAGTAGCTCCATAGTCGTGAATGGTTTGGCGATTCGGCCCGGTCGCAGGCGCTCCCTTGTACTCTTTGATGAGAGCCGCTTTGTACTCTTTGATGAGCACGGCGTCGGCAGGGTCGGGATTCAGGACAGCGCGGCCCACCATTGGCACTCCGCCCGCCGACTCTCTGAGACGACGCAGTGCCACAGCCACAGTCGAGGAGCCACCACTGCTCTCGTACTCCTTGAGATCTTCATCCAGCGACTCCTCGTGAAGCCGAGCAGCAAATCCCGGCTTGTTATTTTTAAAGAGCCAACGACCAAAGCCGTAAAGAGAATTTACATGGCGCTTGACCGTTTCCTCCTTGGCCTTACCCGCGTAGAGTGACCTCAGCCCTTCGACAACGGTCGCATCGTTGGAATAAAGAGGACGCTTGCAGCCGCGACCGTCGGAGACCACTACTGGAGGATCTGGCTGCACCGCCGCCGGCACGGGGGAACGAGCATGGTCACGCAACTCGAACGGTGCGGAAGGATTCAGATCACCCACTGACGAATCCGGCGCATGATGATGGCGCGCCGTTGAGTGACCCGGCTGCAGCACCGAGGCACCTAGCATCGACCCACTGCCTCCGGCGTACGGCGCCGCGGCGTGTTCTTGTCCGCTCCCTTGCATCATGGGCTGCGCTTCCCATGGGGCCGCGCCTTCGATGAGGCTCAGGTCTCCGTGAGACGGATGAGGATGGAACGGGTCTGGCAGAGCCGGAACGCCGGGGGCGGGAATTTGGGCAGCGGCTTGGCGCGCCTCGCCCGAGCGCTGCTCAAAGCCCTCTTGCCCGGCCTGTGCCGCTTGCTCTTGAGATGCCGGGGGCTGCACCTGCCGCCAACCTGTTACATTGGATAGGTCAAATTTGTGCCGGTTCACGTTAGCCTCACGTCCACAGATCAGCTGAGCAACCTACTCGGGCATACTTACGAGAAGCTGACGAGGTCCGCGGTCCCGGAGCGGGTAGGCCTAATTTTCTGCGCGCCGATTGCGCTGGCGCGACGTAGCCCGGCCTTTTGCCAGCTCGGCAGCTACGGCTCGCAAAGAGCGTCGTAAGGCTTGCGGAGCCGCCCCTCAGCTCCCGTCGAGGAGCAATCCACAATTCACATATTTGGAGATGGCTCGCTGGTTTACCGGTCTGCGAGCCCTGCAAGCCCATGCTTCAGATGCCGCCCGTGCAGAGGTATTTCATTTCGAGGTAGTCCTCGAGGCAATGGCGGGAACCCTCCCGCCCGATGCCGGACTGCTTCACTCGGCCGAAAGGCGCGGCTTCCGACGACATGCGTCCCGTGTTCATACCACTATGCCATATTCCAAGGCCTCGGCGACACGCCAAACACGCTTCCGTTTGAGGCACAAATGTGGGGGAAGGCCGTAGATCGTGTCGTTGGCCTCATGCACGACCTATCCGCATCGTCGAAGCAATCACAGGCGCCAGCCGCCCGAATGTCTCTTTCTTGCGCGATGGTCATCTCGCTGGAGACCGGACCGATAGTTTGACGTGCCATTCGCGCGATGCGTTTGCCCCCGCATCGATTCTGCGGCCTTTCGCGACGGCATGGGATTCGATTTTGGCCAGAGCCTGCCTGTCGATCAGCGCACCGATCGCCACTCCGGAGCAAAGCCCTCGCCAACGATAAGTGGCGGACTTTCTCCACGAACTCTCGACAAACACCTTCGTGAACGCCTGACTGGACGGGGGTAGCCATGCCGAACAGGTCGCATAACCACGCCATCGTTCGGCGACTGCAGCCGCGAAGCGTCTCGAACACATCGGCTCGATGCGGTTGCGTCCAGAATGCATCAGCGAGCGGCGGGAGTCTTCGCTATATTCGCCCCCGACATCCCGAAGTCCACCAGCTTGCCTGCCAAAAAGGGGTGTTGCATGAATAAACCCGCTTTCGTCGCCGTCAGCCGCGTGCCCAGGAAGGACGACAGTCTCCATAGCAAGAATGCGAGATGATCATCGTATTCAGCGGCAGCGTGCCGGCGAAATTGGGTGTTCGGCAAGCCAAATAGCGCGATGCAGAAGGATGGTGAGGATTTCGCGTCCGCCACTGCGATGCATAGAGCCACCCTTCGCAACCGACCAGCGCAACAAAGCTCGTTATGCGGCGCGTAGGTTCGTAGACGCTTATCCAGTATCGAGATAACAAGGCCGCTGCGCAGGAACGAACTCTGAGAGCGCACCCTGCGAGAGGTTGCGCTTGCTGACGCGGCTGTGGAAGAAGCAGGGGCTCGCGCCGAAGCGCATGATCACCGACTAGCTTCGCTCGTATGGAGCGGCAAAGCGACAGATGATGCCGGACGTCGAGCACCGGTCGCACAAGGGGTTGAACAACAGAGCGGAGAATTCCCATGTGCCGCCGCGAAAACGGGAGCGGATGATGCAGGGGTCCGATCGCCGGGAGGCCTGCAACGCTTCGTCTCGACCTTGTCAGCCCTCCGCAACCTCTTCGTCCCCCGCCCCAAACGTTCTGCTCTCGCTATACATGTTCATCGCTTGCAAGCCATCGCCGAATGGAAGGCCGTGACTGGAACGCCCGCAACAATGGATTGCTAACGGCGAACTCATGCTGGTCGGCAAGGCGATACTGGCTGGAGCATCAACTCGGCCGACGAGAGTGGCCACACCATCCTAGACAGGATCGGCCGATATGCCCGGCATCGCCGCTCTGCAAAAAGCACAGCGGGCATCCAGACGTTGCCGGGTTGACTATGGGTGTCCGAACCGCGAAAAGAGGCCGCTCTTTATGAGTGGCGTGCGCTGGCAGTCTAACCCCAAGCCCCCCGCCCGGGCTGCCGGCGCGCTTCTAGGAACATCGAGGTAGATGACGAGACTCCGAACTACATTTCCAAAGCTATCGGTGGATTCACATTTCAAGCCCAATCGATTTCCTACAGCCAGGCGCGAACGTTCGATTGGAACATTCAGAATTCACATCAAGGTGCACCGCTATTGCGTCCCGAACAGGTTCGGCTGCTCGATGACGACTACGAGATTGTTCTCATCAAAGGTCTGCCACCATTAAAATTGAGGAAGGTGCGATATTTTTCGGATCGCATTCTGAAACGCATCTTTGAAAGCCAGACAGGCGCCCTCCCGGAGCCGGCGCCCTTGACGGGAGCAGAGGAGGCGCTCTCCGCAGAATCTCAACTCGATGACCCGCTGTGTGAATTGGCGCAGGACTTTGACGATACAGTTTGATGTGAGGCTAGTATGAACCCGCGAAATAGTAATCCATCCCGTGTAACAGCTTTGTCGCAGGTGCAGGACGCCGGCTTGGAAGACGGGCAAGCGGTCCAGGCCCGGCGAGTGGGCTTTGAGCAGCACGTGTCCGAGGCGCTCCGGCCGCTGTTCGATGGTCGAGCTGACGAGCCGCCTACCGGTCCAGAGGAGCTTCTGCGACTGGAAAAGGGGTTTCGCGAGGTGCTTCAGCGAGGGCAGGATCATCAAGCCGCCTCGTCTTTTTTCAGCGATCCAAGAATGCCCGCTGGACGGGATGACCCCAAGGGAAGCGTGTCGGACGCTTTCGCAGCAGCCGGCTCTAGGCACGCCGTAGTTGAGGCCGCCGCCCCGCCAGTGTTAGCTGCCAGCCAACAGCAGATCCGGCCCTCGCCAGTTGCGTTTGACCGGCCGGTATCATCCTCGGCTGCTGCAGGCGTGCGCTTGTATGCCCCTTCGATGATCTCTCGGAAGACCAGTTCCGAAAACTGCGATCAGTTGCCCGCCTTGTGCTGCCGCCTCGCCGTCGAGGTCGAAACGCCCGCGAATCAATGGAAGGTCAGCGGGCCATGGGGGCAGAGTGCAACGGTGTCTACACCGCCTGTTTGAGGGGAGAGGTACACTTGGCTTTCCTGTTCCAGCAGCATCCGGCCGCACACCGACGCGATGGGGAGCTAGAATTCAACTCGGACCTTCGCAAGGCACGCACCGCGGCTCAAACGCCGTTCGTTTGGGAAAAATGGCTCAGTACCGACAAAGCTTCTGTAATGGCCCTCGTGGCCTCGGTTGCGCTCTTGGTCGCGATACAGTGGCAAGACCCCCAGATCAACGAGGCGGTCCTAAGCGAACTGCGGACGATTCAGATCAACTACGCATTGCTCCAGCGAGACGTCGCCCGCGCCGACATGGTATTGGACTTCCGTTCCGTTGCTTCTACCGGGCAAGCATTAAAAAGGAACCTTCAAAACTACCAACGCCTTGTTGAGATTTCGCCCAATGAGAGCTCCGGGGTGCACTCCAGGTTGGTTGCACAGCTCAAAAAGTCCCTCGAAAACACAGAAGCTGCCATCTCGAACTCGGCCGCGCAAAATGAGCTTCTGCAAAGCTCTCTCGTACGCTTTGCTCGCTCGGCTAATCGCCTTTGGGGGGGAGTGTCGAACAGGCCTGAATTTTCCAATCTGATCCTTCAATTTTCGGCCAGACCGGGATTCAGCCTCGCATTACAAATCGATCAGTCTCTCCGCCGACTTCCTCCTAGCCAGGACCAAGTCACGGAGGATGTTGCCCGCGAGGGCCGCGCTATCCTGTCCTCAATGTTGAGGTTGGACCGCGCTGTCAATCGGATCCCATCCTTCGACACGTTCGCCAAGGCTGCCGAATTGGAGCGAGAACATCTGAAAGCCTACAGCTTCGCCAGCGCGCAAGCGCAGCGTACACGGCTTTTCTTTGGCTTGGTGTCCATATGCCTCTGCTTGTTTGCGACCATTCGAGCCTCCACGCTGCATGTGCGGACGAACCGGTTGGAAAGGCGGTTAGAGCTTGAAGCGGCGATGAGTGAGATCGAAGCTTGTTTCATCGACAGTCAAGCAACGAAGGCTTCGCGGCGCTTCTCCACCGAAGCGGCGCTTAGACTCATTCAATGCGTTTTCGATGCGGATCAATGCGCGCTTGCTCTGGTGGATCCGAGTATCAGCAGGAATACCGAGTACTTTGTCGCGAACAAGCGCATGCGCGTCTGCAACGCCACGCTAATCCATGAAGTCGTCTCACTTGTACACCCGGAACAGCCAGTGTTTCGCGTCGTTCCGGCGTCGGAAGTGGTTCGGACTGCCGTAGGCACTACCGGTGTTTGTCAAATTGTTGGTTGCCGGGCCTCCGATCAGCAGGCTGCGGTTTGTATCCTTGTTTTTGAAGGAGATCGCTCACCACCCTCCACAGACGACCTCCTGGTTCTGGCGAGCGCTACTGTGCGTTTAGGCAACCATCTTGAAATGCAACGTGTACACACGGAACGTAACCTTTTTGAGAGTCGATGGGAGCATGCGGAAAGGCTGACGGCTGTCGGCACAATCGCAAGCGGCGTTACACATGAATTCAATAATGTTCTAGGAGCAATAGTCGGCTACGCAGAGATGGCTAAAGGTCTTGTGCGTCGCCCCTCGAGAATTCGGGGCCACATCGGCCAAATTATCTTGGCCAGCAACCGAGCCAAACTGATTATTGATCAAATTTTGTCACTAAGCCGAAATCGGAAGCGCGTGACGATGCCTTTCGACGTCTCGGAGAGTGTAATGGATCTCGCGCCATTGCTGCGGGTTACACTTCGTGCGGATGTTCAGTTGAACTTCAAGATCAACGAGTGGCAAACGGTGATCGAGGGCAGCCCGACCGAGATACAGCAGATCCTTATGAATCTATGCAAGAACGCGTCGGAGGCTCTCTTGAATGAGGGCCGTGTCGAGATTAGCGTTTCTCGCGCTCACGTCTGTCAAACGAAGCCCGTGGCTAAGGGCACCTTGAAACCGGGAGATTACGTTCTCCTCTCCATCAGCGACGATGGCCAAGGAATCGCAAGTTCGGTGCTTCCGCATATCTTTGAGCCCTTTTTTACCACGCGCTCTCGCGTCGGCGGGACCGGACTGGGTCTTGCTGCAGTGGACCGCCATGTGAGCGCGCTCGCAGGATGCCTTGACGTCACCTCGGCTGTTGGCCGAGGTACACGCTTCGATCTCTACTTACCGGCCTGCGCTGAGGAGCAGGTCAGAGCTGATAGCGCTTTCGGCCCATGCGATGGATCACTTGGCAACGGAGAAATCATTGCAGTCGTTGACCCCGATCCAGCAGCGTTGGAGATCTACAAGGATAAGATCGCCGCGCTGGGTTATAAGCCGGTCGGCTTCGCGACCTTCGAGAGTCTTTGCGACTGGATCGAGAGCGGGAAGGCAGCCGACCTCCTAATTTTCGATAAAGCGACTTTCCTCGGGCCAGGACAGCCCGAAGCTCTACGTACCACCCTGATGACGGTGCCCATCATCGTCGTTGGTGGAAGCGACCCCATGCCGATCACATCTGGTAATCAGACCTTCGTCCTTTGGCTAGCCAAACCGGTCTCGTCCAGGACGATGGAGCATGCAATTCGTAGGATGATAATGGCATGATGCCGCCGACGCGCTCAGGATACCGAGCTACCGAGGCAGTCGGAGGCGGAGCCGGCTGGGATCCAGCAAATACAAGAGCGTCGGACGATCTCTGCGCACCCGGCTCATGGCGAGTTCCCCTCGAACACCGTCGTCGGCTCCGCCCAAGGAAGGGCTCCCCGACCACGGCAAACCTGCCGCCGTGCTCGTGACCGTCAAGGACAAGTCGCCGCGCGATGGGGTCTGCGGGCCTCCATCCTTGACAAGTCACTGCGCGCTGGCGGCGACAGGCAACGGGTAATATAAGGTCGGGACGAGGAGATGGTCGCCAATCGGTCACGCAAGATGGTTGACGAAATGACTCGAGAGCAAAGCTTGACAATCATCGCCCCATTCACGCCAGACTTCTCCTGTGCGTTCATCATCGGCTACGGCTCCTCGCTGCCCCGACAAGGCTATCGCCGCCCGGCCGGGCAAGCGATATCCCAGGTTCCGACGTGTTCCTTTCATGCTAGATTGACCTAGGCCCCGGCAGGGCGGGAGCATGAGGCTGGGTTCTCGGTCGCGGATCTGTGAGGCAAGCACGGGGTAAGCGACGGCTCGACCCACCATTGGGAAGGCCGGCTTCGGCACGGAGGTGCGGCCTCGGCGTTGAGAGGCATCGGATCGGGTGTAGCAGGACTTTCGAACTAACTGCCGACAACACACTGGATAGGCTGTTCTCGTCGTTCGGTCCAGTTCACCAACGCCTATGTCGACATTTTACGGCGCTTCACTACTAACCGGGCACCGCACGATGGCAGCTCGTTCTCTCCGGCAAAAGATACCCCCTGTGTTAGCTTCCGTGTGTCTGCTTGCCCTCACCTGCGGGATACGTAACGCCATCCCTAAAAGCATCGAATGCGGCAGCGACAGCGCGAATCCCAAAGCGATGCTCCCGCCGTACGCGGACAAAACCGTTTTCGAAGTCCACTATTCCGTCCTTGGCCAGCATCGCCAAACGCTCATCTGAACCGCGAAGACGGATCGGATCAGATCCGTGGGCGACACAGATTGCCGGCACGTCAGCCTCGAAATCGCACATTAATCGCTCGATAATTGCGGCTCGCACGCGGTCGTCGTCTGTGAGGCGATGGCCCTTCGATGTAGCCAGTCGGCCAGCTGCGATGTGCTGGATGTAGGAATCCCGTGTAACTTCGTTTTGAACGTATCCCTGGCCGGTGCGGCCGATAGCCGACGCGCCGAAACCGATCAGGGTTCTGCAGGTGTCAGCCGAGTAGCCCAACGAGTTACGTCGCAGGCGACCTGTTTCCTGTGCCAGCGCGAGCTCGTCGTCCGGAAAGGCGAAATGGTCGAGCCCGATCTGTCGGTAGCCGGCGGCAATCAGCCTCACGGCGACAGCCGCATACTGTTCAGCGCGGGCAGCGCTGTCGGGAAGAAATTCCGCCTCGATGGGAGGCGCTGGTTCTTTATTTGGGATGGGATATGCGAGTAGCCGAACAAGGCAAGCCGGTCGGGGCGCATGGCGACCGCTGCCCTCGCCGTCTCGACCCACGACACCACCGTTTGACGCGGCAGGCGTCCCATGGTGATAACAAACCACCTTGCCGCTGAGCTCGCCTGTGTCTTTGCGTTATGCCAGTCCGTTCCGCTTAGATGTCTTGGCTGTTCCCGCCGAGACCTCACGCGCACCGTTTTATTCCCACCATCCCTCCCCGTCAGCTCCGCCTGGGAAATTCTGCCAGCTTGCCGGATCCGACGAGATAATGCAGCGCTGGGACGGACTTTGCTCGCCAGCTAGCGACCGTGGTGATCTCTGCCAAAAGGACGAGGCCATGAACGCGATCGGCGCTAACGGTGGCGGTTTGTATAAGCCTTGGGGTGGGAACTGGGCCTTCTATGCTGGCGCCACATACAAGCTCAACGAGACAACTTCGTTCTACCTTCGGCTCTCCCGGTGACCAGCTCTCAGTAGCGTCGCGGCAAACGTTGCCTATGGGCTTCTTTTCGATTTCACAGCTACGGCGACTCCAAACTCAGCAGTCGGCAAGATGGAAGCTTCCAACGGGAACTGCCCAATGCGAACAAGAAGAGCAGTGTCGGCAGTAATCCTGCGCCTCGAACGCTCATCCTAACGCCGTGAAGCGTAGAGCTCCGAGGTTGAGCAGACCAAGCCCGCAACACGCTCTAAAAAAACGGCGCATACAAGCCATCCGAGATTGCAGCCTAGCCTCGGGGCCGGACGTTGTTTCATATCAGACCGGTGGGGATGAAGCCTGCCATCCAGCACCCGGTCAGTTTCAGGTCAAACTTGAACTCCCAGTCGGGTCAGAACGCGATCAACTGGCAGTCCGACGCACTTAAAAATGACAAATGGATCGCCTGCTTTTGGGCCATCCATGGGGAATTCGGGCGCGAGAGAACAAGCTCACACAGCATAAGCGAAGCTCCAGGCGAATCTTGCGCTGGCCGAGGCAGAACCATGTTTAAAGCTGCCTGTTTTCCACCTCGAACCTGTCTGAGTCCGGCCGATCGTCATAGATCGGCCAAAGCATCGGCCAGATGGCTCCCCCAATTACGGTTTGTGCGTAGTTGTCAGTACGATAGGCCTGCCGAACATCGGCCATGATCATCATCGGCAGCATCGATTTGTGTCCAAGCCTGGCGACGTCGGCTGTTTTGGGCAAAAGCCTGCACTCGCGTACCGCAGCCAACCTCGCCCCATCTCGTGCGCAACATGAACACCTACTACAGCAACCTGATCGAAGGCCACGATACGCGCCCGCGCGACATCGAACGGGCGCTGGTCGGAATTTCGATCGAGACGAGAACCGCCGCAATCTGCAGCTCGAGGCGGCCGCGCACGTTCGCGTGCAAGCCGAGATCGACCGCCTGGCTGCCGATGGGCAGTTGCCGGAACCGGCATCGGTAGGTTTTCTTCGATGGCTGCATGCGGAATTCTACCGCGATGCGGAATCGCCCATGCTGACCATCAAGGGTTCCGGCCGTGAGTTCGTCATGGCGCCAGGTGAGTGGCGATCGAAGCCAGAGCATGACGTCGCCATCGGCCGGCATGAACCGCCTTCGAGCGATCGCGTCAACGATTTCATGCAATACTTTGCCATGCGTTATCGCTTCGATAAGCTGGGCAAGGCCGGACGCATCCTGACCATTCCTGCCGCGCATCACCGCTTCAACTACATTCACCCGTTTCCGGACGGCAACGGACGCGTCAGCCGATTGATGAGCCACGCCATGGCCCTCAGGCCGGGGTCGCCGCGCACGGGCTGTGGTCGATCTCACGAGGCTTGGCACGTGGCGTGAAAAGCCGAACGGATTACAAGAGCATGATGGATCATGCCGATATGCCCCGCCAGGGTGATCTCGACGGACGTGGCAACCTCTCCGAACGCGCACTCGGCGATTTTACCTTATGGTTCCTGCAGGCGTGTATCGATCAGGTGAGCTTCATGACCGGACTGTTCGATCTCGACACGTTGGCCAAGCGGCTGTATCGGCATGTGGAGCGCAGTGGTCTGAAGCCCGAAGCCGGCCGCCTCGTGGAGGAAGCGCTCACGCGCGGTGAGTTTGACCGCGGCGAGGCATCCCGTATTAGCGGACTACCCGAACGTACGGCGCGTCGAGTGTTCAATGACGTAATCGCGCTCGGACTATTGGCGTCGGAAACGCCAAAGGGCCCAGTGTCCCTACGCTTTCCGGCGGACGCTCTGGACGCGCTGTTTCCGAAGCTTTTTCCGGAAACGTAAGAGCATAGGGCGCTCACGATCTTAGGTCACTTCTCCTCGGAACCGGAAAGATTTTCACCGGATCACCCGCGGGTTCGTCATTCCGCGTTCTGAGACGCGGGAAAAGCCGGCCCACTAGAGCCGAGGCCGCCGATGCAGACATATTTGGTGTCGAGGTAATCCTCGATGCCCTGATGTCCGCCTTCCTTGCCGAGGCCGGATTCCTTGACGCCGCCGAAGGGTGCCTCCGGCGTGGTGATGAGGCCTTCATTGACGCCGACCATGCCGTATTTCAGCCCTTCCATGACGCGGAAGGCGCGGCCGAGATCGCCGGTGTAGAAATAGCAGGCGAGGCCGAATTCGGTGTCGTTGGCGAGCGCTATCGCTTCCTCTTCGGTCTCGAACTTGAACACCGGGGCGACCGGCCCAAAGATCTCTTCCTTCATGAAGCGCATATTGGGTGTCGCGTTGGCGATGACGGTCGGCTGGAAGAACGAGCCGCCGAGCGCATGGCGCTTGCCGCCGGCAACGATCTTGCCGCCCTTGGATGTGGCGTCGGCGATCAGTTCTTCGACCTTCTCGACCGCCTTCTCGTCGATCAGCGGCCCCTGCTGCACGCCGTCCTCGAGGCCGGAGCCGACCTTCAGCCCATTGCTGGCGGCAGCGAGCTTCTCGACGAACTTGTCATAGACACCAGCCTGGACAAGGAAGCGGTTGGTGCAGACGCAGGTCTGGCCGGAATTGCGATACTTGGCGGTGATCGCACCGGCGACCGCACGCTCGAGGTCGGTGTCATCGAAGACAATGAACGGCGCGTTGCCACCGAGTTCCATCGACACTTTCTTGACGGTGACCGACGACTTCTGGATGAGAAGCTTGCCGACTTCCGTCGATCCGGTGAAGGTGATCTTCGACACCAGCGGATTGGCGCAGATCTCGTCGCCGATCTCGCTTGCCGAACCGGTCAGGATGTTGACGACGCCCTTGGGGAAGCCGACCTCCTCTGCGAGCGCACCCCAGGCGAGGCCCGAATATGGCGTCTGCGAGGCCGGCTTGACCACTGCGGTGCAGCCGGCGGCGAGCGCCGGGCCGAGCTTGCGGGCCAGCATCGAGGACGGGAAATTCCACGGCGTGATGGCGGCGATGACGCCGACCGGTTCCTTGGTCACCAGGATACGGCGATCCGCCCACGGCGACGGCACCACGTCGCCATAGGTGCGGCGGCCTTCCTCGGCGAACCACAATATGTAGGCCGCGGCAGAGCCAATCTCGCCCTTCGATTCGAACAGCGACTTGCCCTGCTCGATGGTCAGCAGTTCGGCCAGCACGTCCTGATTGTCCATCATCGCGTCGTGCAGCTTGCGCAGCAGCTTCGAGCGCTCGAGCGCGGTCGTCTTGCGCCAGGTCTTGAAAGCTTCCGCGGCGGCTTCGATGGCGCGGCGGGTCTCGGCTTTGCCCGACTTCGGCACGGTGCCGATCTTGAGACCGGTGGCCGGGTTGTTGACGTCGACCGTCTGGCCGCTGTCGGCCTGCACCCATTCGCCGTTGATGAGATTGGCCTGGCGCATGAAATGGCTGGTTTTCTGAAGCATGGTCTGGCCTCCGTTCGGATAAGACAATCAGGATCCTGTATGCTGGCTGCGGCTCGCGCTTGCCCAAGCGCCTTTCGCGCGGCCGGCCCCTCCAGCGACGTCTCGCCGCACGCCGGGCGGGTTCATGCCGACTGGTCAGTCCGCGCATGGGCCGCCGCGGTCTCATCAAGAGCCGCGCGAATGCCATCAACCATGTAATCGATCTCTTTAGGGGCGATGACGTAGGGCGGGCAGATTGCCAGCACGTCGCCCATGTTGCGGATCATGACTCCGTGCTCGCGGCACCGCCGCTCGACATCGGTGCCAATTCGCAGCTCCGGCGCAAAGGCGCGACGGGTGGCGCGATCCTCGACGATCTGGATCCCCGCTATAAAACCGCGGCCGCGGACCTCGCCGACCAGTGTATGGTCGTTGAGCGCGTCCGCGAGCGCTGCATGCAGATAATCGCCGAGACGGCGCGCCTGGCTCACGAGATCGATCTCGCGGTAGATCCTGATCGCCTCGGCGGCGACGGCGGCTGTCACCGGATGGCCGGAATAGGTGAAACCGTGGCCGAACACGCCGACCTTGTGGGCCTCGTCGGCGACGCACTGGTAGACCTTGTCGGAGATAATGACGCCGCCAATGGGCAGATGACCGGATGAAAGCCCCTTGGCGACCGACAGCATGTCCGGTTCCATGCCAAAAGTCTGGCTGCCGAACCAATTTCCGGTGCGTCCGAAACCGCAGACCACCTCGTCGGCCAGCATCAGAATGTCGTATTTGCGCAGCACCGCCTGAACCTTTGGAAAATAATTCTCCGGCGGTACCAGCACGCCGCCGGCGCCCATGACTGGCTCTGCGATCATCGCGGCAATCGTCTCTGGCCCCTCCGCCAGGATCAGGGCCTCGAGTTCCTGGGCCAGGCGCGTGGCGTAGTCATGCTCCGCCTCGCCCGGCAGACCGTCGAGATAGTGGAACGGCCGCGCGGCGAATATGACGGGAAGCGGCGGCAGGTTGAAGGACTTGTGCATGTGCGGCAGCCCACTCAGCGCCGCGCCCATGATCGTACTGCCGTGGAAGGCGCCAAACCTGCTGATGATCTTGCGTTTCTCCGGACGTCCCCGCGCGGCCTGGTAATACCAGGCGAGCTTGACCATCGTGTCATTGGCTTCCGAACCGGAGCCGACCAGAAAGACGCGCGCGTGGTCGAACGGCGCCAACGCGGTAAGCTGTTCAACGAGTTCGACGGTGGGCTCATTCGAGCGGTGATTGAAGGTGTGATAGACGGCGAGCTTGCGCATCTGGCGGTCAGCAGCGGCGGCCAGCCGGCTGTCGCTGAAGCCGAGCGAGGCACACCAGAGTCCGCCCATGCCCTCGATATAGCGGTTGCCCGCGTCATCCGTGACGGTCGCGCCTTCGCCGGCCACGATCGTCAACGGACCATGATCCTCATGCAGGCGTGGATCCGTTTGGGAATGAAAGTGCCTGGCCATGTCCAGCACGCGCGATTCGTTGTTCATCAAAATTCTCCTTGCGACCAGATAGGCGGTTGCTTCGGCGAGGAATATCTTATAACTTATAAGTTGTCGAGAAAAAATGATCCTGAGAGTGACGTCCAATGGCCAACGCACCCACTCCTTCAAACAACACCCTGCCACCCGACGCGGAGCGGATCGCCCTGTTGCGCGACAGGGCAGAGTTCGTCCGGCTCGAGACGCTGCGCCTCATCCAGATCGCCAAGGTGGGCCACTATTCGTCGGTGTTCTCCTGCGCGGAAATATTCGCCACGCTCTACTACGATGCGATGCGGCTGAGGCGCGGCGAGCCGCAATGGCCGGATCGCGACCGCTTCCTGATGGGCAAGGGACATGCCGCGGTCGGCCTTTACCCGCTGCTGGTCGACTGGGGCTTCTTCTCCAAGGACGTCCTCGATGGCTACACCCGGCTCGGCAATCCGCTTGGCGATCATCCCGACATGCGCAAGGTGCCCGGCGTCGATTTCAGCTCCGGCTCGATCGGCCATGCCCTGTCCGGCGGCCTCGGCATGGTGCTTGGCGGCCGTGCGGCCAACCGGCGCTTCGATGTCTATGTCCTGCTCGGTGACGGCGAGATGCAGGAGGGCCAGGTCTGGGAAGCGGCGCTCTCCGCCGCCCACCATAAGGCCGGCAATCTGATCGCCATCGTCGACCGCAACGGATACCAGCTCGACGGGCAGGTCGACGACATCATCGGCATCGAACCGTTGGCCGACAAATGGGCGGCGTTCGGCTGGCAGGTGCACGAGGTCGATGGGCACGACGTCGTCGCTCTCGCGACGCTGCTGCGACAGTTGAAGGCCGAGGCAGACCGCACCCGGCCCGTCTGCATCATTGCCAAGACCTCCAAAGGCAAGGGCGTTGGTTACATGGAAACCGAACCCGGCTGGCATCTGGGCTATCTCGCGCCATCGGACGAGGCCTTGGCCGCCGAAGAGATCAAGCGTGGAGGCAAAACACAATGAACGGCCCGATCGATACCAACTCCTGGCAGTACCGCCAGATCAACGCGCGTGCGCCTGGCCTGAGTTATCTGGCCAACGCGCTCATTGATCTGGTCGAAGACGGTTATCCGGTCGTGGCCGGTACGGCCGACCTTCAATATTCCAACGGGCTGGTGCGGTTCGCGCAACGCTTTCCCGAACGCTTCACGCAATTTGGCATTTCCGAGCAGAACATGGTTTCGGCTGCTGCCGGCATGGCCAGCACAGGCGCCATGCCGTTCGTCGCTACATTCGCTTCTTTCCTGGCGCTGCTGTGCTGCGAACAGATCAGAACCGACGTCGCCTATTCGGCTCTGCCGGTGCGGCTGATCGGTCATCATGCCGGTATTTCACTCGGCTTCTACGGCACCTCCCACCATGCGACGGAAGATCTTGCCATCATGCGAAGCATCGCCGACCTCACGGTCGTCGCGCCGGCTGACGGCCCGCAACTGGCGGCCGCCGTCAAGGCGTCTGTCAATCATGCCCAGCCAATCTACTTCCGCATTGGCCGCGGCCAGGAACCGCTGGTCTATGAAGACGACGGCGTCGACTTCCAGTTCGGCAAGGCGATCGTTCACGGCGAAGGATCGGACCTGACCATCATCGCCTGTGGCTCGATGGTCCATCCCTCAAGGGAGGCTTACCGCGCGCTGCGCGCGGCGGGCAAATCCGTCGGACTGATCGACATGCATACGGTGAAGCCAATGGATACGAAGGCAGTGCTCTCGGCCGCGGCTCACTCCCGCTTCATTCTAACCATCGAGGAACACAATATCCTGGGCGGTCTGGGCGGCGCCGTGGCGGAAATCCTGGCGGAGGCGGGCAGCCCGGCACGGTTGATACGCCATGGCATCCGCGACGAATACAGCCTGATTGCGCCGCCAACGCATCTCTACAAGCACTACCGGCTGGACGCGGCGGGAATCGAGGCCACCGTTCTTGAAGCCCTCGGCTGAGCCGGCGGACCATAGCCATGCACGGACATTCCGATGACCGATCAGAATAACACCGCCCGACTCATTGAGCGCGCCGGTGCGGTGATGCCGGGCGGATTGCTCAGCCCGAGCCGCAGGCTCGGCGCGCCGCATGTATTTGCCCGGGCGCAGGGTGCGTTTCTCTACGACGTCGACGGACACCAGTACACCGACTTCCATTGCGGCTTCGGCGCCAACGTGCTTGGCCACTGTCATCCGGCGGTGCGCGAACGCATCGCTGCGGTCACGCAGGATATCGATCTTGTCGGTGCGGGAACGATGCGGCTGGAGATCGAGGTGGCGGAGGCGCTGGTCGACTGCATCCCTTGCGCGGATCTCGTCGCCTTCTGCAATTCCGGATCGGAGGCGACCTATCACGCCCTGCGCCTTGCCCGCGCCGCCACCGGTCGCAAGCGCATCATCAAGTTCCAAGGCGGCTATCATGGCTGGCACGACTATGTCGCCATGAACGTACAGTCGCACGCGCAGGCGATCGGCAAGTACGATCCCATCAGTGCTGGCATCCTCGAGGATGCCGCCCGTCACACCATCGTGCTGCCTTACAACGATGCCGGCGCCGTCGAGGATTATCTCAAGGCCAATCCAGGCGATGTCGCGGCGATCATCATCGAGCCAATCGCTCACAATATGGGGTCGGTGATCGCGACGGATGTTTTCCTGCGCGAGCTGCGTCGCCTGACCAGCGATCATGGTGTCGTGCTGATCTTCGACGAGGTCATCACCGGCTTTCGCCACGCGCTCGGCGGCTATCAGTCGATCGCCGACGTCACGCCTGATCTCGCGACCTTCGGCAAGGCGGCCTCGTCAGGCTATTCCGTTGGCGTGGTGGCCGGTCGTCGCGATCTCATGGCGCTCGTCGGCCGGACCGGGGAAGGATCCGTGTTCATGGGCGGTACTTTCAACGGCACGCCGTCGACGCTCGCCGCCATGCAGGCGACGATTGAGGAGCTGTCGAAACCAGGCTTCTACGACCGCCTGTTTGCCCTCGGCGCTTTCATGCGCACGCAGCTGGATGGCATTATCGATCGCCTCGGCCTGCCCGCGCAGAGCGCCGGGTTTGGCTCGGTCTGGCTGATCTATTTCCTCAGCGGTCCTTACCGCGACTACCAGGACTTGCTGGGCAACGACGATGTTTTCGATCTTGCATTCCGCAGAGAGATGGTGGCGAACCGGCTGATCGGCCAGCCGCTTCCGCTCAAGCGTCTCTACCTGTCAGGGAGCCATGACCGGGCGACAGTCGAGAAATCGCTGGATATCATCGAGACAATCCTGCGCAAGCTCTCCGCTGGGAAACCCGCCAGCTCCTAGCCATGTTTCGCAACGGACTTATAGGATATAAGAGCGTCTCGCACTATCCGTTGTCGATTCGGTGCGGCCAAGATTGCAGCGGTGGACCATGAGCACGATGCAGCCAATCGAGCAAGGCAGTCTGTCGGCGAGAACTTATATCTCGCTGCGCGAAGCCCTGATCGCCGGCAATTTCCGGCCCGGCGAAAGACTGTTGATGCAGGATCTGGCGCAACGGCTGGGCACCAGCGTCACGCCTGTGCGCGAGGCCTGTTTCAGGCTCGTCAGCGAGCAGGCGCTGGAACTGCGGTCAGGGCGGTTCATCACCGTTCCAGAGCTGACCCGGTCGCGTTACTGGCAGGTCCGGCTCATTCGCATCGCGCTCGAGGGACTAGCGGCCGAACTCGCCGTTGAGCATGTTTCGGAGAAGGACATTGCAAAACTGGTCGAGATCCATCGCGATTTCGTGGCCGGCGAAACGTCCGGCGATGCTGACCGCGCCCGTCGCGCCAATCGTGAATTCCACTTCGGCGTCTACCGCCTGTCCAAGATGGATATGCTGATCGCGCAGATCGAAAGCCTGTGGGTCTCGATGGGCCCTATCCTTAACGTGTATTATCTGCAGGCCGAGAACGATTACATCGGCGCGGAGGAGCACGAGACGCTGATCGAAGCGTTCCGGACCCGCAACAAGAAGGTGGCGCGTAAGGCGATCGAACGCGACATCGTGCGCGGTGGCATGAACCTGTTGCGGTATTTCGACGAGCAGGACGCGGCCGCCAAGCGGGCGTGATCGAAGCCGCCGGTCATTTGCTGGCGACCTCTCTTCGCGCTGGCTCAGGCCGCCCGAAGGCGCGCGGTGGCATCCTGGTCGACGGCCCAGACGCCCTGCTCGGCGTCCAGCACCAGGGCAACCTTGTAGGACTTGCGAGCCGCTTCGCTTGTTAGCCAGCCGCGGCCAACGCTGGCCGCGACACGGCGGACATCGCGCTTGGTCGGGTCGCCGTAGCCGCCGCCGCCACAGGCAACGAACTCGATGCGCTCGCCGGCGCGGCACGCCTCCTCATGGAAGGCCGGCAATTCCACCAGCTTGCCATCCGTGCCGCGCTTGGCACTGCGACTTGCTTTGGCGTCACCGCCGCCCAGCACGCCACGCGGCGGAAAGGTTGTGCCATCGGCCGAGTAGACCAGTGTCATCTCGTGGTCGACGGGATAGAAGACACCGCCCACCGCGGGAGCGCCCTCGAACTCGCCAATGCCTTGGGTATCCGCCACCACGCCGCGCGATTCAATGATGATGGGATACATGGATTCGTCCACTTCCACGGAATCCAGCGCGATCAGGCCGCCATTCGCCGGCCCGCAATATGTCAACCAGCCGTCATAGCCGTGACGCGCGCCGCCGCCGGCGTAGCCAATGAAGACCTGGTTGACGTAGGGCTGCCCGTCCTTGAACGGATCCTTGCCCGAAATCACCCCGATCCCCGCCGGCAGGTGCGAGCCGCTCTCGGCCTGGCCATAGGGTTCTCCCATCGTCGAGAACACGCAATTGCCGGCGATGATCAACCGGTCGTTGACATTGGTGGTCGCCACCGAGGTGCCTACTGGGTAGCGGGGCTTGCCAACCACGCTTCCCTCCCGCATCAACACCTTGATCCGGCTCTTGGCGCCCTCGTTGTGCGGGATGCCGTCGTCGAGATTGTTGAAGACGCCAATGCGGCACGAGCCCGTGCAGGTGTTTTCCGACAGGTTGAGACCGCCAGGGACGTTATCCATGTTGTCACGCACGTCGACCGTGATCTCGCCGGCTTCAGGGTCGACATCGATGGTGATCCGGACCGGGATGCCCTCCTCCGCCACGCCGGGGACCGGGTCATGGCGGACCTCGTAGGAGAACTTGCCCTTCGGCAATTTGGCGATCTCGGCCATGGCGCGACGCGCACCGTAGTCGAACCAGTCCTCGACGAAATCCAGCAGCGTGTCGCGGCCGTATTTTTCAAGCAGTTCCAAGAGACGGCGTCGACCGGTCCTGCAGGCGCCGATCTGGGCTCGCACGTCGCCCAGCCAGATGTCTGGAACACGGTTGCGCATCATGCCGATGCGCAGGATGTCCTGCTTCTCCCGGTGCTGTTCGACCACACGCACGCAGGGAAAGTGGATCCCTTCCTCATAAACGTTCTTGGCAAATGGCAGATAGGTCGAAGGTGTCGGCGCGCCAGTATCGGCGTGATGGGAAAGCGCCACGGCCCAGAACAGCGGCTTGCCGTCGAAAAAGATCGGCATCGCCATGATCAGGTCGGCATGATGGGTGCCGCCAGTGTATGGGCAGTTGTTGAGGAAGATGTCGCCGTCGGCGATATCGTCGAACAACTCCGTTATCGGACGGGTCGCCAGATCCATCGACATGACGTGGATCGGCAGCGCGTCCTCGGTGGAAACGAGGCGGTGATCATAGGTCAGGATCGCACAGCTCAGGTCGCGGGCGTTCTTGATCACCGCTGAGCGGCTGGCCCGCATCACGACCAGCGTCATTTCCCGCACCACCGCCTCGAACCGGCTTTTGAGAACCGACATCAGGAACGGATCGACGCGGCGCGTTGGCGTCTCCAGGCGAATGACAGGTGAATTCATTTTACGATGCCTTGTTCGGGAAGGTTTGAGTCTCAATCGACTGTCACGACAATGTTGCCTTGCGGGTCCACGCGCCCGCGATGTCCGTCCTTCAGGAAGGCGGTGAACGTCGTCGCCTCAACCAGGCATGGCCCATCAAGCGCCGCCCCCGCGCCCAGCTGGTCCATGTCGTAAACAGGCAGAGAGCTCGTCCCCCGGGTTTCGTGCAAATAAGCTGACCGATGGGTCTTGGCGACCGGCGCCGTCGCCTGGTCGGCCAGCCTGAAATCCTTCCAAGCATCCTGATTGGCCCGCTTGCCCACCGCGCGCAGCTTCCAGTTGGTGAATTCGACAATGTCGCGGTCGGATCTGATCGAATAGATGCGTTCGTGCATCTGATGAAACGCTTCGACGAGACTTGGGAGTTTTTCCGCTTCGAGGCGCGCCTCATTGGCCTCGAAATGGACCTCGATCTCCCAGGACTGGTACTCGTAGCGACCAAGAAAGGAGAACTCGAAACGCCGCAGCTCGGGCTCAACGCCGGCCTGTTCGAGGAATGCTTCGCCCGACACCTTCAACCGCGCCAGGATGTCGGAGACGCCGGCGGCGTCGAAGCGCCGGGTCGAGGTCAGGAAAACCGCGCTTTCCTCGCGCGTGATATCAGAGATCAACCCGCCGAACGCGCTCAGCCCGGCCATGAAGCGCGGGATCATGTAGCGTTTCAAGCCCAATATGTCGGCCATCTCGGCGATGTGGATGGCGGTCGCGCCGCCGCCGCAGACAAAGAAACTGTCGCGTGGGTTTATGCCCTCGCGAATGGTGATTTCCTCGATGGCCCCGACCATGTTGTGGTTGCTGGTGGTCTGGATGGCGTAAGCCGCGTCGAGCAGCGGGATGCCGAGCCGCGTCGCGATGCTCGCGACCGCTTTCTCGGCCAGATCGCGGCTGATCTTGATCCGGCCGCCGAGAAAATAATCCGGGTCAATGATGCCGAGCACGACATTGGCGTCGGTGACCGTCGGCGCGGTGCCGCCCGCTCCGTAGCATGCCGGCCCCGGCCGCGCGCCAGCGCTTTGCGGCCCGACACGAAGCAGGCCGCCATCGTCGACCCAGGCAATCGACCCGCCGCCGGCGCCAACCGATCTCACATCGACTTTCGCGATCCCCAGCGAGTCGTCGTGGATCATGCTGTCCGGGGTGACGATGATCTGGTGGTCACGCAAAGCCGAGACGTCGAAGGTGGTGCCGCCCATGTCACCGACGATGACGTTGGCTTCGTCGCTCAGCGCCAGCGCGGCCATCGGCGCCAGCGTCGGCCCCGACATGACGCTGTAGATTGGCCGCCGCAGCATCTCGGCGGGAGGCATCATTCCACCGACGCAGTTGGCGAGCAGCAGCTCGCCCTGGAAACCCGCCTGCGAAAGTGCTTGCCGCAAGTCCTCGATGTAGGTGCGCACGATCGGATTGATCGACGCGTCGATAGCGGCCGCGATGATGCGCTTGTACTCGCGCGACATCGGATTGACTTCATGGCTAAGCGTGACCGGGATCTCCGGCCATGCCTGCGCGATGATATCGCGCACCGTTGTTTCATGGATGGGATTGACGACCGACCAAAGCAGACCGACCGCTATCGCTTCGACCCCATAGCGCCGGAAGTCGGCTATCGCCGCCTCGACATCGGATCTCGACAGAGGCGTGAGCTCCCGCCCGCGCGCATCGACGCGGCCCCGCGCCGTCTTCGTCAGGTGGCGCGGGACATAGGGCTCGGGATAGTCGAGCCGCCACTGGAAGGCGCCCTTGCGCGGCCCCTCGCGCAGGACGAGGATGTCCTGATGTCCTTCGTTGAGGATCAATCCGACCTTGACGGTCTTGCGCTCGACCAGCGCGTTGGTCGAGACGGTCGAGCCGTGTACGATCAAGTCGATCTTGGTCATGAACGTCGCGGGATCGAGCCCGTATCCGGCCGCCGCCACGTGCAGCACGTTGATGAATCCCTTCTCGAATTCGCCGGGCGTGGTGGGCGATTTGAAGATCGAGATTTTCCCACCGGGCTCGGAAACCAGGCAATCGGTGAAGGTTCCGCCGATATCGATGCAGACTTGATAAGCCATTTAAGGTCCGAAGCTGTTAGCGTTTCTTGTGATCGCGGCCCAGTATCAGGCTGGCCAGAATGATGAGGCCCAAAAGAACCTGCTGCAGATAGCCGTCGACCTGCATGAGATTCATGGCGTTGGAAATGACCGTGATGAACAGGGCACCGAGCAGAGCCGCCGTGACGCCTCCCTCGCCGCCGGTCAGCCGCACGCCACCGACCACCGCCGCCGCTATCGATTCCAGGGTCAGGTTGCCGCCAAGGTTGGGCTCGCCCGACCCGGTGCGCGCGGTGAGCAGCATGGCGCCAATCGCGGCCAGCAGCGAGCAGACCACGTAGTCGATCGCAACGACACGTCCGGTGCGAACGCCCGCCGCCTTCGCCGCGCGCGGGTTGGCACCGATGAGATACAGGCCGCGGCCGAACACGGTGAAGCGCAGGACCAGGAACAGCAGTGCGAAACACAGCGCGGCGAACACGATGGGCACCGGAATGCCGATCACCCGTCCCTCCGCCAAGGCCTCCGTGAAGGCTTCGGGAATGCCCGGCACGGGAAAGCCGCCGCTGACGGTTGCCGCCAGCGCCATGACAATGTTGGCCATGCCGAGCGTCGTCACGAGTGGATTGATGCCGATACCGGCGATGAGGAAGCCGTTCAGCCCGCCGATCAGCAGCCCGACGCCGAGGCCGGCGGCGATTCCCCACAGGATGGGCATATCGCCGGTTCCGGTCATCACCATCGCCGATATGACGCTGACGAGCGAGACAGTAAAACCAAGCGACAGGTCGAAGCCGCGCGTCAGCAGCACCATGGTCTGCGCCATGGCGAAGAGTGCGAGATAGCTGGTCTGGATCGCGATGTTCCAGAGATTGCCGCTTGAAACGATGCGCGGGTCGAGCAGACCGAGAACTAGCAGGGCCAGGAATACGAGCCCCGGCAGCTTGGCCTGCGCCGCGAACTGGCGGATGTCCGGGCGAGCGCGGTCAAGAACAACCGGAGCCGCCATGTCTGGACGATCAGACATTGGCCCGCCTCCCCTGAACAATTCGGTCGAAAGCCAGTGCGCCGATGAGCACGGAACCGAGAACCAGCGTCTGGAATTTGCTGTCGATCTGCGTGAGGTTCATCGCATTGGCGATGATTGAGAGGCACAGCGCCGCCATGGCGACGTTCTCGGCGCGGCCTGAGCCACCGCGCAATGAAACGCCGCCGATCACCGCCGCTGCGATCGTCTCCAGTCCCAGCGTCCCGCCGATCGTCGACTGGCCAGAACCGATGCGAGCGGTGATCAGCACACCGGTGAGCGCGGCCAGAAAACCGGAGAGCACATAGGCGGTTATCAGCACACGGTGTGTGCGCACTCCCGACAGCCGGGCGGCGCCGACATTGCCGCCGACGGCGTAGAAGTGGCGCCCGAGCGCGGTCCGACGCTGCAGAATGATGGCGATGGCGATCACCACGATCGCCAGCAGCAAGACCGGCGGCAGGCCAAGCACCTGCCCTCGCCCGATGGCATCGACGAAGGCGTCGGAAACGCCATAGATCGGGATACCCTGCGTGTAATAGAGCGTAATTCCCGCGACGATCGACAACGATGCCAACGTCACCATGAAAGGTGATAGGGAAAGCCGCGCCACCAGCGTTCCGTTTACCAGGCCAACACAGGCGCCGCTGGCCAAGGCCAGCGCCACCGGTACCAGCAGCTGGAGCCCATCCGCGTCGGGCATCGCGGCCATCGCCGCGGCCGTGACCACGGACGCCAACGCCATCGTGGCGCCGACCGACAGATCAAAACCACCGGTGGTCATGACGATCATCTGGCCGATCGCCGGAACCGCCAGGAAGGAGAAATTGCGCAGGACGTTGAGGATGTTCAGGCGGTTCAGAAAACGCGGTTCGATGATCGCGGCCGCCGCCGCGACCGCGACCAGAAGCAGGATGACGATCCCGCCTGTTTCCAGAAAACGGCGCCGCAGCATGTCAGGGCTCATGCTGCCTCCGTGGCGCCGGTTTGGGCGTCGAAATAGTGACGCAGCACGGAGGCTTCGGTGATGCCGTCGGCTTTGAGTTCGGCGACTATGCGCCCTTCACGCATGACGTAGACGCGGTTGGCCAGGTGAACGAGCTCCGGCAGTTCGGACGATGACAGCAGAATGGCCGCGCCATTCTCCACCAGGCTTTTCATAAGCCGGTAGACCTCGCTTTTGGCGCCGACGTCGATGCCAACCGTCGGTTCATCGAAAATATGGACCGAGACTGGGCGCATCAGACCGCGCGCCAGCACGAGTTTCTGCTGGTTTCCTCCCGAAAACGACGACGCCGCGCGTTCCGGCGCCATAGGTCGCAAACCCAGTGTCTTCAGCGGCCCGGCTATCGCCCGGCGCTCGCGCCATGACTTGAGCAGTCCGGCGTGGGACAGTCTCGGGTCGTCAAGCGCGGCCATGGTCACGTTCTCGCGGCCCGGACGGCCAAGCGCCAGTCCCTCGGCGCCGCGATCAGCTGGATAGTAACAAAGTCCAGCACGCAACATGCCGTGCGGGACTGGCGCTCTTACCACCGCGCCATGGAGTTCGATCTCACCGGACGTCACCCGCTCCAGGCCGAACACGGCCCGGCAAAGTTCGCTACGACCGCAGCCAACCAGGCCCGCCAGGCCGACGATTTCTCCAGCCCTGACCGTGATGGAGGCATCTGACACGCTACCGGAGACACGCAGCCCTCTGGTCGCCAGCACGACCTCGGCGGGGCGCTGGCTGATTGACGGGTAGATTCGCTCGACCGGCTGGCCGACCATCATCTCAATGAGCGCAGCATCGGATGCCGCGGCGATGGCCACGGTATCGATCTTACGCCCTCCTCGCAGCACCGTGACACGATCCGCGAGCCGACGGATCTCGGCCATGCGGTGCGACACATAGATAATGCCGACGCCCCGGGCCTTGAGACCCGCGATGGCGGCGAAAAGTTTTTCCGCTTCACCGTCGGTGAGCGACGCGGTCGGTTCGTCCAGGATGAGTATCTTGGCATCCGAAAGCATGCCTTTGGCAATCTCGACCATCTGCTTTTGCGCCCGGGTCAGCGTTTCGATCTTGCTGTCCAGCTCGACGTGAAAGCCAATTTCGCGGAAGCGTTCCTCGGCGCGGGCGCGCATCGCGCGCCGGTTCAGGAAAAGCCGCCCTTTCAACTCGCGTCCAAGAAACAGGTTCTCCTCGACCGTGAGGTCGGGGACGAGACTAAATTCCTGGAACACTGCCGCGACGCCGGCATCGCGGGATTTCTGTGGGGTCAGCGCGGAAACGGTTTGGCCGTCGATACGGCACGAGCCTTCGGTCCAGCCATACGTTCCCGCTATCAGGTTGATGAGCGTCGACTTGCCGGCGCCGTTTTCACCGAGAAGGGCATGGACCTCACCGCTCAACAGCGAGAAGTCGACGCCGTCAAGCGCCACCACACCCCCGAAACGCTTCGTCATACGCGTAAGTTCAAGCATCGCTGACACCACCGAACTCGAAGCAAAACGGGCGGCAGGCCAAGGCCGAGGTCTACCGCCCATCGAAGATGTGGCTATTGTACCGAAAATTCAGGCTTCCACCCATCGGGCGCGAAAATCTGCGTCGGGTCGATTTTGTCGACGTTGTCCTTGGTCACGATACCCGGCGCGACCAGCAGAACCTTCTCATAGTCCTTCTTTTCCAAGGCGCGCACCGCGAGGTCGACGCTGATGCGGCCCATCATCACCGGATACTCGGCGGCAAAGCCAAGCACCTTGCCTTCCTTGACCAGCTTCAGCATCGTCTGGTTCTCGTAAGACGACATGATCACGACATCGTCGCGGCCAGCGTCGGCGACGGCGCTGACGGCCGCTTCCGCCGCAGCAGCCCCGCCCCAGATGACATTGAGATCGGGATAGGTCTGCAGGGCGTCCTCGATGAGGCGCAGGCTTTGCGGAACGCCGGGCTCACCATAGAGCTCGGCCGCGAGCTTGATGTTGCCGGTTTTGATGCTGTCGCGAAAGCCCGCCATATAGCTCTCCGCCCAACCCGATCCCTGCGGACCCGGCAGGCCGATCGCGGTCGTCTTTTTGTCGCCGAGATACTTCTTGAGGTACTCACCCTCCTGAAAACCCTTCTGGTAGGTATCGGGAGTGATGCGCGCGGTGATCGGAGTTTCCAGAATGGGATTGGCGACGGCGATCTGGACAAGGCCCTTGGCGTCGCCCTCCTTCAGCTTGGCCGCCAGACCGGCTTCCGAGATGGCGGCGACGAGGATACTCTGGGCACCGGATGCGACGCAATCGTCGTATTGCGACAGCTGCTTGGGCAGCGCGTCATAGCCGCCAGCCTGCAGGACCGTCACTTTGACACCCAGGCGCTTTGCTTCCTCAACGATACCATAGTCGACCGAGACCCAGTAGCTGTCCTTGAGGTGCGGAAACAAGACGCACAGGTTCCAAGGCTTCTCGGCCTTTTCCAGCGGCACATAGTCGAGTGCCTCGACTTTTTTCAGATCGCCGCCTTTGGCCGCGTTGATCTTGAAGGGCCACCAATCCTTGGCCTGGGCGGCGTTGGGCAGGACGGCCACGCCGGTGACGAAAGCCGCCGCGAGGATGGATCGGAAAGCGTGATTCTTGGTCATGTGATTCCCCATTTTCGTGTGTTCCCGGGTCCGGCGCCGGCGATTTAGCCGGCTCCGCGGTCTGCCTTGGGAGCAGAGGCTTGCTGGCGGATCGTAGTACCGTCTAGGCGAGTTCGCCTTCAGGGCCATCCGCGCCGTTGTTCATTTTCACAGCGCTACCGTACTACTTATAAGTTATAAGTCAATAGGGTTTTCATTAGCCGGTGCTCAGCCGGGAAAGTGTCTTCAATCGCGGTTTCGCTGCCTCGACCGGGATCACAATCCATTTGACGAAAGACGAGGTCGGAGACAGCAGCCATGCAACTGGCCGCGGCGATGTGGGCTTCCTCGCGACCGACCGGTATGCGGCTTGTCGATCGAGTTGCCTGACATCAAGCGCCGGCGAATAAGTCAAAGCGATCAGCGTGGCCTTCGAATACAGAGCCATTGGTCAGCAGCCGCACTTCGCTATCGACCAAATCGTCATAGTGTCTTTAGGGAGGAGATGTGCCCAGTGCATTCGCGTGCTGCAACAGCCGCGCTGAACCGCACCGCAGCGTGCCATAACACGCTGCGGTCGGATGATTGTTGAAATGACGGTTCCCCGCGCACGACCGTGCCGCTTTCCAACTTCTCTCGTCTGGCGCTTGCCAGCCTGAGTTCTTCCTAGAGGTCGGCGCCCGGATTGCGGGTGTTGTCTTGCGACTTCATTCTCCCGGCAGCCGGGCAAAGGCCCGCAACGTGGAGGCTTCTAAATGGAACGCGGGTTCCCGATGCTTAGTGGGTGGTGCTGCTTGAGCAGGGGCAGGGCAGCACAGCCTCCGCCGGCAAGCCGTCGCGGCCGGTTCCCTTGATGGCGTGCCGGCGCAAGTCCCGCGTCACCAGGCTCGCAAATCGCGATGCACGTCCAGCCATTGCGACATGGTTTTGCCAGCTGAGAGGCCGATCCCGTGTGCGGCGAACAGTCGAAACACTGATTGGTCGGTGTGCGTTCTTGGCGTATTGTGCAGCACTTCTGGCATTACTGGCCTTGCGGGGATGACGAGTCGGTCATGCGACAGTATGCATGTCCCTATCGGAATAGCCGGTCCGCCTTATCGGTCGTCACACCCGCATATCGCTCCGCTTCTAGGGAACACCCCATCACGCGAGGAAAGACATGGCCACATGCGCAGTATCGCCAATCCAGCCGTTGGGCCGACGGCCCGGCGCTTGGGCCAGTCCACCGGCTTTAACCTGCGTCACAATTGATCCACTGATCCTAGGTGACGACAACGTTGTTCGTCATGATTTGATGGGGCGGGGATTGGCCCAAAAGCGAGCCCCCCAAACTGTGCGGTTGCCAAATACGTAATGGAGTGAATTGGAATGATCATCGTAACAGGCGCCACGCACGGGATTGGGCGGGCCTGCGTGGAGAAACTTGCGTCTGCCGGTTCCAGAGTGGTGGCGACCGGCCGAGATGCAGAAGCGGGCGCGGCGCTCGAACGCGCCAATCACGGTGTCACGTTCGTTGCCGGTGACATTATCCGTGAAGACGATTGCCGCCGTGTCGTCGACCGTGCGCTTGAACTTGGCAACGGCCGGCTCGCGGGGCTCGTGAACAATGCCGGCATGTCGAAGCGCATTGCCTTCGCCACCGCCACCCAGGACGATTGGGATGAGGTCCTTGCGGTTAATGCACGCAGCGTCTTTTTCTTCATCCGTCATGCGCTGGACGGCTTGCGGCTCGGGAGGGGTTCAGTCGTCAACATGGCCAGCATCGCCGGAAAGACGGGCGAAGAAGGGCTCGCTGCCTACTGCGCCTCAAAGGCCGCGGTCATCGGGCTGACGCAGGCCCTCGCGCTGGAGTTCGGCGAGGAGATCCGCTTCAACGCTGTCTGCCCCGGCCAGATCGAAACACGCATGATGGGCAACATCATAAGCGATGCACTGCGCAAGAAGCAGCTCGAACTGCGGATCCCTGCCAACCGCTTCGGTGCCCCTGAAGAGATCGCTGATGTGGTCGCTTGGTTACTTTCGAATCAATCGAGCTATGTCAACGGCACGGTGGTGACTGTAGACGGCGGGGAAACAGCCGGCCTGCGCACACCGCGCGTCGCGCAGATCGATGGTGCTTAGGGCAATTCAGCTCAGCCGGAGCCGCGCTCGTCGAAATAGCGCAGAAAACCATGTGAGCCTCGCTGGATGTCGTTCTCGATCGCCTCGCGGGCCCTCTTCCTGTCGCCAGTCCTCAAGGCCTCGATGAGATGGTCATGTTCTTCCGCGCCGGTGTACCCGCGCGGAATTTCCCGATCGTAAACGTTAAGGATTGGACCCATCGAGGCCCACATGCTTTCGATCTGTCCGATCAGCATCGGCATACGCGACAGGCGGTAGACGCCGAAGTGGAAAGCGCGATTGGAGGATCGCGCTTCCTTGATATTACCGGCCTTATGGCTCTCTACAAATGAGGCGCGGAAGGTCTCAAGCTGTTCGAGATCGGCGGGGGCAAAATGGTCGGCAGCGTGTTCTGCCGCAAGCCCTTCAAGTGCCACGCGGATCAGCTTGATCTGAATGTAGCGGGCGCGGCTGAGGTCTGGCACCGCGGCGAACCTGCCGGAGCGCAACTCGAGCGCCTGCTCGCTGACGAGCCGCAGACAGGCTTCGCGCACCGGCGTAATGCTGGTTCCGAGCTGCCCGGCAAGATCCTGCATAAGGAGACGATCGCCCGGCGCGAAATTGCCGATGATCAAGCCATCCCGCACCTTGCTGTAAATCCGCGCGGACAGGCTGCCCATCTCCTCGGGCTGCATCTTCATAGGGCCCATGGGACTCCCCTCGCCTCTGCTGCAGCTCTATGGAAATGTCGATTTACGCGTTTCACTACGTTTATAAGTTATAATCGCTGCCTATATTTCGTTATGCAGCGGCAGACAAGTACGTGCACGTTAATTGTCTGCAGCAAACATGTCCGTTTTCATAATTATTTGTGAAATTTTGTTTCATATAAAAACAAGGAGACCCTTCTTTTCCGATTCTGACAATGGAATGTGACGACAGAAAAAGGCGCGATCTCATCTGCGTGGCATGAGTTGGTGTGCGAGAGATGATGACATCTGAAGGAGCCGGGAAGCTTACATGTCAATTTCCAGTCTGATGGGCAGAAATTTCCGATTCTGAGGCGACTCCGAACCGGCTGGACCGACGATGACGTCGGAACCGTCAAGATGATCCGGCAGGCCAGCACGTCCAAAAGCTGCGTATGGCGTTTGCAGAGCGTTTCGCCGCCGAAGGGCTTCAAGGGCTGTTGCGCGACAAGACGCGGCCCTCGCGCATTGCGGCTCTCGGGCCCGAAAGCCCGCCGAGCGCAGCTCTGACAAGGCCGCGACAGGAATCGAACGACGACTGGCCAGAATTATGAAATCGCTTGCGACACTCATGCAATTTCAGACATTTCAGTAACAAATAGATTTAACATTCTCTTCACTTGCACTTTGGGGCGCGTTACCCGAATTAGCTGGAGCGGCCGAAACCCCCGCAAGATCAAGCGCGTAGTCGAAATCCAATCTTGCTGGTGCTTGTCGAGGGATGCGACGCGATGGGCCGGCGCAGGTGCGCTGTGAAGCAGCACTGAGCGCGCCGAAAAACGGCTTCCCAACAGGAGATTGATTTGGATTATGTGCAGTATTTCGCCGGAAGAATCGAGCAACTCAAAGGCCGTGGCGGGTATCGTGAATTTGCCGATCTGGAGCGTCAGTCTGGCAACTTCCCAAAGGCCTGGCTCAATAGGCCCGACGGCCGAAAAGAGATAACCATTTGGTGCACTAATGATTATCTCGGTATGGGGCAGCACCCCAAAGTGCTATCGGCAATGAAGCGCGCCATCGATGCCAACGGCGCAGGATCGGGAGGATCCCGCAACATTGGTGGCACCAACCATTATCACGTGTTGCTCGAGCGGGAGCTTGCAGCTTTCCACAACAAGGAAGCAGGATTGATTTTTGTTTCCGGCTTCAGCTCAAACGATTCATCATTGAGTACATTGGCATCTTTGATGCCGGACACAATTATATTTTCTGACGCGCACAACCACGCTTCAATTATTAGTGGATGCCGCAACAGCCGGGCCGAAAAGCGCGTCTTCCAGCATAACGACGTTGCGCATTTGCGGGAGCTTCTGCGCAGCGTAAATCCTGCAAGACCCAAGATCATTGTTTTTGAATCGGTATATTCAATGGACGGTGACATTTCACCGATCAAAGATATCTGTGACATGGCGGACGAATTTGGCGCAATGACGTTTCTGGATGAAGTTCATGCATCGGGAATGTACGGTCCGAAAGGCGCCGGCATTGCCGCGGAACTTGGCATCATGGATCGTCCAACCATCATCGAAGGGACGCTAGGTAAGGCGTTCGGCTCGATGGGGGGTTATGTGACCGGACCTGCCTCCATTGTTGACAGCATACGAAGCTTCTCGATCGGTTTCATTTTCACCACGGCGCTTGCGCCAGCGCTAGCGGCTGGTGCGCTGGCAGCGCTGCGCCATCTTCGCGATTCAGATTCAGAACGAATTGATCTGCACCGGAAAACGAAACTTTTAATCGGATTGCTGAAAGAGGCGGGCATCCCCGTCATGCCGACCCGAAGCCACATCATTCCTGTGCCTATTGGTGATCCATTCCGTTGCAAGGAAGCGTCCCGCCAGCTTCTGGATCAGCATGGAATATACGTTCAGCCAATTCTGGCGCCGAGTGTTCCGGTGGGAACCGAGCGGTTCAGGGTGACGGTTACGCCTGCCCATAGTACGACAGATATTCGGACGTTCGTCGATGCGCTCAGGCAGGTTCTGCTGCGGGACAATCTTGGCAAGGCTGCCTAATGTAAATGCTGGGAACGACAGGGCGCGCAGCCTCAGACCTGATTATATCAGCCGGGCTCGCCGAGGTGGAAGCGGCGGTCAGCGATCCGGTTCTGACGCCCGATCGCATCTTCGAATGTCATCGGAAAGCAGTTCCGTAACCCGCAATGACAGCTTTCGCGATCTTAAATGATGTGACTCCATGATTGAATGGGGCCGTTTGACGACTCGCTGCTTACACATCGGGCCGGTTCCAGATTCAGGGCTCACCATGAGCCGGTATGACCAGAGCGCATGTTCTTGTGCTGCGAGTTTGATGTGGCTTGGCGTGCCCTACCCGAGGGGTAGGTCACGCCCAGGCCCACGGGATCACACACCAACCCCAGCTAACCTGGTTTGAACGGAGCAAGCCTCCGACGCCGCCCTAATCAAAAACGCTGCAACAGATCCTTCAAATCAATTTACAAGATTTTTACAACCGTCAGTCGTTGACAATGGTACGGCACCCCGAGTCTGAGGTCCGGCACGGCCACAAAAGTGACACCGGTACCCTCGGACCGCCGCCAGCACGCAACATCGGGATTAACAGCAATGGTAAGAAGAAGAGCGCTCATATTGGTCGAAGGCCATAGGGGTACTGGTCAGCTATACGTCCAAGCGGCTCAGTGTCTTGGTCTTCATCCAATTACTCTGACGGCTGATCCACCTCGGTACGACTATCTTTCGGCGGAAAACGTTGAGGCAATCCGTGTCGACACTGGCAATCTCGAAGCGTTGGTCCGCGAAAGTTCGCGGCTGCGTGCTACCCACGACATTGCTGGCATTACTGGCTTTGCCGGGGACCATGAATCGATCTATGCGACAGTTGGCAAGCTTTGCCGGCATTTCGATCTACCGGGACCGAACCCTGAATCGATTGAACGAAGCTGCGACAAATTCAAGCAACGCCAACTCCTCGCGCAGGCCGGCGTTCCAATACCGGCCTATCGGTTGGCAGCGAATGCGGCGGCGGTAGAAAGCTCGGCTGCAGAGATCGGCCTGCCCGTGATTCTTAAGCCGGCAGTAGGCAGCGGCAGCATGGGTGTCCGATTGTGCCGCAGCCTCGAAGACGTAGCCGAACATACGACCCATCTATTGGGCGGAAAGCACATATGGCGGTCTACACCGAAAATACTCGTCGAAGAATTCGCACAGGGCCCGTTCTATAGCATTAATGTTATGGGGAATGAGGTCGTTGCGATTTGCGCCAATGACTTTGGTCCCCTCCCCCATTTCGTCATACGTGAGGTGACGTATCCGGCCCTGCTAACCGATCAGGAGCGTGAGCGCATCGCCGATGTTTCGCTGAGCTGTTTGCGGGCTCTCGGCCTTGGCTGGGGGCCAACTAACATTGAACTCCGGTGCACGAAACGCGGTCCAGTTGTCATTGAAGTCAATCCGCGTCTTAGTGGCGCGCCCGACCCTCAACTGGTCCAGTTAGCTTACGGTGTCGACCTCGTCACCGAGCACATCAAGCTTGTCATTGGCGAGGAATGGGATCTGCGCAAAAAGCATTCGCATACTGCGGCCGCGCGATTCCTGCTTCCTGATCAAGATGGCACCCTCGACTGGATTGGTGGCGACACTCAGGCAGCTGCTATATCAGGTGTGGCCGAGGTCAAATTGAATGTTGAACCCAAGACACCGATCGTCAGGAAGGGGGATTTCCGAGACTGGATTGGACATGTCATTGCCACTTCGCCCAGCCGTGCTGAAACCGAGGGCGCCCTTCAGCGAGCGGTCGACTTGATCGAATGGTCGATCACCCCTTTTCCGGCGACAATAAGAGGTGATCGAGAGCACGATGTTTGTGGGGCGTTCGGGCGGCCCACCAGTTCTGTTCCGATCAGGCATTGACGGCTTAAGATCCTTGAAACGCAGCAGTTCCGTCTACGTCAATGTCACATCAAGTTTGACGAGGCAAATGCAGCTTTGGCCACACCTGCCTTGTCTCCCGCGGAACTTCTCCGCGACCCATGGCGAGGCCGTCGGCCCAATTTGGGCCCAATTTGAATGCCGCCCACCGCCGCCGCAGGACGAACATGCGCTTGACAAGACAACGCCGGCCCGTTCAACTTGAGGCATTCACCAGGGGAGTCCCGGCAAGGGGCTGAGATACTGCTGGCTTTCGCGGCGCAGTGACCCGTTGAACCTGATCCAGTTCATACTGGCGTAGGGACGGTGCAAGCGCTCTGCGGGAGTTCACGCCCGAGGTCCTGTTTCGGCAGGTCGACAGAAGCGTCTTTTCATCCTTCCGGCACAGAACTGGGTCTCCAATGCATGAGCAAAGGAGCCTCAAGATGAATGCCCTCACCCCAGCCGTCTCAACGGGGCCGCTGCCTGCTTCGCGTAAGATCCACAAGCCCGGTGCCATCCACCCGCAGATCAGGGTGCCGATGCGCGAAATCTCCGTCCATCCGACAGCCGGCGAACCGCCCGTCACCGTCTACGATCCGTCGGGCCCCTATACCGATCCGGCTGTCGAAACCAGCATCGAAAAAGGCCTGGCCCGGCTTCGCCACGAATGGATCTTGGCGCGCGGCGATGTCGAGGTCTGCGACGGCCGCCATGTCCGGCCGGAGGACAACGGATTCGCGACGGGCGAACGCCTGACGCCAGAATTTCCCATCCGCCACCGACCGCTCAGGGCCAAAGCAGGCAAGGCGGTGACGCAGCTTGCCTACGCGCGCGCCGGCATCATCACACCCGAAATGGAGTTCGTCGCCATCCGCGAGAACCTTGGTCGCGAGATCCTGCGCGGCAAGCTTGAGCGCGACGGCGAGGCTTTCGGCGCGACGCTGCCCGATTTCGTCACGCCCGAATTCGTGCGTGACGAGGTGGCGCGCGGACGGGCGATCATCCCCGCCAACATCAACCATCCCGAAAGCGAGCCAATGATCATCGGCCGCAATTTCCTGGTCAAGATCAACGCCAATATCGGCAACTCCGCCGTCACATCGTCGATGGCGGAAGAGGTCGAAAAGATGGTGTGGGCGATCCGCTGGGGCGCCGATACGGTGATGGACCTGTCGACCGGCCGCAACATCCACAACATCCGCGACTGGATCGTGCGCAACGCGCCGGTGCCGATCGGCACGGTGCCGCTCTACCAGGCGCTCGAAAAGGTCGGCGGCATTGCCGAGGATCTGACCTGGGAGGTCTACCGCGACACGCTGATCGAACAGGCCGAGCAAGGCGTCGACTATTTCACCATCCACGCCGGCGTGCGGCTGCATTACATCCCGCTGACCGTCGACCGGGTGACGGGTATCGTCTCGCGCGGCGGCTCGATCATGGCCAAATGGTGCCTGCACCATCACCGGGAGAGCTTCCTCTACGAGCACTTCGCGGAGATCTGCGACATCGCCAGAGCCTACGACGTCTCCTTCTCGCTCGGCGACGGCCTTCGTCCGGGCTCGATCGCCGATGCCAACGACGCGGCGCAGTTCGCCGAGTTGGAAACGC
The DNA here is from genome assembly GCF_040317535.1 of Mesorhizobium sp. M1409. NCBI lineage: Bacteria > Pseudomonadati > Pseudomonadota > Alphaproteobacteria > Hyphomicrobiales > Phyllobacteriaceae > Mesorhizobium > Mesorhizobium sp. M1409. The sequence goes on from NZ_JAMYKV010000024.1 coordinate 42,408, forward strand.
TCGGCGAGCTGACGCAGATCGCCTGGGCGAAGGATTGCCAGGTGATGATCGAGGGGCCTGGCCACGTGCCGATGCACAAAATCAAGGCGAACATGGACAAGCAACTCGCCGTCTGCGGCGAGGCGCCGTTCTATACGCTTGGACCGCTGACGACCGACATCGCGCCGGGCTATGACCACATCACCTCAGGCATTGGCGCCGCGATGATCGGCTGGTTCGGCACCGCCATGCTCTGCTACGTCACGCCCAAGGAGCATCTCGGCCTTCCCGATCGCAACGACGTCAAGATCGGCGTGATCACCTACAAGATCGCCGCCCACGCCGCCGACCTGGCGAAGGGCCATCCGGCAGCGAAAGTCAGGGATGATGCGCTTTCCCGCGCGCGCTTCGAGTTCCGCTGGGAGGACCAGTTCAACCTGTCGCTCGATCCGGAAACGGCGCGGTCCTTCCACGACCAGACTTTGCCCAAGGAAGCGCACAAGGTGGCGCATTTCTGCTCGATGTGCGGACCGAAATTCTGCTCGATGCGTATCTCTCACGACATCCGTGCCGAGGCGCAGAAAGAGGGCATGGCGGCGATGGCGGCGAAATACCGCGAGGGCGGTGATCTCTACCTGCCGGCGGACGAGACCGGGGCACCGCTCATACCTCAGCCACGTGAGCCATCATGAAGGTCTTGGTCAAAGGAGCGGGCGTTGCTGGCCTCACCGCCGCCTTCGAGTTCGCCGCACGCGGCGCGGCGGTTACCGTTGCCGAGACAAGGCCTGCCCTTGGGGGCAATGCGTCGTGGTTCGCCGGTGGCATGTTGGCGCCGTGGTGCGAGCGTGAAAGCGCCGAGCAGCCGGTGCTGGATCTCGGAAGCGACGCCGCCGACTGGTGGGACGCCGCAACGCCAGGCTTGGTAGCACGACGGGGAACGCTGGTCTTGGCCGCGCCGCGCGATGCGGGCGAGCTCGACCGGTTCGCCAGCCGCACGACGGGCTATCGGCGCGTCGAGGAAGATGAAATTGCCTTGCTGGAGCCCGACTTAGCCGGCCGCTTCCGCCGCGGATTGCTGTTCGCCGATGAGGCTCACCTCGACCCACGCCCGGCGATGGCGGCACTTCATGACAAGCTTGCGACCATGGGTGTCAAATTCCACTTCGGCTGCGACGCCCGGCCTGTTTCGGGTTTCGCCCGTCAGATAGACTGTATGGGAATGGCAGCGGCCGATGACAGGCTGCGCGGTGTTCGCGGCGAAATGCTGATTCTTCGCACGCCTGATGTCTCGCTGTCGCGGCCGGTCCGTTTGCTTCATCCACGCTTTCCGCTTTATGCCGTGCCGCGCACCGATCACCGTTTCATGATCGGAGCGACGATGATTGAAAGCCAGAGTGCCGGACCGGTGACGGCGCGTTCCATAATGGAGCTGCTGGGTACCGCCTATGCCCTCCACCCGGCCTTTGGCGAGGCCGAGATCGTTGAAACCGGTGTCGGCGTCCGCCCAGCCTTTGCCGACAACTTGCCGCGCGTCGAAACCAAGGGTGAAATCATCGCGATCAACGGGCTCTATCGTCACGGTTTTCTCCTGGCTCCCGCCATGGCGCGCCAGGCTGCCGACCTGGTTTTCACTCAAGACAGAACCAAGGAGCTTGCTCATGAAACTGATGGTCAACGGCGAAGCGCATGAGGTTGCCGCCACCACGCTGGCCGAGCTGCTTGCCGCGCTCGACTATGAGGGCGATTGGCTCGCGACCGCCGTCAACAATGACCTCGTGCACAAAGCCAACCGGGCGGAATTCCAGTTGAACGACGGCGACCGGATTGAAATCCTCTCGCCCATGCAGGGCGGCTAGGCCATGATCGAGCTTTATGAAGCCGAGCTTCCGTCGCGCCTGCTTCTTGGCACGGCTCAATATCCTTCGCCGGCCATCCTTGCCTATGCAGTCAGGGCTTCGGGCACGGCGGTGGTGACCGTCTCGTTGCGCCGTGAAATGGCAGGCGGCAGGGCTGGCGAAGAATTCTGGTCGTTGATCCGCTCGCTTGGTGTCAGAATCCTGCCCAACACTGCTGGCTGCCACTCCGTCAAGGAAGCGGTCACGACCGCACAAATGGCGCGCGAAGTCTTCGGTACGAACTGGGTCAAGCTCGAAGTGATCGGCAACCATGACACCCTGCAGCCGGATGTTTTCGGTCTGGTCGAAGCCGCCCGCATCCTGTGCGAGGACGGTTTTGCTGTATTCCCCTATACCACCGACGACCTTATCGTTGCCGAGCGGCTGCTTGCGGCGGGCTGCAAGGTCTTGATGCCGTGGTGCGCGCCGATCGGTTCCGCTCTCGGACCGATCAACATCACGGCGCTGCGCTCGATGCGCGGACATTTCCCAGATGTTCCGCTGATCGTGGATGCGGGGCTCGGACGGCCGTCGCACGCGGCAACCGTTATGGAGCTCGGCTTTGACGCCGTACTCCTGAACACCGCGGTCGCCAAGGCGGCCGATCCGGTCGGCATGGCGCGTGCGTTCGGCAAGGCGGTCGAGGCCGGTCGTGAAGCTTTCAGCTCGGGTATGCTTGAACCGCGCGACGTCGCCGTGCCGTCGACGCCGACCATCGGCAGGGCCGTTTTTTCATGAAGCTCGATCCCTTCTACCTGATCGTCGACAGCGCTGACTGGGTCGAGCGGCTGGTCCCGCTCGGCGTCAAGCTGGTTCAGTTGCGCATCAAGGATAGGGACGAGACCACGCTGCGGTCGGAAATCCGCCGCGCGAACGGCGTCTGCGCGGTCCATGGTTGCCAACTGATCGTCAACGACTATTGGCGCACGGCAATTGAGGAAGGCTGCGACTTCGTCCATCTCGGCCAGGAGGATTTGGCTGCGGCCGACCTGCTGGCGATTAAGTACGCCGGATTGAAGCTCGGGCTTTCCACGCACGATCATCTAGAACTGGAAACGGCCATCGCTGCCGAGCCCGACTATATCGCGCTCGGCCCCATCTATCCCACCGTCCTGAAGCATATGAAATGGGCGCCGCAAGGGCTCGAGCGGATCAGCGAGTGGAAGCATCGGGTGGCGCCGATCCCATTGGTCGCCATTGGCGGCCTCAACCCCGATCGGCTCGACGGTGTTTTCGCGGCTGGTTCGGACACCGCGGCGGTGGTCACCGACATCACGTTGAATGCCAATCCCGAAGCGCGCACGCGAGAATGGATCGAAAAGACAAAGCCATGGCGCTGAGGCGAGAACCGCATGTGCTCGTGGTCGGCGGATCTGACTCCAGCGGTGGGGCTGGAATCGCACGCGATATCGAGACGATCTCTTCCATTGGCGTGCGCACCTGCCTTGCTGTCACCGCGCTGACGGTGCAGACGCACCATGCGGTCATGGAAATCCACTCTATGCAACCCGGTCTGGTGGCCGGTCAGATGCGTGCGGGGTTGCAGGCCAACAAAGTGGCGGCCATCAAGATCGGGATGCTCGCCACGGTGGAGATCGTCATTGCGGTTGCCGGAGTGCTGCGCGAAAATCCGCAGGTGCCGGCAGTGCTCGACCCGGTGCTGGCCTCGACGTCAGGCCGGGCGCTCCTGGAAGCCGGCGCCATCGCCGCCCTGAAATGCGATCTGATGCCATTTTGCCGTCTGGTCACCCCCAATCTCTTCGAGCTGGCACTCCTTGTTGGCTCGGAGCGGGCAGTGGATGAGGACGGCGTAGTGTGGCAAGGCCAAGAATTGCTGGCAGCCGGCGCGCGGGCTCTGCTGATCAAGGGCGGCCATGCATCGGGACCGCAATCAACCGATATTCTGTTGCGCCCCGATCACGAACCAGTCCGCTTTGACACGCCGCGTCTTGCCGCATCGATGCGCGGGACGGGCTGCATGCTGGCCAGCTCGATTGCGGCACATCTGGCGAAGGCGCAATCAATCGAGTACGCCGTGCGCCAGGGCAAGCTCTTTGTGTTAGAAAAGCTTCGGAAAACCCCAGCCGAATAGCCGTAGAGACGGCTCAAGCGTTCAGCGGCTGACGCTGAAATGGAAGCCGTAGCCCTCCTGCCCTTTTTTCACAGCGCGTGACGGAATGAGGCCGCTTTGCAGATCGGAATTCAGCGGCGCCGAGACAAGCTGCCCTGCCAGGCCGGGAAAGTAACGGGACTCTTCCTGCGGCGAAGCGCACTGCCAGTCAGGCATGGGGATGCACTTGTGCCTCCTGGCGAGTGTGAGGCCGCAGGAGTGAGGCATTTCAGCGCGGCGGGGAACGCCGGATCTGGCCCCGCAGTGCTGGAGCAAAGCAAAGGCCGGTTTGAGACGATTCCGGGGATTTCTACGAGGCTGCTCGCGACGCCGGCATTGAGTTCTACCAGCTCCTGAGCGGCATACGCGACCAAACCCGGTTGAGTGTCACCGCAGGGATGTTCCACGAGTGGGACAAACAGCTGCGGGACTGGCTGGTCCGCGAATTACGAAACTGGCATCGAGGGGATACGGCAGCTGCGAAGGTCTGGTCAGCGGATTTCGCCAAGATTGCAGACCTCCTGGAAAGTTTCGGCTGGAAAGTCCGAAGCACGGACTACTTCAAGACGCTCGATGCGTGCCGGTTGGTGGTCAACGTCTACAAGCACGGCGCCGGAAAATCGCTGGATGACCTGAAGAAAACCTGCTCCGAGTATCTAGACGATCCGCTCAAAGGCACTCGGCCGCCGTGGTCAGAGAAACTGCTGAACCACACGCACCTCAAGGTGAGCGATGACCAGTTCCAGACGTTCTCAGACGCGATTGTCGCGTTCTGGCGCGACGTCCCGGCAATGCCGTAGGTGGCAGCAACAGGTTCCTGATTGGTTTGAAAGGCCATTCTCAGTGATCGCGCCCAACGATAAGCATGCCAAGGTTTTACCCTCGCATATATCTTCGCTCCCGCTCCCGGCCATAAATTCTGCCACATATCTGCATTGCCGGGAAAGGTGCCATGCGTAACGCATTGGTCGATGGGCGAAGATTCCGCCCGCAAGCGGGTTTCGGGGGCTCTTGCCCGCATTGCGGTACAGACATGATCCCGCGCGCGGCAGCGTCTGGGTTTGGCATTAGGCCAATAAACGAACACGTCGTTGGGTCAGCAGACACCTATCTGTTCGGCCGGTCAGACCGCCAAATTCGGTTCATTCAGAATTGGATGGGTACCGACCAAAATGAATCCCTAATCGACCGACTTCACAGAAAACGAAGCGATCTCCGGCCCTGACGAGCGAGTTTCGGCGTTGTCCGGGTGCTCCTGGATGAAAGATCGGGCTTCGCGCCTCATTTGGACAACGCCGCCAGGTAACCGTTTCCCTGAAACCTGCCCTTCATTCAGATTTGCAACATCAACGACTACCGGCTTCCTAGACCTACTTGGAGCCAATCGGAGGACAGCCGTGTCGGCGCCAGCCCGACCGCAAATTGCGGCCGACCCCATGGCAAACGTTGATTAGCCAATGAACTTGATCCACAGGCGCTTGAACCATGCGACGATGGCCCTGAGCCCCTTCGGCTGGGCGCCGCGCTTGAGCAGACGGTCATGGACGCGGCCCGCTTCGATCTGCGCGCGAGACATCTTGCCGGCCCATTGGATGCGGCCGCTTTTAATGATGTAGTGCGAGCCACAAGGGAAGTCGTGATTGCCGATCGACGGCCATATCGAGGCTCCCTCGTCTTCCATAATGAGGTCATATTCAGTCGGAACGAGCGGTGTTGAAACCTCCTCGCCGCACCCACACGCGCAATTATGCAGCGCGACGTGGCATTCGCGCGACACGTAAAGGACACCGTCTTCCAGTTGTTCCGGAATGTCTTCGACGAAGACCGTTGTAAGACAATCCACCCGAGCCATCATGTCACCCGGTTTGTGATATTGTTGCCCTCGATCATGTATGTCGCGTTCCTTTCGTTGCGCTCATCACGATAGAAGGTCAGCCAGCGTTTCCAGCGCATGACCGCCATAATCGCGTTCAAAGAATTGAGTTCGGCGATCTGGATTTCGGTTCCGTACACATCGGCCTCTTCGTCGTCGTCACCGAACGACAGATGGGTAGCCACTTCCGCCCACGGCATGCCAGGGGCAATAAACGTTGCCCTTGCGCAACCGTCGAGCGTGTTGTCGTCCAGCCCTATACCTATGCCAGTGTCGACGAATGCAATGCCCAGGCGAACCAGCCCTTCGGCAATCACGCGCCGCGACGATCCCTTATCAACGCAGACAAATACGAAGTCATAGGCTGAAAATTCGTCAATGTTGTCAGCCGTCACTCGAGTGGTGTGCGGCTTCACGCCCTTGTGCATGCGCGCGTAGAGCGCAGCGTAATAATCTACCTTGCGGGGGAAATTCTTCGCTAGCACCAGTTCAGGAGCACCAGGCGAACGGAAAAGATTGTGGTTGAGAAGCTGGTCGTCATCGTAGATGTGGATCTCGGCAACACGGGTCTTGGCGGCGAGGTCGAGCAGATAGGCACCGGTTCCGCCGAGGCCGATGATCGCGATGCTGCCCCTGAGTTTGCGGTTGGCGGCGAGGATTCCGTAGCGGACTGACGCAGAATCGGGAATCGCGAAGGGACTATCGTCCTCCGCACTGGCCAACGTGACGCCTGTACGCGCGTTGGCGGTCTTGTCGTGAGACCGCGCAGCAGCACCGAGGTGAGACTCATAGGTGACAACCTTGTCGTAAATGTTGGCATACTGGCCGGTGCCTTCTGGCTTCGACGAGAAATAATGGTGGACCTTGATGTCCGACCCCACAGTCGCTTCCTGACTATTATGGATGATATTTGTCATTGGCGTGCCATCGCGATGGCAAGGCGTCTCGCCGGCGAACCACATGGTGTGGTCCGTCAGTGGAGTCGAGGTCAGGCCTTCCGTATCCAGCGACAGAGTGCAGACAAGTGTGCCTCGACCAAGCGACATGTCCCGCTTCACATAGGGCACGCTGTGAACGAGGAGGACGAGGTCGCGCATCTCAAGCTCAAACCCCTCGTCCAGCAGTTGCTTCAGATGTGGATCACGACTTATCAGATCGGCGGACATTGAAGACCATCCCATTCTTGACTTCGATCTTTTCGCCCTCCACCAGATCACCTTCCGCGCCGTGTACACCTTTCAGGTAAGTTATCGTGTACTTGAATTTCTCGAAGTCGGCGTCAGGGTAGGCGAGAAGTGCAACCTCACGATAGCTGAGCTTTTTCTTGGGCACCGTACGCGGTCGCCCGTTGACTTTGATGACCACCGTCTTCGCTTCGCGGCTGCGGATGCGCTCGACTCCCTGTCCGCCCAGAGTCACCTCGCCATCAGCGGGAATGACCGCGTCGCCGGCGCTGTCCAGGATTAGCTCGAGTTCCTCATCGATGCTGGCGTAACGGTAGATGTCAGCTGCGGAGAGTTTGGCCGCCCCCCATTCCCAGCCGCGCTCGTTGACGGTGAGGGAGAAGGTCCGATCACCTTCGAATGAAAGGAACTCAGGCTGCGGCATCTGTCGCAGGTCGGTCGGCTCCTCAAGCCCGATCGAACGCGTCGACCCGTCCGCAATCTGGATGAGAATATAACCGCTAGCTGGATTGAGCCCGCCGATGGTGCGGACCTCGCGACCTGAGATTATGGCGTCATTGGTGGCGATCACGCGACCATCCAGCTTATATGTAAAGTGCGTTACGTCAGGCATTGAACCCTCCTTGTTTCTCATTCTGCACAAATCATATATGGAGTTTTTAGCCAATGTCTAGCTATTGATTGGCTAATTAATGATTGTTTTTTGATTGACAGGTATGGACTTTATAGCTACATGGAGAGTGCTGGTTAGGGAGAAGCGCCTGTGAAGCGTACGATGACGCTTAATTTGTCGGACGCAGAAATGAGCGTCCTTGAAACCATGTGTGAAGAAAAAGGGTTGTCTAAAACCGCACTCGTTCGCCAAGCGCTGCGGCTCTACAAATCAGTCGATGATCGACTGGCGCGGGGCGAAAAGGTGTTCGTCGAAAGCGCGGATAAATCAGAAAAAGTAGAGCTTATGGTTCTATGAAAGGGCTGATCGATCGAGTCTTTCTCAAAAATCGTGCCACAGGCCTGTACGAAGATGCACACCTGTATCATGGCTTGGACAGCACGAATCTCGCGCATATCGAAGGACGCTGGCGACCTCTTTTTGAGTTGCGTCGGAGGGAGGCTAAGGCTTCCCTTCAGACGTTAGCAGAGGTCAATGCTGAAGACGCCCATTGGGAATGGGGCAAGAAGGCGCTGGTTGCGCTGAACGACCCCTTCCTGTTCGATTTCTTCGTGCTTGAATGTGGTGGCAGTACCCAAGCCATCATGATGACGCGCAAAGGCGGTCAGGATTGCTTCAGTCGCCACCCCGAGCATCAGCGAGCGCCGCTGATCTACGTGGAGTTTTTGGCGACGGCTCCATGGAACCGACCAAAGTTGGTTGCTGACCCGACTTACAAGGGCGCGGGCCGTGTGCTCATCGGTACGGCCGTCAGCTTGAGCCTAGAAGAGGAATTTGGTGGCCGAATTGGTCTGCATTCACTTCGTGGCGCAGAAGTTTTCTACCGGGATGCGATCGGAATGACGGATTTCGGAACGGATAGCGAAGGAGTACATAAAGGACTTAGATACTTCGAGCTTTCCAGCAGGGATGCTGCGACTTTCCTATCCGTGCAACACTAACAAGAGGAGTCGACCATGAAATTACATTTCACTGCCGATTGGCTGCGCAGCCATATCGAACATGATCCGGATGTCGATTGCGACGTGGGGCTCCCGCTCCGCGACGCAGCTCCGCTTGAGCGTCTTATGCAGGAGAAGTCTCGTCATCAAGCAACTGCGGGGCAGCCTAATTCGGCTGCCCCCGAACAGAAATCTGCTGTGTTGTTTAAGTTGGTGCATCAGCTTCGACGCAAGGACGGTTTAAGCATTGCGCAGTTGGCTGCCAAAATTCGTGTTGATGCGGCGGAATTGGAGCAGGTGGAGAAGGATCCCAACTATGTTCCAGGCCCGCGTACCGTTCATCAGCTAGCCGAGTTTATTGGGGTTTCAGCACGTGCTGTAGGACTGCTGACTGCGGCGGCGTCCGCGCAGAATGACAATCTCACCGAAGCGGTGCATCGTTTTGCTGCGAGTTCAGACGACCTATCGAAACTAAGCCAGGCTGAAAGGCGCGACCTCAACGATTTCGTTAAGGTACTGGCGTCAATCGATAAGAAGAATGGATGACCATGTCTGCGATTGAGCCGATAATCGGGAACTTTGAGCGCCGAGATATCCATGAGCACATATCACGTTTGCTACGTGATCTCGGCAATCCAGAGCCCCCATTAAGGCTCGAGCAGGTGCGCGCGCTGCAAAAGCTTGACCTTACCTATTATAGCAAGGCGAACTTGAGCCTATTAGATGAGATCGCCCACAGGGCGCGAATGGCTGGGAACGAGATCACCAGCACGGCTAAGCGCATGGTCGATGTAGTCCAGCAATATGGCCTTCGTGGTATCCTAATGTTGAAGGAAGGCGACAAAAGAATCTTCATCGATGACGAGGTAGCCGAGCTAAAGCGACGCTTCCTCATCGCACATGAAATTACACATGACCTTCTACCGTGGCATCGCTCCCTGCTTCTGGGCGACAACGAGTCCACGCTGAACCCAACATTCCATCAGGCAATGGAAGCAGAAGCTAACTATGGCGGACGCCATCTCTTGTTTCTCGGAGGAAGGTTTCGACCGGAAGCGCTGGACTGCTCATTGGAATGGAAGAGTATCGAGCAGCTTCGCAAGCGCTATGGGAACACACTTACAACAACACTTTGGCAAATGGTTTGTGAACGCGACCCGGAGTTTCCTGCCTTCGGCGTTGTCAGTCGGCATCCGTATCACAGAGATATTTGCGAGAAGGCGGGGAATGACAATGTGGCATATTTTCCAAGATCGATAGCTTTAGCTGAGCACTTTCCCGGAATCACCACCACAGTTGCCTATTCCGCGATCTGCGATCACGCAACGAACCGCAAACGGGGTCCAGTAGGCGAAGGCGAAAGCATCTTTTATGATGCGAACGGCGAACCCCATGTATTCTGGTTGCACAGCTTCTCAAACACCTACGATCTGCTCACTTACTGCATCTACAAGAAGAAACACCAGCGCATTTTCCCTGTCGGCTATAGGGCAGCCTAGGCACAGGCAGACGGTTATCTCAACGGCAGCTTGCCCATATGTAAGCACACCACCGCTGTTTCGCTTGCGGCATATTTCTTGGCGGACGTCGCTTATTGTCGGCGCGACATTGGTATGACCTCGCCGAGCTGGCCGGACGGCCCCTCACCGCGGGTCGGCGCCACGAGCTTCAGCTTCACGACGCGAGCAGGCTCTTGCGAGAGCCAGCCCGGAGGAAGTGCAGCCAAGCTCTCAACATCATGAGCGAACAACGGCAGATCGTGCCGAAGCTCTTCCTTGGACAGCCCCCGTCATCCACCACGGTCCGAAATACATCAGCCAGTAACGTAGGTTGCTGCAGCGGCCAAACGTCATCGTAGGGCTCGGATCCTGAGTAGCCCTTGGCGCTGTAGCTACGATAAAGGCGGGTCGCTCCCTCGGCATCGACAATGCAGAGGCGTTGGAGGCGCATGATCTGAGCCTTGATGGACACGCGCCAGCGAACCTTCTCAGCTCCCAAAGCGAGGCACTAGTGACCTCAGCCGAGAACTGACTCGCCGGCAGAAGCAACGCTGAAGCGAACCGATGAGCTTGGTCTTGGATCAGCTTGAAGTTCTCGACAAGCTCATCCTCGGACACTGCACGGTGCAGCAAGAGGTGGGCCAACTCGTGCGCGGCATCAAATTGTCTTCGCGCGAATGACTGCGCTAGAAGTACGTGTGGGCGACGATCAGATCCCCACCTGCTTAGCCCATCCAACTGTGTGGTTTCCATTGGTTCGCTCGCCACGACGACGCCGATCTGCTCCAGCAGAGCAACTACGTTGGGGTCGGTCGCAATCCGATTCCCCAGTGCTCTCGCGCTGTTTGGGCAATGCCCTCCAGATCCTCATCCCCAGGCTTCGGTAGCCTAAGCCGTTGAGTAAATCTGGCAGGTCGACTTCAGGGAGAAACGCATAATGGCCGGCAACTGCCGTAATGTCTTCAAGCCAGCGGTTGACCGGATAATCCTTGGTCACAGCCACGCCCTGTAGGTGCGGCCCTCGTCCAGCAGCAACCGCAACGCCCCCAGTCGCCGCCCTCCGGCGACGACTTCGAACTTGGCTCCCTTCGGGGCCTTGCGGGTCAAAAGGTTATGGATGAGGCCATGGGCCTCGATGCTGGCGGCCAGTTCGGCCCTACCTGCGGGCGGGATAGTGATAACTGCGGTATTCATGGACTTGCTCGTGTTGATTTCAGGGATTGACCTGATGGGTTCAGGTCCCCTGAACCCCTGCCTCGCGGCGAGTAGCGGGGAGCTAGGGGGGGGGCAAGTCCCGGGGGCGGAGGGGTCTCCCCGGTCTGCACCTAGCGAAGCGGAGGAAGATGGGGGAACCCGCCCGCGGCGGCTTGCTGGGGAGAGAGGGCCGCGCGCCTCTCTTCCCGCTACATAGGAGAGGTGCCGCTAGGCACATCCATGTCGGCGCAGCCGTGCCGCGAAGCGGCCCAAGAAAGAAGAGCGTACAAAACGGAAGCACCTAAATGCCCGCCAGCGGGACCAAGTCAGATCGGTGCAGGAGAAAGACCGTGGCCCTGAGACCGGCTCAACAGGGCGGCCGTAGGAGCATCAGCAACGCGCCGCCGTCAGGCGGGATGCGGAACGGACGGCCCCCCGGCGAAGGGCGCCGTTCTCTTTGAGCTGCGACCCTGGTGAGCGCCTTCGTGCCTAAAGCTGTGCCGTCGGGCTAAGTTTCAGCTTCAGATCGTTCTGAAAAGCCGAACATGGTTCGTCGAGTAACCCTTGAGGGAAGGATCCTTGTCGGGTTCCCTGTTTTTCGACAAAATCGCCCTGCAGAATTTATATTGCGTGATTTGGCGGCATCGCACTGCTGGGTGTCCGCCTTATAGCAAGCGTGGACCAAAACGGCTCCCACGTAATCATGCTCGACGTTGTTGGAAGAAAGGTGGGTCTGAATGTCTTGGAGAATGGCAACTCCATGGGACATCCCATCTGCTCCGGAGTAGGTCATTACGAGTTGACCGGGTCGTTCAAAGCCGCTTACCGAGCCGCTCCCTGCAACGTTCTCGTAGGTGCCAGACAAATCCGGGGCCGACGTGAATGTCACCTTGAAGGGGTGCCCCAGGCCGACGGGGGTGACATCCGTAAAGTCGGGACCGTAGTACACCGAGAGATCACGCAGTATGGAGATGATAACCCGATTGCGGCTTTCAAGTGTCCTCGCATCCCCCGAGGGCGCCACCTGATCTCTCGGGCAACCTTGTTCGGCGCCGCAGTTATTGAGGCGGCCGGCTTGGAAGCAGTTCCTTATGGCCCTCATGCATAAACCAGAGCACCCGTTTGAGGTGACTGCGAAGGGCCTTACGGGCGCGGATTGGCTCTTTGACCGGATCGATACCCAGTACATCCAGCGCCATCTCCTCTTCGCTGGCACTGTCGGCGCAAGCGTCCATGAGCTTCAAATAGAGCTCGAAATGCTTGTCATCATATGCGGTTAGGCTTTCCGACCAGGGGACTTCCGTTGCAATGGTTGGATCAGGCGTTGGGCGCGATCTGCTTTTCATCCATGTCTCGCTTTGGCGATGAACCAGGCCCCCGTTCCAATTCAGAATATCTCCATCTAGCGCACTTTCAACCGTTCTCGGCCTTCTTCGGACAGTCCCCAATCGTTGCATATGGTCGTGGGTTCCAAATTGGCGCACGGCTGCTCGCGACCAATACATCCTCAACTTGGCGAGGCGATGTAACGCCCGGCTGAACCAGAATGGCGCGGGTATTGAGCATCGCCGATTGGATCGAACCTCTTATTTTAGCTTCGCGATAATCTTGTCTGGCTGCTTGCAAGCGTCCATCATGCCGCCGTACATACGCTTAAGGATCTCGCCCATCACCGTACGAGCAGCAAACATTTCCAAAATCGATCTTGCAACTTGAGGCTTTGCGTTACTGCATAGCTGCATTGCACAAAATGTGTTTGCGCATTGCACAACTTTTAGCCATTAAGCTTACAGCTGATGCACGCGATGGTTTCCTCCCATTCCATGGTATCAGCTGTTCCCCTCTGAAGGTTTTGACTTTACACCTAAAGGGCCTCGGTTTTCCGATGCCCTTTTTTTGGCGGTCGCCACGTCGTTAATGGAACGCGGCTCGATCGCCGGTTCAGCCATCAGGCTTTGGAACCCGTTCTGCCCGGCCGACCCCTCCCGACAACAGTCTGACCTTCGCCAGCCTTCTACGGGCAAGCGTTCGCGCCAAAAGTTCAAAGCCGCGTCCGTAACATTCGACGATGAAAGCCAATGTCATCAGGTCGAGCAGAAACTCGTCGATCGCATGTGTGAGCGCATCAGACTTTTGTCCGAACTGAAGGAGCAGGGCGCGCGCGTCTTCGATCGCGGCCTGGCAATCGTCTGCATCTATCAGGGAACTGATCCTGTCAAAGATCTGCAAGCGTCCTCACTTTTCGGAAGCCACACTCAGCATCGAACGCCGCTGATGAGTGAGTTTCCAACAAAAGAACAGGGTAACGTTTCGCGAAAAATCGCTCGGCCGCGCGTCGATCGAGCATGATGCCTCAAATGACATGTGAATCCCGGCTCACCAAGATGTCGTTGAAGGCGAGTGAGCCGGCCCATGTCTGCGTCCCGGCCGCCTGACAACTGGTCAGGAGGAACTGTGGCCACATTCGTCGTAGGCAAATGGGCCATCTATTCTTAAGCCGCCACGGTTCAGCCTAGATTACATGGGAAGCGACAATAACGGAAAGAAAAGGTTCGCAAAATGAGTAGGGTGGCTGGATCAAACGAAGATTTGGCTGCACCAACGACCTTTGGGCCACTTCTGCAGCCCACCTTTCGCTCGATCTGGCTCGCCACGCAGGTTTCAAGCCTCGGCTGGTTGATGCAGACTGTCGCCATCAGCTGGCTGATGGCAACGATCTCGACTTCCGATCTGATGGTTGCGTTGGTTCAGGCTTCATCGAACCTGCCCGCCTTCGTCTTGTCTGTCTTCGCCGGGGCTCTCGCTGACAATTTCAGCCGGCGCCGGGTCATGTTCGCCGGTCGGTGCCTTATGGTGACTGCCTCCGCGATGCTGACCGCATCGCTGGCGCTGGGCTTTGTCAGTCCGTGGATGATCCTCGGCTTCAGCTTCTTGATCGCAAGCGGCGGTGCTCTCAATGATCCGGCCTGGCAAGCGTCGGTTGGCGATATTGTGGATCGACGAGATGTTCCCGCTGCCGTCACCCTGCTTTCTGTTGGATTCAATACCGTCCGGACTGTGGGCCCGGCGCTCGGCGGCATTGTAGTTGCCTCGTTTGGCCTTATGGCGGCATTCGCGGTGACCACGCTCACCTATTTCGTACCCTTGGCCACTATTTGGCGCTGCAAGTGGAAGGTTCGTTCTTCCCCTCTTCCACGCGAGTCGATGAGGACGGCGATCTATGACGGGCTGCGCTTCACGGCGATGTCATCGGAAATCAAGGCCGCGATCGCGCGCGGAACCCTCTTTGGCCTGGCGAGCATCGCCATACTCGCGCTGCTGCCGGTGGTTGTCCGCGACCAGCTGGGAGGAGGCCCGCTTGCCTATGGCGCGCTCATGGCTGGCTTCGGGACCGGTGCCGTTTTCGCCGGCCTCTCCAACAGCCTGTTCAGACGGAGCTTGTCGCAAGAAAGGCTGATGAGGCTCTCCTGCGTCGCCTGTGCGGCGTGTTCTCTCTCCCTGGCACTGACATCTTCGATTGCCGTTGCGGCAATTGCACTCGCCTTGGGCGGCGCGGGCTGGGTGACCGCCTGGTCCGGGGTTGGTGTGAGCGTGCAGCTGGCGAGCCCGCGCTGGGTCGTGGGGCGCACCATCTCGATCTACTATGCTTTGATAGACGGCGGCATCGCGCTCGGCAGCTGGGTGTGGGGCACGGTGGCCGAAAACCATTCGTTGACCTGGGCGCTGGAGGGCTCCGCTGGAGCCCTGTTGATCGTCGCTGCAGCCGGCGTTCTCTTTCCTCTTCGAGAGCACCGCGACTCCGAGCCCGATCCCTTGGAGGAATTCGATGCCCCAGCTGTCTCTCTCAACTTGAAGCCGAGGAGCGGCCCGATCGTGGTCAAGATCGAATATCTGATAGCCGAGAGAAATCTCGAGGCCTTCCTCGACCTCATGCGGCAGCGGCGCCATGTACACAGCCGCGTCGGTGCTCGGAACTGGACGCTCCAGCGGAACCTGCAGAAGCCTATGCATTGGACAGAAACGTTCCGCACGCCGACCTGGACGGACTACCTTCGCCTCAATCATCGTCTGACGGAAGTGGACAAGGAACTGGACGAGCGTGTCTTTCAGCTGCACGCGGCCGAGACCCCACCTCAAATGACCCTTTCCATCGAGCGGCCGACAAGCTCGGCCCGCAAGCCCGAGCACTCAGCTTTTCGCCATCCCCGTCATTGAAGCCCGGCCGGCACAGAAAACGCGATTCTTGTCTATCGCGCTCAAACCGGTGCGGGAGACGGACAATCCACCAAAATTCGATGATGGGTGGCAGAGAAGAACCCCAGGCTGAGAGTGCGACCGATCGGTCCCGACGGTGAAGCGGAGCCTGGGGCTACAGCGGCACGCGACTATTGCCGCGTGTCACCTTTTGAATTTAAAGTCTTCCTCAGTCCGCCTCGCTGATCCGGGCCAACGCTATCTTGAGGTTGGCATTTTGTCCCGCCAGCTCGCTGAGACGATCACGTTCGGCGGCGACCACATCCGGACTGGCGTTGGCAACGATGCACCCGCGCGGAGCGTGCTGTTGCTGGAAGCAGGAAGGCATGATCGGCCAAAGCCGGGAGAGGTGCTGCCGGCAGTAGCGAATGGGCTGCTGCGTCAGCTTGGTGTCTGGACGCCGTTCGCCGAGGCCGGCTTCGTTGAAAATCGTGCGCTTGTTTCGGTGTGGGCCAATGAAGTTCCCAGCGAGCGGCACGGCATGTTTTCCGCTCAAGGTGCCGGCTGGCAGCTCGACCGGACGCGATTCGACCGGCTGATGGTGCAGGCGGCCAAGGCGGCAGGTGTGGACACGCGGTTTGGCTCGGCCGTGGGTTCGGCAGTGCGCGACGATCAAGGCTGGCTGCTCAAGCTGGCCGATGAAGCTATCGTTGCCCGCGCACGTGGTTTGGGCGACCGGTCGCAGTTGGAGGCCGGCGCGATGTTTCGGCGCCAAGCTCACCATGCACGGACATCTTGCCGCCTACACACGCTTTTTCGACCGCGCACCGGGCGATTGCAGCATGGTCGTCGAGGCGCGTCCCGAAGGCTGGTGGTACAGCGCCGACTTGCGCGTGCCTCACCGATCCGGATCTGGGCAGCGAACTGCGCAAAGCCGGACATTGGTACCGCGCTTTAGCCGCAACGCAGTCCATCGCGCCGCTCGTGCCGCCCAACGCAATCGAGACCGCCAGCATGATCAAGGCGGCGGGAACCGCAACGATCGATCCCGCCGCCGGTGACCGCTGGGTCGCGGCGGGCGACTGCCTGTTCTGTGCCGATCCACTGTCATCACGCGGGATCGTGCATGCACTCCGCTCAGGGATCCTGGCGGCCTACGCGGCATCGGACATGCTGGACGGGCGTGGCGATTCGCCTGCGCCCGCTATGCAAAATCACCACACGCGGCTTTGCCGATTAGCTCCCGGCGCTGGCTGCCCACTATGCAGCCGCCGCGCAACGGGACACGCCTTTCTCGCAGCGGCGGCGCAGCCATGTCTTCCACGCGTCTAGCATCGAAGGAGGGAGGTCAGAGGTGGTCGCGGGACGGGGTGCTCGGCATTTATGAAGCGACCGAGCGCCAGCGAGTGGTCGTCGGCGGGCTCGATGGCGGCATCAGGTCAGGGAACTCGGCCTCCATGATCATCTCCGATTTAATTCAAATTTATCTGTATATATTGACGATTGCACTACCTTCACCTCGTAGACGGCAATGCGGGCGGGTAGAGAGGGTTCTATGATATGACAAGCGATTTTTCCGCCGCCCGAGTGCATTTAGATCGAGCGTATGACTACCTTTGTGGGGATGACCCGATGAGTCAAAGGGGCCGCGAAGCCTTGGACCTGCTAATTGAGGCGGTTGCCGTCGAAGAGTTCAAGCAGCCACGCCAAAGCGCTGAGGTGCTAAGGTTTCCGATCGGGCGCCGCTGCTGAGGTAGTCTCCACGGCCGCCATGTAGCCTCGCGGGTGAGGCGCTCACGGCAGGGACTCGCCGCCCCGTGAGGGCCGGGAACGAACGCATTGGCAAACGGAAAGCCCACTTGCCAGACCAGCGCCCGGCCGGCGTGGCAAGTAGGCCGGCGGTTCCAAGCGGAGACATTGATGCCGGACTATGTTGTGCTTTGCATCGCATTAAGCTGCTGCGGGATATACGTAACGCCATCCCTAAACACATCGAATGCGGCAGCGACAGCGCGAATCCCAAAGCGATGCTCCCGCCGTACGCGGACAAAGCCGTTTTCGAAGTCCACTATCCCGTCCTTGGCCAGCATGGCCAAGCGCTCAGCCGAATCGCGAAGATGGATCGGATCAGATCCGTGGGCGACACAGATTGCCGGCACGTCAGCCTCGAAATCGCACATTAATCGCTCGATAATTGCGGCTCGCACGCGGTCGTCGTCTGTGAGGCGATGGCCCTTCGATGTCGCCAGTCGGCCAGCTGCGATGTGCCGGATGTAGGAATCCCGTGTAACTTCGTTTTGAACGTATCCTTGGCCGATGCGGCCGATAGCCGACGCGCCGAAACCGATCAGGGTTCTGCAGGTATCGGCCGAGTAGCCCAACGAGTTACGTCGCAGGCGACCTGTTTCCTGTGCCAGCGCGAGCTCGTCGTCCGGCAAGGCGAAATGGTCGAGCCCGATCTGTCGGTAGCCGGCGGCAATCAGCGTCACGGTGACAGCCGCATACTGTTCAGCGCGGGCAGCGCTGTCGGGAAGAAATTCCGCCTCGATGAGGCGCTGATTCTTTATTTGGGATGGGATGTGCGAGTAGCCGAACAAGGCAAGCCGGTCGGGGCGCATGGCGACCGCCGCCCTCACTGTTTCGACGCACGACTCCACCGTTTGACGCGGCAGGCCGTAGATGAGGTCGAAGTTGATGCGGCTTACTCCATGCCGGCGCAGCATTTCCACGGCAGCCGACGTCTGGGCCTCGCTCTGGATCCGGTTGATCGCTTTTTGAACAATGGGATCGAAGCTCTGTACGCCCAGGCTCGCGCGGTTCACGCCGGCCGCTCCCAAGCCTTCCGCCATCTCGGGCGTGAGCGTGCGTGGATCGATCTCGATGGCGACCGTAGCTGTTTTCGAGATGGCGAAGCGGCATCGCAGGAACTCCATCAGAGCGAGGAACTCGGCTGGTCCGATGAGAGACGGCGTTCCGCCGCCGAAATGTATGTCGCTCACGGGCAACGTCTTCGGCACTCGCACCGAAACCAGACGGATCTCGTCACGCAGCGCCGCCAGATAGTTGAGGATGGGCGCATCACGGCGGGTGATGGTGGTTGGGAAGCCGCAATACCAGCAGGCTGATCGGCAGAACGGAACGTGCAGATAGAGTGACACCGGATCATCAGCCGGCAGGTTCCTGAGCCATTCCTCATAAGCCTCGGCGCCGACCGCCCCAGAGAACTCCGACACAGCCGGATAGATAGTGTACCAAGGCAGCCGGGCCTCTCGAAATTTCGTGGTCTGCAACGGTCACCGTCCCATGCTGATAACATCCAACCTTACCGCTGCGCTCGCCTGCGTCTTTGCGCTATGTCAGTCCGTTCCGCTTTGGGCTCGAAATTTTTTAGCAATGGGCGCCGTTCAGTCTTGGCTGGACAGCGATGGTCTGAGCGCACTCGGTCAGCGTGGTGTTCCCGCCGCAACCCTCACGCGCACCGTTTTGTTCCACCGTACCTTCCCTTCATCTGCGCGTGGGAGATTCTTCTGAGCGCAGATGCCGCATCCGACGAGACAATACGGTGTTGGGACCAGACTTTGCTCGCCAGCTAGCGCCGCCCCATAGTGATCTCTGCCATCTCGATGAGCTCGTTGTGTGAATTGCTGGCAAGAAGCATTAGCTGTGGCGCGCCGCTTTCAGGACGAGAACCTGCTCGACGCGACCGTCAGGTCCGCCGCACTGCCAAGGCTAGCGCCTACTGATTCAGTGGTGCAAGGCTGCGGCGCGTGGTTATCGACCATCAGCTCGCCAAAGTGACGGCGTCGTACCGGGCGGTGGCCGCCGCATGATGCCTCAACGGCGGGGCTCACAGCAAACAATGCCGTCGCCATTAAGCCAAACTGTCGCGAAGCGAACAGACGAGCCGTAGCCGAAAGATTTGCCGTTCCTGCTTGGGTGGATCCGCAAGGCAAAAAGAACGGAAGCGGGAACCAAGGTCCGCCCGCACATTTGAGCTTCAAGCCGCAGCTGGGTCGTCAGGATGGTACGTTATTTGCAGTAGTACCCTTTGTAAGGCCCACCGCGGAGGTGAAAAGGGGTGATTGTATAAAAATGTTGTATGACCGTCCGGGAGTGATAACTGCTTAATATATGTGACAACAAGTCTCAGTCACATTCTAAGCTCCTGAGTATTAGCACGACAGGTGCAGCAACACTCCTAGAATTCAGCTTGATGCGCTATCAATCGTTTGCTTAGCAAAAATCATTTACCGGTCTCGATTCCTTTTACTATTTAGACGGAGATCAACAATGACCATTGGGAGCCTCCTCCTCGGCTCAACTGCGGCACTGATCGCCGCTTCCGACGCTCGCGCCGTGATCATCGTCCCCGAGCCTGATCCCACTGAGTACCTCAAGATCTGCGACGTCTACGGCTCCAGCTACGTCTATATTTCAGGCACCGAGACCTGCCTGCGCATCGGCGGCTATCTTAGCTACTACGTGGGCTTGGGCGATGTCGGATTGTTTTACCACGCAAGAACCTCAGATGTGAGGACTGGTGAGGATCAGGGTACATGGCAAAACAACACGCGCTTCACACTGAAAGCTTGGACCGGCCAGGAGACCGAACTCGGCACGTTGAAGACCTACACCGAAACCCGCGTGAATTTCGGTAACCGCCACACTTCGGTTTCGGACAGTTCTCGGTCCTATGCCTTCAACGGAGACAGCATCTTGACTTTCGCCTGGATTCAGCTTGGTGGCCTCCGAGTTGGTAAGGACTGGTCGGCCTTCGACATGTTTATTGGCGGCGCGGGTGACGTACTCAACCAGACGCCGGTTCCGTACGGCGCTTTGGATACCAATGTGGTCCAGTACTACTTCGACGCCGGGAACGGCTTTTCGGCCGTGGTTTCGCTCGAAGAAGGCTCAGGCGTGGTCGGCACAATCGACAACTACGCTCCGCACATAGTCGGCGGCTTGAAATACACACATGGCTGGGGAGCGATCACCGGCGTTGCTGGTTATGATAGCAACTACGAATCGGTGGCCGCCAAGGTCCGTGTCGACATCAATGTCACCAACGAACTGTTGCTGTTCGGAATGTTCGGCTACGGTTCCAATGGCAAGCTCAACGACGACCCCATGAACGCGATCGACGCTCATGGTCGCGGCTTCTATAAGATTTGGGGCGGGAACTGGGCTATCTGGGCTGGCGCCGCTTACGAGCTCAACGAGACAACTTCGTTGAACCTTCAGCTCTCAGGTGATCAGCTCAAGAACTATGGTGTCGCTGCGAACGTCGCCTACGCGCTTCTTCCAGATTTCACAGTTACGGCTGAACTCGACTATGACCGCTACGGAGGCTCCGCCGTCGGAAAGGTGAAAGCTTCCGAAGTGAACTGGACCAATGCCAACAAGAAGAGCAGTGTCGGCGGTATCCTGCGTTTCGAACGCTCATTCTAATGCGATGAAGCGTTGAGCTCCGAGGTCCAGTTGATGCGCGGACATTTCCCCTACATTCCGTTGATTGTGGATCCACGGCTCGGACGGCCGTCGTACGCGGCGACCGTCATGGAGCTCAGGTTTGACGCCGTGCTCCTGAACACGGCGGTCCCGAGGGCGGCCGATCCGGTCGGCATGGCGCGTGCGTTCGGCAAAGCGGTCGATGCCGGTCGTGAAGCTTTCAGCTCGGGAATGCTCGAACCGCGCTACCCACCGACGATCGGCAGGGCCGTCTTCTCATGAAGTCGTGGACGTGCCGGCGGGATTGACCGGCTGGTGCCGCTCGGCGTGAGTCTGGTGCAGCTCCGGATAAAGGATATGGACGAGAAAGGACTGCAGACGGAAATCCGCTGCGCGAACGACGCCTGCGCGGTCCATGGTTGCCAAGTGAGCGTCAACGACTATTGGCGCACGGCAATCGAGGAAGGCTGCGACTCGTCCATCTTGGTCAAAAGGATTTGGCTGCCGCCGATGCTGACGATGAAATACGCCGGATTGAAGCTCGGCCTTTCGATCCACGATCACACCGAACTGCGCCAGTGGCCGAGCCGGAGTATGTGGCGCTCGGCCCAGTCTATCCAACTAGCCTCAAGAAGATGAATGGGCGTCGCAAGGGCTCGAGCGGATCAGCGAGTGGAAGCACCAGGTCGCGCCGATCCCATTGGTCTCCATCGGCGGCCTCAACCTGACCGGCTCGAAGGCGTTTTTCGAGGCTGGCGCCGAAAGCGCAGCCGTGGTCACCGACCTTGCGCTGAACGACGCCCCAGAAGCGCGCACGCGAGAATGGATCAAAAGACAGAACAATAGCGCTGGGGCGAGAACCGCATGTGCTCGTTGTTGTAGGGTCTGATTCCCGCGGTGGGGCTGGAATTGCCCGCGAGATCGAGACGATCGCTTGCCTTGACGTGCGCACCTGCCTTGCTGTCAGCGCGCTGACGGTGCAAACCCAGGAAGACGCCTTGGAAATCCAAGTTACGCAACCCGGTCTGGTGGCGGATCAGATGCGCGCTGCGCTTCAGGCTAACAGAGTGGCCGGCACCAAGGTTGGCATGCTCGCAACAGCTGAGATCATCGTCGCTGCGGTTGCCGCTGTGCTGCGCGAATATCGGGCGCATATCGACAGTCCAGATCCGGTGCTGGCTTCCACGTCAGGCGAGCGCTTCTTGAAGCAAGCGCCATCCCGCATCATGAAGTAGCATCTGATGCCGCTTGCCGTGTCGACACCCAATGTCATTGAACTGGCGCTGCTTGCCGGCTCACAGCTAGCGGCCAATGAGGTCGGCGCGCTTCAAGAAGGACCACAAGCCATCCCGTCTGCTGGACTACTCCTCCACCATTCGAGACACGGATGGTTCCTATCCAGACAATTGATTTTATCAATCTGCGACAATACCGCATAGCGGCGCCGGCGGAATGATCACCGGTAGCAAGACGAGCTGTTTTCAGTGGCCTGCAGGACGCGCACCGCGACCGAGGTACAAGCCAGCTCGTCTGCAGCCATGTTCGGATCGGCCCGCATCGGTGCGGGATTGCCGGCGGAACGCTCTATTCGTGCAGCTGTGACGGCAGTCATCTCACCGGGGCCATCCTGCCGATGGATGGCCGGCAGTCGGTGCAGCATGGGCTGACACTGTTCACGGAATGAAGCCGCTCGCGCTTCGGACGTTCGAAATGGAGGACATTAGCTTGGAACCGATCAGTCTCGACGAGCTTCTGGCCAGCGTCGGCAAGGAAGTCGGCCTGTCGCCGTGGCGGGTGGTCTCGCAGCGGATGATCGACCAGTTCGACGAGTCCACCGATGACCACCAGTTCATCCACTGCGATCCGGAGCGCGCCAAGCGCGAGACGCCGTTCGGCGGCACCATCGCACATGGCTTCCTGTCGCTTTCGCTTTTGTCGGCGATGACTTTCGAGACCATGCGGCCGCTCGAAAACTGCAAGATGGGTGTCAACTATGGCTTCGAATCGCTGCGCTTCCTGGCGCCGGTGAAAACCGGATCGCGCATCCGCACCCGTTTCGTACTGGCCGACATCAAGGTCAGGCCGTCGGGCTGGGTGCAGACGGCGCTGGGCGTGACGATTGAGATCGAGGGCTCGAAAAAGCCGGCGCTGACCGCGCGCTGGTTGACGCTGACGCTGATCAAACGCCAGCCGGAGGCGGCCTGAATTGCTCAACGAGCGTCAGCAGAGACGATCTTCACGTGCCGGGGCGATGTAGGCGACCAGTGCGCACCGATCGGCAACGCGGCCACGGGGGTCGGCTAGATAGAGTGGCAGGAATGCCTAATCGGGGCTCCGTCTCGGAAGGGGCGTCGATGTATCGGAAGCGCTTCGGCTTTCGGCGCTGCATTCCTTCTTCACGAAGGTCCATGGAGAATTCCCGACCACGGGGTCGACAGATCGGCTTGTGATCGGAGTGGGCAGATCCTCCCCGACTGAATCTGCCAATAGAGTTATCGAGTCAACCGGGTCGAACTTGAGGTCGCGGGTGTCGCTGATCGGCTGCTCGTCGAGCTCGAGAGCTGCCAGCCAAAGGCAGAACACGGCGATGCCAAGAGCTCCGCAGTTGATGTGGACGCCCAGAGAGTACAGACCGACGAGTACCCGGCGGGCGAACTTGCTATTGGTAGCGCGCCAGACCAGTCGCGAGAAAGCCTCGATGAGAAGGCCCCCGAGCCGCACGCGGGATCGACTACAGTGGCGTTTGGCGAGAGGCCTTCGAAGACAAGATCGAGTGTAAGATGGACGAGCTCGACACGCGTATCGCGCAGTCCCTGCGATCGCGCCTTGTCCGCGGCGCTCGTGCGTGCGAACTGTTGGTAGATCGAGCTGACTAGATGAACCGGGATGGCATTAAAGCGGAACTGGAAGAGACGTCCCTGGCCGAACTAAGCAAGATCAATCCAGCCATCGCTAGAGGTAGGCGAACACGAGACGTTCGGACTCCGTGCCGCTGAAATCCTCAAATTAAATCGGCCGGACCGTTGGAGCTATCATCACCCGCTTGGCTTCCAGAGCTACGGAGCGGGTTGATTATCTGAACGTCCTCGAAGTCCTTTTCATTGTCAGTCACTACGACACACTCGTTGGCTTCAGCTATAGCGGCAATGATTGTGTCTAGGGCGCTCCGCGAACGGCCTCTGGCTTTGCCGTTGGCCATCAGCCGCGCCCACACGAGGCCAGCTTTCTCGTCGAACGATAGCACGCGGCCAGCGAACAGCGCTGGCGGGCCTTCGGAGCCCTCGAACCAAGTTTCAAGGCTGCTGCGCTTTTTCCCCTTCGGCTTCTCTAGGATGCCTCGGCGAATTTCGGCGACAGTAAGCGAAGCAATGAAGAGGTCTTCGTCCTTCTGCGCGCCCATCCAGGCCAGCAACGAGCCCGAAGGCTCCGGCTTTATGACGTTGCTGATGATATTGGTATGAAGAAGGTAGCGCGTCACAGGTCGATCTTGCGCCCCTCTTCGCGCGGCCGGCTGAGGTCGAGACTGGAGCCAACCAGAGGCGAGCGACGCAACGCGGCGAGAATGCTGCCCGCTTTCGGTGGCTCACCCGCCACCGCTTGCTGTATGGTCCGACGAAGCTGTCGGGCATCCGGCCCGCTCTCCGTTAATTTTCGGGCAAGAGTTCGCAGTAGATCGCGGTCTGCGTCGAACGCCTGGATCTCGAACCGCGCGATGCCGCGCTCAGCCAGGCGAGAGCGATAATTCTCGATCGCTCTCTTCTGTGCAGTGTTGCCCATCGCGTGCCTCCGTTCTCTATCCGGATATATAGCCATGGCTTCTTCGGAGCACAAGGTGCCCCGTCATCGGCCAGCACTGGCTCCTGCGCGACGCGCGTTATTGATCACAAGAATTTCCATCTTGTCGAAGCACTGTGACTTGGCATCATTGTCGCGAAACGGAGTATTTCGCGTCAGGACAGGAACGCGATCATAGCGCGACCGAAACGTGCAACAGCCGAAAAGCTCGTGTGGTCGCCGGAGCGGCCCACGAATCGGCTGTGCCTGCGTCGCCGAAGCCCGATCGACGCTTCGTCAATCTGGTCCGGCTGCTGGCGCGACAGGCCGCACGGGATTTCGTTCAGGCCGAAACGGATAGCCAAACGCGAGACCGCGTCCCGGAGTAAGGGGCCGCCTCATGAAGGTCGCGCTTGGCGCTCGCTACTCAACTGACAATCACCGAGACGCCTCGATCGAGGATCAGTTGCAGCTCTGCTGCTTGCGTGCTGAAAAGCAAGGCTGGACAGTCGTCGACAGCAATACCCACCGCGCGATCTGCGGCGCGTCGCTGTTGCGTCCCGGCCTTCAGGAGCTGATCATCGATGCGATGCAGGGCAAATTCCTGATCGTGCTCGCAGAGGCGATGGATCGCCTGACCATGACCGCTGCAAACCGGGAGCAGGCCAGGCTGGGCAAACGTTGCAACAGATCCTTCAAGGAAATTCATAGACTCTTAGCAACTCCGGCTCGCTGTGAATGGTAGGCTTATTGCAACGTCTGAGGTCAGTGGTTCCAAACCGTGGCCCCGCTTATCTTCGACTCGCCGAACTGCTTGCAATTTCGGCTAAAGGCAAGAAGAGCGCCCATTTGTCTGTTCGACACAGGATATCGACGGTCGTCACGGCCACCGAGATTTGTCCGGTCGTTGGACAACCTTCGAAATCTGCAGCTTCTGTGGAGAACGCGAAATGAGAAATTCGGCAGGACTTGGTCCTGAGCCATGATGACACTGGTTAGTCGCCTACGCATGGCAGCGCATCCAGACCGCCTTCGAATCCTGGGCCTTTGTGCGCATGCGGACCTAACTGTCTGCGAGCTAGCGGAGATTCTGGGCGTGTGTCGAGAGCGGGTTGCGCGACACGTCCGGCTGCTCGCCAGAGCCGACTTTCTTTGCTGCAACGAACAGCCTCCGTGGCGCTCGTACCATCTCAACGCAGGATCCAACGACGGCGGGCTGGTTCAATTATTGGTGGATCTCCTGCCCCATCGCGACGGCTATCATAAACAGGACCTGCAGCGGCTCGAAGCGGTACGAGACACGCGGCCGAAGGGGACCGCGTGCTTGATCGTGAAATAGGTCAATCCAATTGGAGCGCGAAGCTACCATGGACAACTCCGCAGACGGTGCGATCGCACAGCCCGACACCCACGGGCGGTCTTCCTTGGCCGCGGTTGATTGCCGCGTTCACGAGCTGCTTCTGAGACAGGAGCGGCAGGAGCGGACGACCCTCAAGCTCATCGCCTCAGAGAACTTTGCGTCCTCGGCCGTGCTGGAAGCGAACGGCTCGATTTTCACGAACAAGTACGCCGAGGGGTACCCCGGTGCGCGCTACTACGCTGGAAACGAGATCGTTGATGAGCTTGAGAATCTAGCCATTGAGCGCCTGAAAACACTATTTGGCAGCGAGCATGCCAACGTCCAGCCTTATTCCGGCTCGCCGGCCAACCAGGCTGTCTATCGTGCGCTTTTGAGTCCCGGTGACATAGTCATGGGCTTGCCCCTTCCGGAAGGGGGCCATCTGACTCATGGTTGGGCCATCAACTTTTCCGGTACTGACTATCAACGCGTGCCCTATGGGTTGGATGAAACGACACAGCAGATTGACTATGACCGCTTGCGCGAGACAGCCAAGCGGGAACGGCCGCGGCTCATTTGGGTCGGCGGAACTGCTTACCCGCGTGTCTTTGACTACGCGGCAATGGCAGAAATTGCCCTGGAAGCGAACTCCTATCTCGTAGCCGACATTGCGCACATCAGCGGCCTGATTGCCGCGGGAGCGCACCCGAATCCCGTGGGCCATTGCGACGTGGTCAGCAGCACGTCCCACAAGTCGATCCGCGGTCCCCGCGGTGGCTTCATTTTGTCAAGGAACGAAGATCGCTATCAGGCCCTGTATCATACAAAGAGCAAATACAATCTCGCCAGACGAATAGACCGGGCGGTCTTCCCTCACCTGCAAGGCGGGCCTCACATGAATGCCATCGCTGCGCTAGCGGTTGCCTTGCACGAAGCCGCGAACCCGTCCTTCCGAAGCTACGGCCAACAGACGGTCAAGAACGCCAAGGCTCTGGCACATGCACTGCTTGAGCGAGGTCATGACCTGGTGACCGGGGGGACGGACAATCACATGCTGATCCTTGATCTTCGCAATCGGCCACTATCGGGCAAGGCCTATGCCGAGCGACTAGCAAAGGCAGGAATCATCACAAACTTCAATATGGTGCCTGGCGACCCGCGGGATCCGGCGGTCACAAGCGGAATTCGCCTGGGGGCACCAGCAGTGACGTCAATGGGCATGCGCGATGTGGAAATGGAGCAAATTGCTGGCTTCATTGACTCCGTCCTCCAGCGGCCAGACGACGAAGATCTCCATGCCTGCGTGCGAAGAGACGTTGCCGACTTGTGCGCTGCGTTCGAGGTCCCGGGCATCTCCGACAAGTAAGGTGGGCCAAGCAAAATGCCCATACCACATCCAACACCCGAAGCGAGGTATTCATGGCTAGGCAGTTCGTGTTCTCTTCCGAATCGGTTGGCGCGGGGCACCCGGATAAGTTGGCCGACAACATCTCGGATGCCATCCTCGACGCCATCCTCCGCACAGATCCCAAGGCGCGCGTCGCCTGTGAAGCGTTGGTAAAATCAGGGATAGTCGTTCTGGCTGGCGAGATTACCAGCGATGCCCAGGTGGATTACAGCCAAGTTGCGCGCGATACGATTCTCGACATTGGGTACGACGACGAGGCCGTCGGCTTCGACGGCCGGCGTTGCTCCGTCGTCCATGCCCTCACCGAGCAGTCGCCCGACATCAGCCAAGGCGTTGACGAGGGAAGAGGGCAAGACCTCCAGCAGGGAGCGGGAGATCAGGGCCTCATGTTCGGCTACGCATGCCGCGAAACCGATACCCTGATGCCTTTGCCGATCCAGCTCGCTCATCGCTTGACGAAACGGCAGGCGTATGTCCGGAAGGCACAGCTTGGCTGGTTGCGTCCTGACATGAAGTCCCAAGTCTCAGTGCGCTATGAGCGGTTGCGCCCGGTCGCCCTGGATACGATCGTCGTGTCGACGCAACATGACGAGCAGGTCTCGCAAGAGACTGTCCGCGAGGGCGTCATTGAGGAAATCATAAAGCCTGTCCTGCCGACCCACCTGGAGACGGAAGGCATCAGAATTCTGGTCAACCCGACGGGGCGGTTCGTAGTCGGCGGGCCGCGCGGCGACTGCGGTCTCACTGGACGCAAGATCATCGTCGATTCCTATGGCGGGATGGGTCGTCATGGCGGCGGCGCCTTCTCGGGCAAGGACCCGTCCAAGGTTGACCGCTCGGCTGCCTATGCGGCCCGCTATGTCGCAAAGAACATCGTCGCCAGCGGACTTGCGGACGTGTGCGAGGTGCAGCTTGCTTACGCAATCGGCGTGGCCAGTCCGGTTTCCGTCATGGTCAACACGTTCGGGACAGCCAGGGTTGAGGAAAGCAGGATCGAGCGCCTCATTCTTGAGTTGTTCGATCTCAGACCGAAAGGCATTATCAAGATGCTTGATCTCTTGCGCCCTATATACCGCAATACAGCCACCTATGGCCATTTCGGCCGTGAAGAGCCTGATTTCACCTGGGAGAAGACAGACAGGGCGGACGAATTGCGTCGCGAGGCAGGACTCGCCGCCCCGTGAGAGCCGCCGGCGAACGGATTGGCAAGCGGAAAGCCCATTCCCACCGGGCGGACCCGCGCCTGGCAGGTGGCGAGAAGCCGGCTCGGGTTTTTTGGCGGAGATTTTGATGCCGGATTATGACGTGCTTTGCATCGGCAATGCCATTGTCGACATCATCGCCCAGTGCGACGAGGAATTCCTCGACACCAACGGCATCATCAAGGGCGCGATGAACCTCATCGATACAGAGCGCGCCGAACTGCTCTACAGCCGCATGGGCCCGGCGATCGAAGCCTCCGGCGGCAGCGCCGGCAACACGGCGGCCGGCGTCGCCAGCTTCGGCGGCCGCGCCGCCTTCTTCGGCAAGGTCTCCAGCGATGCGCTCGGCGAAATCTACGCCCACGACATCCATGCGCAGGGTGTCGCCTTCGACACCAGGCCGCTCAAGGGCGAGCCGCCGACAGCGCGCTCGATGATCTTCGTCACCCCCGACGGCGAGCGCTCGATGAACACCTATCTCGGCGCCTGCGTCGAGCTTGGCCCTGAGGATGTCGAGGCCGACAAGGCGTCCGGTGCCAAGGTCACCTATTTCGAAGGCTATCTGTGGGATCCGCCGCGCGCCAAGGAAGCGATCCGGCAGACGGCCAAGCTGGCGCACGCGGCGGGCCGCGAAGTCTCCATGACACTGTCGGATTCGTTCTGCGTCGACCGCTACCGAGACGAGTTCCTCGACCTGATGCGTTCGGGCACGGTCGATATCGTCTTTGCCAACAGCCACGAGATCAAGTCGCTCTACCAGACATCGTCGTTCGACGAAGCGCTGGCGCAGATCCGCAAGGATTGCCGGATCGCCGCCGTCACCCGCTCGGAAAAGGGCTCGGTCATCGTGCGCGGCGACGAGACCGTGGTCATCAAGGCGACCGCGATCAAGGAACTGGTCGACACGACAGGTGCCGGCGATCTCTATGCCGCCGGGTTCCTGCATGGCTACACGCAAGGCCGCGACCTGCAGACCTGCGGCGACCTTGGCTCACTGGCGGCCGGATTGGTGATCCAGCAGATCGGCCCCAGGCCAAGGCAGAATTTGCGCCGCGAGGCG
The DNA here is from genome assembly GCF_040317535.1 of Mesorhizobium sp. M1409. Classification (NCBI taxonomy): domain Bacteria; kingdom Pseudomonadati; phylum Pseudomonadota; class Alphaproteobacteria; order Hyphomicrobiales; family Phyllobacteriaceae; genus Mesorhizobium; species Mesorhizobium sp. M1409. The sequence goes on from NZ_JAMYKV010000024.1 coordinate 72,181, forward strand.
GAACGGGCTGGGTTGCTGTAGATGCGCGGGCAACTAACCAGCTGCCCAACCGACGCGATCATCGCAGTGGCGGAACTGTGTCAAAGCTCGCTGATAACGACAGCCATTCGCTTCGGAGAACTGACCGATGCTGCTGCCGTGAAGCTCGCTGGAAGGGGGTGCAAGGCGGGCATGCCTTGACGGCATTCACCGTCATCGAGATCGCCACCGGCATTTTCCAGAAGCTCAGCTTGGGGAAGGCCAGTAAGGTTCCTGAGGTAACGGAGAACTCGCGGCGTCCGTCGGAGCACTTGACTTGCGATCACGTCCCACGATGCCGAATGCGGGCAGACTGGTTAGCCATTGGTCTGGGACCAGCGGAATTGGCAGCAAGGCTTCATCTTCGTCATCTCGACGAGGCGCCGGATATGAAGCCCGGCATTCCGCGGATATTAGGAAGTGCTCGCCTAGCTGGTATTTCACACATCCGAACCTAGGCATCGCGGTCTGGCTTCCACGATTTTGGGATCGTCGAGGGCAACGAGGAAGGGATTGCGATAAAAACGGACCCTGACGGGCGGAAAGGGACTATCCCGCCCTCTCCGATCTCCGTGTCAAAACTCTTCGGCAGACGCAGGATCGCATCACGGGGCCCGGCAGCCTTGGCGGCAGCGACATAGTTTCAGTCCATTTCAACAGGTGCTGGCATCTACTGGGTGTATCTCTTATCCGAACAATCCAACAATGCGGCAAGCACGGTCCGCTCGATCGGGTCGCCAGCTATTTTCGCGATAAGCCGGTTCTTGAGGGCGCCGAAGCCGAAACGCGACAATCGGTCGCCATTTGCTCTGACGCTCGTCAGATTCTCGTCAGCAGGGGGTGTGCCAATCTGGGAATGCCAGTTGCTCCCATCATGGGGAATATTCAACGGAGGCATGAAATGGACGCATTGAACAACGCCAACTCGCCGCGCCGGAACCTCACATGGCAAACTGGGGCTGTTCACGAACTAATCGCTTTTGAACAACCCCTGAGAGACTTGCCACAGGAGCGAGAACAACAAGCCGAAGTTGGCCCGTCCCGTCCTGTTGTCTCAGCCGCAGACCAGCGCTTCAACACGGCGGCCCAGCAGCCACATAGGAGTCTTATCGCAATTTCCAACCGCGGTGCGACTGTCAATTCTGATCAGCCCAAGACAGGCGGGCTTTCGGCGGCCCTGGAGTGCGTCGTGGAGCGTTCCGGCGCGGTCTGGGTAGGTTTTTCCGAGCATCTGGGCGACGGGGATAAGCAACAGGTGCCCCTCGTGCAGCGTGGCAAAGGTCAAATCGGGTGGCTCGATGGGCCGGCAGCGGACTATTCTCTATCAAGGTTTTGCAAATTCAATATTGTGGCCGGCGCTCCACTCGCTGCCGGACCGGATCTCAGGCTCGGAAGAGGATTATAAAAGTTATCGCGACGTCAATGCCTTCATGGCGCGCGCGGTGTCCGAATTGGGAGATAACGCAGTCTACTGGGTTCATGACTACCATTTCCTGCCGCTCGGCGCTGATTTGCACAGACTCGGCATTGACCGGCCGATCGGCCATTTCCTGCATACGCCATGGCCCGAGTCTGACATGATGGAGCGCGTGCCCAATTCTGGCGAGCTAATGAAATGTATGCTCGAGTATGATCTGCTCGGTTTCCAGACCGACCGTGATGTGAGCAATTTCCTCGCCTGTGTCCAATCTCATTTGGGGCTGGAGAGCAAGAACGGGGTCGTTTTCTCGGACCATGGCCAGACGCAATGCCAAAATTTTCCTATAGGTATCGATCCGAAGCAATTCGAACAGTGTGCCGCAGATTCGCTTGAGGCGCAGAAAGCCTACATTTCGCAGTTGAAACTTGGCGGAGCAAAGCTAGTTATCGGCGTCGATCGGCTCGACTACACCAAGGGCATCGACAATCGGATTAAAGCTTTCGATCTGCTGGCAGTCGAGCCGCAACGTGTCTCGCTCTTGCAAATCGCAACTCCCTCACGTGGCGACATCCAAGCGTACAGCGAATATCGGCGCGACGTCGAAAGACTCGTCAATCAAGTCAACAACCGGCATGGCACGGACGAGTGGATGCCGATTATCTATGAGAACAGGTCGTTCACCCAAGCTGAGATAGCGGGTCTTTACAGAGCCGCGCGTGTTTGCGTTGTGACGCCGTTGCGCGATGGCATGAATCTTGTGGCGAAAGAATACATTGCTGCACAAGATCCGATGGACCCTGGCGTTCTGGTGTTATCGAAGTTTGCCGGCGCGGCCGAAGACTTCGGCGAGGACGCCCTGCTGGTAAATCCGAGGCTCTCCGACGAGATAGCTACCGCGATCTCAAGAGCGGCCAGCATGCCGCGCGAAGAACGCATCCAACGCTGGCGGAGGATGATGGACAAACTTGAAGCGTATACGATCCACCATTGGTCAGCGGACTTCGTTCGGCAACTGGACAGCAGCCGGGTTACGGTCCCTGCGGATCACTTCCACTATGTTGGCTTGGGCTGGATCAGCGAGGCCCAAATGCCTTCGTATCGGACCGAGCCAGAATTGCACACCGCGCTGACGCGTGCACTGGATAAAAACTGGGTCCTGCCGATCGTATGATGCAGAATATGAAGCACGCGAGCTTTGCCTGCATTTGCGCATCCCTCAATGCCGAGCGCTTGGAGAGAGAGATACTTATCCTGACCGCCTGAATGCGGCTTAAGCGGCTTATCGGGACCACAGTCGGGCTTTGCATCAGACCCTTGAGCCAGGCTCCGTCAGTGTGGTCTCTTGCCGCCGAGCGGAGTCATCACGATTGCCTAGTCACCCGTGATGACGACTGGCGTGCCAATTCCCCTCGGACCACGGTTTGGCGCTCACTCCGAGAAAACCGCTTCTACCACGCACGCACGGCTTGCGGCCGCATCGTTAAACATCGCCACCAATGCGATCTTCTGCATTCTAATGACGTTGTCACGCGCTTGAAGTCTTGTCCGAAATCCTTCATCGGCGACCTGCGAGGGATGTCGCAGCCCGACAGGGATCCATTAGTTGGACTATGGTGGCAGCGGAGCAGCGCCGCCAATGGGCGACTGAATATTTCACAATGTTAGACAAGCGTAAAAGCGAAATCACATAACGACATAAACATTTCGTTATGCGTCATTGACAAAAGAGCGGACTGCTGTGATTGTCTGCGTGTCGTGGTTCTCGCGTGCGGCGCTGCCGCAGCGGAGCTAAGAGGGAAGCCGGTGCAATGCCGGCGCTGCCCCCGCAACTGTTAGCGGCGAGCCAACCCCACTCATGTCACTGAGGCGAATACCCTCAGGAAGACGGGTAGAGGCTATGACCCCGCGAGCCAGGAGACCTGCCACGGCGGATTACGTCCATGGGCGGGGTGTCTCGGTGGCCGCTGCAAGCCGGCGTTCGTGCCGGTCTGCTAGCGCCTTCCTTGTCATCGGCGCCCCAACCATCGGGGTATGACATGACTGACTCTCAGGAAATTCCTGTAGCAACGCTCGGCGTGCCGCGCTTCGGTCGTCGGCGAGAACTGAAATTCGCGCTTGAAAGCTACTGGTCCGGAACATCGTCCGCTGGCGACCTTCTCACGACGTCGAAGGCGCTCCGTGCCGCTAGCTGGGAAGAGCAGCGCGATCGCGGCGTGTCGAAAATCCCGTCGAACGACTTCTCGCTTTACGACCATGTGCTCGACACCGCAGCCATGGTCGGGGCCGTTCCATCCCGTTACGGCTGGAATAGCGGCGAGGTCCCACTTGACATCTACTTCGCAATGGCGCGCGGCAACCAGGGTCAGACGGAGGATTGTGGACACGCTGGTCACCAGGAGGAGGCTCATGGACCTGGTGTAACCGCGATGGAAATGACCAAGTGGTTTGACACCAACTACCACTACATTGTGCCGGAACTCGATGATGATCAGACGTTCGCCCTCTCGTCATCGAAGCCGGTCGATTACTTCCTCGAGGCTAAAGCTCTCGGCATTCACACACGCCCAGTCATCCTTGGACCCATCACCTTCCTCAAGCTGGCGAAATCGCCTGCCGAGGGGTTCGGTCCCATCGCGCTCCTACCGCGGCTGCTGCCCGTTTACGAGCAAGTCCTGCAGAAGCTGAAGCTGTCGGGAGCCGACTGGGTGCAGATCGATGAGCCAGCGCTTGTCCTCGATCTGAACCCGAACGAACGAGCTGCGTTCGAATTCGCCTATGGCCAGCTGTCGAAAGCCGCGCCCGAGCTGAAGATCATGCTGGCTACGTATTTCGGGTCGCTGGGAGACAATCTCGAAACCGCGGTTTCTCTGCCCCTGGCCGGGCTGCATATTGATCTCGTGCGCGCTCCCGAGCAGCTGGAAACGGTGGGTCGGCTCGCTCCGAAGGATCTGGTGCTCTCGCTTGGCTTGATCGATGGCCGCAACGTCTGGCGTGCGAACCTGCCCGCCATTCTCGACCGCATCAAACCGATCGTCGCCGGCTGGCCCTTGGACCGCGTCGAGATCGCGCCTTCTTGCTCGATGCTGCATGTGCCGATTGATCTGCGCATGGAGACGGAACTCGACGCCGACATCAGGTCGTGGCTCGCCCTCGCGGCCCAGAAGACCGACGAGCTGGTCTTGCTGGCCCGGGCCCTGTCCCAAGGCAGGGATGCGGTGGCAGGCGCGTTGAAAGCGTCTGCCGAGGCTGCCGCCACGCGCGTGACATCCACGAGGATCCATGACCCGCTTGTTCAGGGGCGGATCGCTAGCATTGAGGACAGCGCGAAGCGACGAGAGAGCGCTTTTGGCGAGCGCTCCAGAGTCCAAGCCGGCTCACTCGGGCTGCCGCCGTTCCCGACGACGACCATCGGGTCCTTCCCGCAGACGCCGCAGGTACGCAAGGCGCGGGCCGCTCATGCGAAGGGCCAGCTGAGCTATGTCGACTATGAGACGTTCCTGAAGAAGGAGATCGAGGCTGCAATTCGCTGGCAGGAAGAGATCGGGCTGGACGTGCTGGTGCACGGTGAGTTCGAGCGAAACGACATGGTACAGCATTTCGGCGAGCAGTTGTCCGGCTTCGCGCTCACCCAGCATGCCTGGGTACAAAGCTATGGGTCGCGCTACGTGCGTCCCCCCATCATTTTCGGCGACGTATCGAGGCGCAATCCGATGACAGTGCGCTGGTGGCAATTCGCCCAGTCGCTTACGGAAAAGCCCGTGAAGGGAATGCTCACAGGCCCAGTCACCATTCTCAATTGGTCTTTTGTTCGCGACGACGTACCCCGCTCCGAAGCCTGCCGCCAGATCGCGCTCGCCATCCGCGACGAAGTGAGGGATCTCGAAAGGTCCGGCGCAAGGATGGTCCAGATCGATGAGGCCGCGTTTCGCGAAGGATTGCCACTGCGCCAATCTGACTGGAAAGTCTATCTCGACTGGGCTGTCGAATGCTTCCGGATCGCTTCAACGGGTGTAAAGGACGCGACTCAAATTCATACCCACATGTGCTATTCGGAGTTCAACGAGATCATTCACGCGATCGCTGAAATGGATGCGGATGTCATTTCGATTGAGACGTCGCGCTCGAAGATGGAACTGTTGGACGCCTTCACGAGCTCCAAATATCCGAACGAAATCGGTCCCGGCGTTTATGATATTCACTCACCACGCGTCCCGGAAGCCGGCGAGATTTCGGACTTAGTCATGCTTGCCCGCGAGCGACTGTCCGACGGCCAACTGTGGATAAACCCGGACTGTGGCCTCAAAACACGCAAATGGGAGGAGGTCCGCCCTGCCCTCATGAACATGGTCGCTGCGGCGCGCGCGCTCCGGCAGAAAGTGCAGGCGTGAGGCTTCTCTTCCTCACCGTGTGGGGAGTTGCCGGCTGGCGGACGTCGGCCGGGAATATGCCAACCCGATCACACTCTTGGAATAAGCCACTCGGCGAAAATGTGCAATTTTCCTTCGGCACGTGTCCTCATCGCGCAGAAATATAAATGTGACACTACGCTATAGTATTGGTCCTTGGGAACATACAGGCCCCGCGCCTCGAACAAATCGTACACACGTCGTTTCTCAAAGTAGACTGCTTGGCATGTTCGCTCAGGCGGCGACAATATATGGTGCTGCGCGTCTGTCCGCTTCCCCAGCTGATTCGCGCAGACTACGGGCGCGGTGGCAGGTTTCGGGTATTGCTAGCCTCCCGCCAATTCGGAGATGGATGTGGCAATTTGTGTGGCCCAAGTAAAAGCCGCAATCATTTTCGATTGCGACGTCCGCAGCCAGTTGGCCCTTTATTTTCCTGAGATCTGCGTTACAGGCCGGGGCGTTGTCGCCGTTTCGGAGGGTAAGATGGGATAGGCGACCTCGGGTGCCTCTCCGGTCAGCGAGTTGAGGAAGGCAACAAGCAGGTCAACTTCTTCGTCCGCCAGTACTACGCCAAGCTGGGTGGTCCCCATGATGGCGACGGCCTGTTTCAGATCCCAAACCTTGCCCGAATGAAAGTATGGCGCGGTGAGTGCAACGTTGCGCAGCGGCGCCACGCGGAAAACATAGTGGTCATCGGCTGCATTGGTGACCGCAAATCGGCCCTTGTCTTTGTCCGGCAGGACCTCGGCGCTGGGCTGTTCCACGAGGCCGAATGGGAAATAGGCTTGCCCACCAACGTTGATGCCGGCATGGCAGGACGAGCAGCCTTTGTCCATGAAAAGCGCCAGGCCCTGTTTCTGTTCGGAAGTCATGGCAAGCTCATCACCATTCAGGAAGCTGTCGAACGGGGCCGGTGTGACCAGTGTCGCCTCGAAGGCTTCGATCGCCTTGGCGAAGTTGTCGAAGGTGACCCGATCGGCTTCAGCCGGAAAAGCTGCATCGAACCACTCGACATATTGCGGCATGGACTTGAGCGTGGCGATGACTTGGTCCGGTGTATTGGCCATTTCGATGCCGGCTTGGACCGGTCCCTTCGCCTGAGCCTTCAGGTCTGCGGCACGACCATCCCAGAACTGAGCGATGTTGAAGACAGCGTTCAGTACAGTCGGCGCGTTGCGCTGTCCCTTCTGCCAACCATGGCCGATCGAGGTTTCGTGATTGTCGTCGCCGCCGGTGGCCAGGTTGTGGCACGAGTTGCACGACAAGACGCCTGACGCCGAGACGCGTGGATCGAAGAACAGTGCCTTGCCGAGAGCGATCTTTTCCGGGGTGATCGGGTTGTTGGCGACTGTCGGCGTGGTGGATGGCAAAGCCCTGAAGGTGGCCAATGCCGTATCTCTGAGGTCGGTGGGGATCGAATCCGCAGCAAAGGCGGTGGGTGCCAGCAAGGTGACAGCCATCGTTCTGAATAGGATTTTCATAAATGGTCTTCCTGCGTCGTGCACGCAGCCACTATGCGATCTGCGGCTCATGAACGCCCTGAGCTAGATCAGTTGAGGGAGAGGATCGGGGTCTGGCACCTGTTTTCGCGGCTGAGCTGGGACCCTCTTGGAAGTGATCGCTCTTCTCGATTGGACTTCAGGGAGGAGGAGTATCCCTGCTCGGCAACCGTTTGTATGCATCAAAGCACGCCCTGAGGGCGGCTTCGTAGATTCGGTCACTGCGATCTTCCCGCCATCGTTGAGAAAGTCGATAGCATCCGCAAGAATGGCAATCTCTTGCACGATGTGCGCTGCACGCCTTGCGAAAAGTGAGCTTCTGAAACCTCAGGGTTCATTCGTTCCTCCTGACCGGCTGATTGCGTGAATCGACCTTATCGACACCCGCCGACTGCACATTGTGATGTCACCAGCGATGGCGGTTTCAATACCTAAGCAGCGACGGTCTATGCGACAGTATGGATGTCCTATCGGAATAGCCGGTCCGCCTTGTCGATCGTCACACCGGCATATAGTTCCGCTTCTACGAACATCCCATCACGCGAGGAAAGACATGGCCAATACGCGCAGTATCGCCAATCTAGCCCTTGTGCCGGCGCGGCGCTTGAGCAGGTCCACCGGCTGTAACTGCCTCACACCTCGATCCACAGATCCTAGGCGATGACCACGTTGTCGTCGTCATTTGACGGACGCGGGGCAGTGGCCCATAAGCGAGCCACCGCAAACTGTGCGGTTGCCAATGCGTAATGAAGTGAATTGGAATGATCTTCGGTTTGCGAAACACGCACATCCGACGCAGCTTGCGTTGACAGAGGCGGTTTTACGCGCAATAGCACTTCCGCCGGCCTATTTTTGTGGAGTTCAATTGTGGTTCGGCCAAGGGCGCTGGGCGCCGGACCGGCCCCGTGTAAACCTCATTAAAGAGAGAGAGAGAGAGAGAGAGAGACCCTGCATGGAAGAATTCTTACCGCGCATCGCCACTGGTGCCGGCATTGGCCCGGCTCTCGCAGAGAAGGGCGTTGGGTTAATGCTGGGTTTCCTGCAAAGCCACGCGGCCGACGGTCCCGTTGCGCGCATGATCGAGGCCATTCCGGGAGCTTCGGAATTAGTAGCGAAATATCATGGCGACGACCCAGAGGGTGGCGGCCTTATGGGGCTCGGCCAGCAATTAATGAGTGAGGGTCTCAGCATGGCAAATATCGCCGGCCTCGCCAACGAGACGATCGCCTGCGCCAAGGAACATGCCGGCGACGAACTCGTGGACGAGGTCCTCAATTCCGTTCCTGGCCTTCCGCAGTTCGTCTGATCAGCGGCAGCCGGGGGCGCATGACCTCGTGCGCCCGTGCCGGCCCGTCTGCGCAGCAGGCATTCTCCGCCGAGCGTTCCGTACCGATCTCGCCAGACCACCGACCGCCGGGCACGCGAAGCGAGCGTTGGAGTACTTCATTCGTCTATTGCAAAATCGACCTCAGGCGAATCGATGTGTATAATTTCCGGCGGTAAAGGTTTATCCTGAACGCTTTCGATGAAGCCCGCGAGATAAGCAAACGTATTGTATTTCTCGAGGACCAACCGCTTCGCCTCTCTTATTGCGCCGCGACGTTCCTTCCAGAGGTCCGAGTTGATGATTTCTTGAATTTTTGGGATTACGTTCTTGTCCTCTGGGTCAATCAGAACCATAGAGTCCGAAGGGAAGAACCTCGTGATTGCAGGGCTGCCGTAATAGATCGGCATTGTTTCAGCAACGAAGCAGTCCATAAGCTTCTCTGTAAAATAGTAATCAGCACGAGTATTCTCGAACGCTATACTGTAACGGTAAGGTGCGAGTGCGTTCCATTTATCTCCAATCAGCCGAAAACCTCGGCCGAACAGGTCAAAATCGAGCTCCTTTCTCAGCCGTTCCAGAAACGCCAGCCGATATCGATGTCCTTTAAGCAGGGCGATGTCACTGGTAATCCATGAGAGCCGAAGCGGCTTATCCACGACTTCGCTGACCAGAAGTTGGTCATATGTCTTGTTTACAGACCAAGACCGAGTGATAGGTGGAGACAAAACGAATCGGCGCGCTGCATTCTGCCGAGCAGCCAGCTCTGCGTCACACGTCAGGACGATAGTATTTTTCCCCTGCCCTTCATGAAACGCGCGATGAGCTTTCGTCGGCGGTTCGCCGATTGCAAAAATTGTCCTGTTTGGGCTCGCCTCGATATCAACAGGGAGCCCGAAAAGAGAAGCAGAGTTAAAGACGATATGCCAATCGGGCACGAAGGATGTCGTGCGAACAAAAGCGACATTGTTCCAGATTCCACTGCCCTTTGGAGTGAGATGGTGGATTGCATCATCCAAAACGCCCCAAGAATCTAGACATGTAGCAACAATGGGCGCCGGGCGTTCCGTCAACAATTTGGCCGACAAAGAAGTTTCACTCCCTTCACTCGTGAAGGTACTCAATCGCCATTCCGGATTGCGGTAACATTGGGCAGCATAAACCTTCCGGGACCCGCTGTCGAGGCAATTGTCGCTTTGCACTTGACCAGGTTCTTCCTCGCTTTGTGTGGTGATCAGGCCGGCTGAGTGGCAGCATGCGTGCCCTAATGAGTTCGCAGCCCGCTCTGCCCAATGGTACGTTTAATCGTCTTCAGGCGGTTGATCAGCCCTTCCGCCTGGCCGTTGCTCCACGGTAGTTCAATGGCATCGCGAACGGCGTCAGCGTCACGGCGTAGGACCCGACCGAAACGCGTGATGGCGACGGACCCGGAGTTGACGCCACGTCGATCGAAGTGTCGAGCTCGCCCAATTCACAGGCCCCGCAAAATGCCGCGGAAGCGCATGGCAAGCCTGCGCATAGTGGCAAACTCATGTGATCCCTGCTTCAGGACGTCGACCTTTGTGGCCTGGTTGATCATCAGCACATCCCGAGGCTTCGTGCAGAGGGCCGGGGCGACTACCGGCGAGATCACACGGCCGGTCGCGGGATTCGTATGGGACAGCGTCGCTGGCTGGTTGACGCGTATGATTGAAGCAGGCGACGCACTGTCCTTGCCCGGCCTCTCGGCGCGGCGCCAACTTGCGAGAAGCCGCTCCAGATTCGAGAAGCTGCCTGTGTCGCCGCGCTGTTCGATATCGTGGAACAGGTGTCGTCCGCAGCGAGGACCGGCTAAGAAACGCCTCGAAATACATTGATGTCCTTGGTTACCAGCGGCGCTTCCCAGCCCCTTGGAAGAGCGGCTCACCGGGCGATGAACTTACATTTGGCCATTGCCAACGTCCATCGTCCCTGACGCCCACCAGCAAGCGATCACGATCCCTCGATTCACAGTCCAAAGAAGTAATACCGAGACAAAAATACCGCGCTTAGGCCCGAGACTACTCGCAAATTCGACGCAAAGTTACAGCCGGGACGCGTCACGCACCTCGGCAGCGTCGCCAACAACGAGTGGCTCAGCGTCACCACGGGAAATATGGCGCATCGATGTCGCTTTCTGGACGAGCATTGGCAATAGCGCTGTCGAGACATTATTGCTTTCGGCGGCAACCGGCCCTATGAAGCGACGCTTCGCTGACTATGTTTCACCGCCTGGAGAGTTTCATGACAGAAGAAGCCGGAAAAAACGTCGACACCCTCATTGAGCTTGCCGCCGATGTCGTGTCGGCCTATGTCTCCAACAATCCGATCCCGGTGGGGGATCTCCCTGCCCTCATCGGCCAAGTGCATGCGGCTCTGAGAGCGACGGCCGGAGGTGTCTCTGCGCAAGAGCCGGTTGCCCTTACGCCTGCAGTCCCGATCAGGAAATCGGTGACACCGGACTACATCATCTCCCTTGAGGACGGGAAGAAATTCAAATCGCTAAAGCGCCATCTGTCGACCCACTATGGGCTGACGCCGGATGGATATCGGGCCAAATGGGGCCTGCCGGCAGATTATCCCATGGTCGCGCCGAACTACGCCGCGGCGCGCTCGACATTGGCCAAGACGATGGGGCTCGGCCGCAAACCGAAGGCGCCGGAAGCGCCGGAGCCTGCGCCAACGAAGCGAACCCGCAAGAAGGTCGCGGCTTGATTTCGGCAATCGAGATTCGTTCTGGAGCGTTGCAGCCATCGGCTTAATCTGCGCGTCATATAAAAAGGCGGGGCCAACCCCGCCTTCCTTTCAAACAACTTTGTTTCATGAGGAATTCGCGACGCCTGCAGCAATCTGCTGCCCTCAGTTTTTGCTCGGTCCCATCGAGCGGCCGTGAGGACCTACGTGCCTACTCTTGCCAGGACGCAGGAGAAAATTTCAACCAGCTTTGCTGAGGCTGCCAGCGGAGGACTTGCCAGTGCGGCGATCCTGCTCGATCTCATAGTTGATCTTCTGGCCGTCAGCGAGGGTCGAGAGGCCCGCGCGTTCGACAGCGGAAATGTGGACGAAAACATCCGGACCGCCATTGTCGGGCTGGATAAATCCAAACCCCTTGGTGCTGTTGAACCACTTTACCGTTCCAGTCGGCATATACTTGTTCCTTCTTTTACAACGCAACGTGGGCAGGCCATTAGGCCTGTCCGAGTCATAGCCGAGAGTTGGGCGCAGCAAAAAGCGAAAAATTGTTAAGCCCCGATCAGCTGGCGCACTCCATTGTGGGCGTAGCGCCAGCAAGCACTGTCCTGCACTACCGCTCGAGCGTGGCCGGAAGCGCCCAATTTCTTCCAACGCTCCTCAGCGCCACGTCGATGGCTCGTGTTTGGAGGCACGGGACGCAAGGCCGACCGCTGCTCGTGCCGCAGGTCAAAGGCCGGGTAGTTCACGGAACTGCCTTCGAGCATAACGGCTTGGCAAGCGCATGAAGGAGTTTCGATTTGGATTGTTTCAAGAGGGTCGAGGGGTTGATCGATGCGACCAGCGTGGAAGCGATCGATAGCGCGCGCGTTTTGCTGGACCAGTTCAAGGGCAAGTCAGAAACAATCGCCCAAGCGATTGACGACTTCCTGCTTGATTTCATGACCTTGCTGTTTGTGGTAGAAGCCACCCGCGAGCAGTTCCACAATCCGGCGAGGCGGTTAGCGCGCATCAGATTGAGCAAGGTCAGGCTGTTACTCACCCGATGCCCTTGACCTAAAGCGACCACTCCGCCAGGCATGCATTTGCAGCCGAGCGCACCAGGCGGTATTTTACGCACATGAAATCAATCGCGACCGCTAAATTCTGCTGTTTGGTTCTCAGGGACGACGGCAAGCGCGGACAGCTTCCGTGCTGCTGTCCTGCAGCGGCAAATGTTGCCTGCATGCCCCCACGGCGAGCGCTGGAGCGACAACATCTCAATTCTGTCCGTCAGTGCAGCGGCCTTCGAAGCGCATCGTGTACCCCTCCCCGGCAGCGCGCCTCATCGTCTTCCGAAGGAAGACGATACTCTCAGCCATGCTCGCGTCGCCTTCAGCCCTGTTCGATGGCCCATAATGTCGGATGCGCAACATGTCAGCCCCGACTTGTCTTCATGCCTCGAATGGTTTTCTGATCTGGCACGGTGCATGCATGGTCGTCCGCAGACGTCGCGGACCAAGGAAAATCCGTCCAATGACCACCTCGCCAAGAACACCGCCGCAGGTCTCCTGGGTCCATCCGAAGATGAGGCTCGAGTGAGGCCTGGCCGCATGTTGGTCTGGCTCGGCGCTGCCCGCCGATCCTCCCCACGGGGAGGCGAAGACGCAACGCGTTCATCAAAATGAGGAACAAATCACTTTGCCTCGAACCTTGCCTTTTCAACCGGAGCCATCGATCGCTCCCCCTGGCTGCGCACGGCGTTCACTGCCACCGCCCTAGCCCTGGTGACGACCGCTCCGGCTCTGGCCGCCACCGACGGCGGCAAGATCGCGGATTTCCTGCTCGACTATGGCATGGAAGGATCGACATCCGCGATCACCGCGCGCCAGTCGTCACTCACATGGTACAAGGTCAGCAGCGCCGACGAGCCACCCGGCAAATCCGGACTTGCCCCTTTCCTTGAGCGTCTGATCTTCAAGGCGACACCAACCGCGCCGGCAGCGAGTTCGACCGAGCCGTCTCAGTCAGCGGCGGCTACAATAACGCCCCCAACGCTATGACTAGCTTTGGGCGACATGATTGGCTTCGAGGCCGATCGCATGTTCAACCTCATCCTCAACGACGATATCAAGACCGAGCGAAACGTGATTCTGGAGGAGCGCCGTTGGCGCAGAGAGACGAACCCGCAGGTCTGCTGGACGAGGAGGTCAACGCGACGTTGCGGCCGATCAGCCCTACCGCATTCCGGTCAACGGCTGGATGCAGGAGATGGACAAGCTGAACGGCACCGACGCATTCACGATCTACAACAAATGCTGCCGACCCGAACAACGCCGTGCTGGTGGTGGCCGGCGACGCAGAGCCTGAGACGGTGAAGGCGCTGGCCGCGAAGACCTATGGCAAGGTTGCGCGCGGGCCGGTCCTGCCCCCGCGCACCTGACCGGCCGAGCCCGACTAGTAGAACCGCGAGGCATCTTCTAGCGATTTCAGGGTATTCTCCTTTCCACTTGGGTACCGTGGTCTGCTAGCTGTCTGGCCGAGGCCCTATAAGGAACTTGGCATCCGGAATAGACACCGCACTTGCCATATACCCCTGCTGCGTTTGAGGAGGAATCCGGTATTGCCCCTGTGCCTGCCGATGACCCGTCACCTGAGATCCCCTGACCTGTTTCGATCCATTGATCGCCTGCCGACACTTGGCACGCGGATTAGCGAGCGGACATTCGAGGTTCTCAACCCGTCGACCGGCGAAGTGCTGGCAGAACTACCCGACATGGGTGTCGAAGAGACATGCGCTGCGATCGACAAGGCCTATGTCGCGCAGCCTGGATGGGCAGGGTTTACCGCCCGTGAGCGCAGCGACGTTCTATGGCGATGGTATCAGTTGATCATCGACCACGCCGACGATCTCGCTGCAATTCTCACCGCGGAGATGGGCAAGCCGCTTGCAGAGGCCAAATCGGAGCTATCGCATGCTGCGGCGTATCTGCAATGGTACGCCGAGGAGGCAAATCGCGTCTATGGCGAGACGATCTCCGCACCATCGGCGGACCGCCGAATGCTGGTGATCAAGCAGCCCATCGGGGTGGTCGGCACGATAACCCCATGGAATTTCCCGGCCTCGATGGTGGCGCGCAAAATCTCGCCAGCCTTGGCGGCGGGCTGCACGATCGTCCTCAAGCCCGCTGAACAGACGCCGCTCGTGGCTGGAGCAATGTTCGCCCTCGCCCATCAGGCAGGCTTCCCCGAAGGCGTCGTCAACCTGATCTATGCGTCCGAAGGTGACGCGGTCGGCCGCGAACTTTGCACAAATCCCAAGGTCCGCAAGATCAGCTTCACCGGGTCTACGGAGATCGGGCGCCTACTCATGCGCCAGTGCTCGGACCAGATCAAAAAAGTCAGCCTAGAGCTCGGCGGCAATGCACCTTTCATCGTGTTCGATGATGCGGATGTCGATGCCGCAGTTGACGGTGCGATCCAGGCGAAGTACCGCAATGCCGGCCAGACCTGCGTTTCAGCGAACCGCCTTTACGTCCAGTCGGGCGTTCACGACGAGTTCGTCGAGAAATTCGTGGAACGGGCTCGCCAACTTCAAGTTGGTGATGGTTTCGCTCCCGGAGTGGACATCGGACCGCTCATCGACAAGCACGCATTGGCCAAGATCGAATCCCATATTGCCGATGCCGTCGCCAAAGGCGGCGCAATTAGCTGCGGGGGCAAACGCATCGGCACGAATGGCACGTTTTTCCAACCGACAGTCCTGACCGGTGTCTCCAGCGAGATGACCGTCGCGCAAGAAGAGACATTCGGGCCGCTGGCACCGATTATTCGCTTCAAAGATGCGGATCAGGTCGTGCGTGAGGCCAACGACACGATCTACGGCCTCGCGGCCTACTTTTATGCCTCCAACCTGAAGCGTGTCTGGCGTGTGGCCGAGGCCTTGGAATATGGAATGGTCGGGGTAAATACCGGCCGGATGTCTTCAGAAGCGGCGCCGTTCGGTGGGATAAAACAGTCCGGCATCGGGCGGGAGGGATCCCGCCATGGCCTCGAGGACTACCTCGAAATGAAATATCTCTGCATGGGCGGCATCTGACTTTTCGGCTTGCAGGGTTCACAGACCGGGTAACCTAGCGAGCGATTTCCAAATATGTGAATTGTAGGATCGCTCCTCGATTGGGAACTGAGGGGCGGCTCCGTACCGAGCAAACACGCAATCCTGAAGGAGCACCCTGGCTGGACTTATCTCTCGACGAGACAAGCGTCTGCATTGTCGGCGAAGAGGGCGTGCATGTAACGGAGGATACGCTTGCGAGGGATTTGGAGGCCCTCGCCGACATCTTCAGGCGACGGGCTGTCGTTGCGCGGGTCTGGCTGGAAGCTTGTGCACCATCGCGATCGTGAACGCTGGTTGTGCGCAATATCCGGTTTCTGGGGCAGAATTTTGAACCTGCTACCTTCCGATTGTCAGTAGCTCAGTTGTTCTTCGGCCGACTGCCGCGCCAGTACAGGCTCGGACAGAATCGAAGATACCATCAGGCAGGCATTCGCATTCGACATTTCCGGTGATCGGCGCACGATCCAGGGCGCGCCAGGTTGACCAAGCGCCTCGAACCGCATGTCAGTCTTGACCGGCTGGAGGACGGAAATCCCGCGATGCCGAAGAGGTTGGTCAGCGCAGTCGAGCCCACACGGCATTTGCGGCACGAAACAGCAAGGGCTGGGAAGCGATCGGCCGAGCGGTCCTCGAAGGCGCGGCCAGGGTGTCGACGATGCGTTGGTTCAGGTCCGCCAATCTGGTCTCTACCGTCTGATAGCGGCTTCGGTCGCCAGTGACAGCGAGTAAAGATATTTGGCATCATCGGCTTCGATTGCCGCGCAGATCTGGTCGAGATTGGGATAGCTCACTGGTGCACCTTTGGGCTCATAGTGCTTCCTCCTCATCGAGATGAGGATTGCCGGATTTGGCGTAGAACACCAACACGGGTCCGAGATCAAAGCGCGTCCCGGGCGCAAGGCGCTGGACGGACCGGGGCCATGTTTCGGTTGAGACGCCATCGATGCCTCGCGCCAACGTTCTGGCGAAGCGGGGCATCAGCGGAGCGAGTGTCGGTGCCAGGATCGCAGCGGCCGTCGTCTGAAGGGCTAGCGAAGTCCGATTGCGGGCGGGATAGAAACGTCGCGCCGCCTCATAGTCTCGCGCCCCACGGTAGATCACGCAATCGCGCACGAAATCGCAGACCTGAGCGGCCGCGCGCCGGACCGAGAAGCCTTCGTCCGAATAGGCGCGCTCCATCGCCGCGCGATAGATCTCTATGCGAGCAAAGAAGGCGCGGTCGACCGGGCTCCAGTCGCCTGCATCGGGTACACGGCCGGCAAAATCCTGCTTGATTTCCTGGTCCAACGCATCAAGCCAGTTCAGCCAAATCCCTTGGAACACCTCGTTCTCGGTGCGGCGCAGCGCGTCCAGCGTGAAATCCGTCCGCTCACCTTCCGGGCGTGTCACGCCCAAATGGAGGCGCACGACGTCGACTGTCTTTGGGCTCAGAACCTCCTTGCCCCAGACCGCATGGCGGCAGCTGGTTGAGAACTTCTTGCCGTCGAGCAGGTAGAACTCGTTGACGTGATAGTGGATGCGTGGCGTCCAATGGGAGAAGACCTCGGCGTAAAGAGCGGGGTAGAGTAGCGCGTGGTAGAACGAATTGTCGAAGCCGAAGAAATGGACAATCTGCCAGTCGTTGCTGGGCATCTCTGCCTTCCAGTCGCGACCCAGCAAGCGGCCGAGCGCCTGGATGTTGTAAAGAAAACCGAAGGCCATTTCCGGCCAGACCCAGATCACTTGCCCCGGGAACCCTTCGGCCGGCAGGCCCCAGTCCGAGGGGTGGGTAATGGGCACTGAAAAGTTGCCGCGTCGGCGTAGGCGCGCGAAGAGATCTAAGATCCGTAGCGGGACGCCCGACGCCCTTAGATGCCGGTCGATATTGTCGTAGCATCGGTCCAAGGCAAGTTCCGGGCGGCGGACGGAGCCGACCAGCGGCGCCTCGGCAGACTGCCGTGACCGGGCTGCACCCAAGTCGTGGCAAAGGTTTGGGGCGCCGCATTCCTCGCAGATGTTGCCAGCGGCGGAGCCCCCGCAATCGGGGCAGAGGCCGCTAACATCCGGCTCGTAAAGATAGTGGCCTGTCACAGCATCGAAAAGCGCAGGACTCTGGCGCAGATCTACCGCCGTGCTGCTCAGAAGACTCCGGAAACACGCGGCTTGAAACTCGCCGTAACCGTCATCGCCCATTGTGGGTTGGAAGCTGTGGACGTCGCAATCGAGAAGTGCAAGCGTGGCGCGAATTTCGTCGGCGTAGTAGCGCGCCACGTTTGCAGGCGTCGATTGATCGGCATCGGCGCGTATCGTGACGTAGCTCTGGTTGTCATCGCTTCCAGTGAGGTGATATGCTTCGACTCCTTTCATGCGCAGGAAACGAGTATAGACGTCGGCGCCGAAATAGGGGCCAGAAAGATGCCCCAGATGCAGATCGCCATTTGGCGTTGGCGGCGTGGAGAAGACGAAGATCGGCCCGCGTGGAGCCGTGGTCTTTGCAGCGGCATCAAGGGCGGCCTCGCCGTCTCGCCAGTAGACATCGACGAAATCTAGGTCTTCGTCCCCATCGTTGCGCAGCACATGCGCTTCAAAAGGGTGGAACAGAACGACATCGCCCGCCTCGACCGAGATTTCCCCAAGGTCGGTCCTGACCTTGCCCGCGCCAGACAGGACCACGAAGGCCTCGATTTCGTCGTGCCGATGGGGCTCGGATGTGACGCCGGGTCCAACCTTTCCGAATGAAAACCCCGTGCGAGCGCTGCCCGTTCCAAGCGTGGCCGTGTCGATACCGAACGCCCGCGACAGCTCCGTTCGAGAAAACGTGTATTTGCGCATGACAATGAACCTAAGCTGTTCAAGCAGTGGGACCTTCGGCTGCCAACGCAACAGCCTCTTGTGCAAGTTGCGCAGAGAAGCGGCAGCCCAACCCGTTGGCGGCCCCGGCCAGAATAATGCGGCTCTGGGCCGCCAGGCGGGCGACGAGGGGGGCGCCAGTCGGGCTGTAGGCGTCATAGACGACCGCCCTGCGACCACCTCCACAATCCACGTGCCGAAGCGTCGTAACGGGCTGCGGTCGATGCTCCGCGAGCCCGCAAATCAGAACGCCATACTCTCCGCGCATTTTTGAGCGGTCGATCAGTTTCGTGTGCATGCCTCCGCCTGGCTGCGTGAGCTCAATCGCGATAGAAAATGCCATTTGGGGGCTTGAGTTTGTCGAGATCGGCCACTTTGCCCTCGGGCGGGTTAAGGGCGCGCTTAAGCACGTTATATTCAGCGCGGGTCGGTCCACCGGTTGAAGCACGCTGGAACACCAAGTAGAGTGTCCGCCGCGAACGATTGCTTTTGTTCGGTCGTGAGTAGTGCGGTGCGTAATCGTCGAAGATGAAGATGTCGCCAGCCTTCCATACTACGGGTTCCCAGGAGAACATTTCGGCGACTTGAGGATCGATCACCCCACCGGCATCCATGGGAAACACCCCCTTCTTGTGGTTGCCGGGGCTGAAGAAAAGCCCGCCGTTTTCCGGGTCGGAGTCGTCGATGCCTATGGCAACCACCGCATGGACCATCCGGTCGGGGAGTTTGTGTGGAATGTGATAAATGTCCTGATGCGGGAGATAGCCGCCGCTGTCGGGATAGTGGAAAATCAGCAACTCCTTGAGCCTGCGCGAATCTTCGCCAAGCAAATCCTCGACCGCTGACTTTATGCGCTGATCTTCTAAGAGCAAACGACGCAATGGATCATGGAAGTCGAGAAAATTCTCGATCTTGGAGATGATCTTTCGATTGTCCGTCGTCTTCTCGAACCACATGAGCCATTTATCATCGCTGACATCCCAGCGTGACATATCTTCGACAAAAGTAGAGATATCTTCCTGAGCCGCTGGAGCGAAGAACCTTTCGAGCCTGACGTATCCGTCTTTCTGCCACTTTTCTCTTTGTGCATCAGTCAACATGCGAAAAGCCTCCTGTTGGAAAGACTGGTTGGTCGGACATCCAATTAGGGCAGTCGGGCGCTGGTCAAGTTGCGGGTCCACGGAGACGGACTCACGTCATGTGGGACGGCAATGCTAAGTGCGTTCCGCTCCGGCGGATATTGTCCGCAGAAGCTCGGCGCGAGACTGCCTATGTCAGGCTCAGCTGGGTCCAGGGGTTCCGTAAACTGGGCCGGATCAATCGCTTCACCCGGTCCAGCCACGACACGCATCGCCAAAGGCCGGCACCATCCGCTGACCGCCGACCCAGCCATGGCCGCCAAGACCACGGCGCTCTTTCGAGTGAGCGACCTGATACGGTCTTGACAACCGTAGGGGAAATGCACGCCCCCAGAATAATGCGATGCGCCGCTTGGTCCAAGGGCTTGTTCGGTCACGATGATTTCGGAGAAGCCTCCGGCCTCCGCCGCAGCGGAGGCGGACATCATTCCTAGGATGCCACCGCCGATGATCAAAAGTCTACGAGTCATATCCCGCTGCCCATTTCTTCGGCTGCGGGGGCGGGCCAGCTCTCGATCGAGGTATGGCTGATGAAGCCAGGATGCTCGGGGTTCGCGCATGGCGCGCGCCCAAGAAGGCTATCGAGGATGCGGCGCGCGCGCCAGGCCAGCAGGCTTAGGTTCGGATCGGCCAGGCCGCGCTGCCCGAGGCTCGCGTTTTGTACGAAGATGCGTCTGTCACCCGGTCCGTCCCAGCTCACCGAAAAATCCTCGCGAATAGCTAATTCATTGTCGATCTGCTCCAGCCGGTGCGCGATGGGTTCCAAGAAGTCTGGCACCGCGTTCTCGTAACCGGTGGCCAGGATGACGATGTCAGCCGTGACTTCTTCGACCTCGTCCATGCCGTGCTGCAGGGTCAGCCTGTGACCCGGTCCGGCGTTGATGCAATGCGAGACGGTGCACCCCGGCCGCAGTGTGATGTCGGATCGGTTTGGCTCGAAAAATGCGTGGCGGTACAGCGCCTGATAGATCGCGCGCAACGTGCTTTCCGAAATGCCGTCCGAGGCAAGCACGAAACGCCGCAGGAGCAGCTTACGCTGCGACTCGCTCATCGCGGCGAAGCGATCCGAAAAGCAGGGCATGAACAACTCGTTAGTGAACGGGCTGTCGTCGAGAGGCAGGTAGTTCTCACGCTGCGAGACCCAAGTGATCGAGGCAGGCCGCCGTTCTTTCGGCAGGCCGACAAGGTGCAACATCACCTCGGCTCCCGACTGGCCTCCGCCAACGACGCAGACATGCTTTCTCCGCACCTCGGGATGGATGTACAGTAAAACAGATGAGTGGAAAAGGTTGCGTCCAGTCCAGCCCTGAAACTGAGACGGAATTTTCGCCTGCTTGCCAATGCCGACCACGACGTTTCGCGCGCCGAGCACCGCCTTGTCCGTCCGCACCCGAAACTCGCCCTCAAAGCGGATTTCGTGCACGGTCTCGCCGCCATGGACAAGTGGGTTCCTGTGGAAGGCCCAGTTCAGGTATTGCTCAAACTCAGCTCTGAACACAGCCTCGAACTGTGCGTTCAGGAAGTGGTACAAACGCCCGTTCTCGTGCAGGAAGTTTACAAAAGTGTAAGCTGATCTCGGATTCACCAGTGTGACCAGATCCTTGAAGTGGCTGACCTGGAGCTCCGAGGAATCGAACGCGATGCCTGGATGCCAGCGGAAGTCGGCCTGCCTATCCAGGAACAGTGCCCCTTGCCCAACTTGCTCGTGTATCTGACACGCAAGGCTCAAATTAGACGGCCCAGCACCGACCCCAACGCAAGATAACTCCACTGTTTCCTCCTATAGAGTCTTCCCACTAGGCGGCTTGTTCGCGGCGACTCGAGCCCCGGTGCCGACCGGGTTTGCGAGAATTTGTCCAGCGCGTTCGGGTCGTCGAATGTAGACCCGAGCATTCCAGCGCGGTGACAATCGACGGGTCATACCGGCTACGTGGGGCAACGACGTATGTCCTTTCCGCCCAGTCTGGATGCCCGGCGTCGCCGTTACGCGAGACGCTTTCCAGGCCCATTAAGGTGTTTGAAGCCGGCGCAATCGCCCGCCTCGGCCATGACGCGCCGGCCTTTCGGCGGCCTGATGGCAGGCGAGAGCGCGGTTTTCGACGCGGCGACGGCATTTTCGGTGCGCATGATCATGGAGGACGTCTCGCTGATGCGTTCGCAGAACCCCATGCATGGGCCGTGCCAGAGAAGGAAAATTTTATTAAACAATGGCTTGGCGGATTTGCGATCCTGTATGAAATCCGACATTGAGGGGGACGCCTCACGGCGGCGCTCGATTTGCACGTCGATGTCGCCTTTTTCCGAATAGCTAATCGGGCACCTTCTGCACCAAAAATACTTCTCTTATGGAGACCGGCACGAAGTCTTCAAGAACGGACAGTGCAGAACCGTGTGTCTCTGCCGGACGGATCGCGATATGCCTCACCCATCGAGGTCGGCAGTTGCAAGAGCTGCCAGATTCTTCGCCCTATCGTGCCCTTGCATTGGCTCGATCCCGACATCCTCGGAGGCCGCGATCATGAAGAGTGACGCAATCTCATGTCCGGCGCGAGGCCTCTCTCAGGGGGAAGCAATTCTCTATGTCGGTGTCGGATCGATGCTCTTGATGAGACGTGATGGGCGCATGCCCAGACCTAACCGCATCAATGATTGCGCGATATGGGACCTTCACCAACTGGATTGTCGAATCTCTGTAAAGATAGCCGGAAGACAATTGCGTTATGACCACTCTGCCGGTTCCAAAAGCACGTGCGCCATTCGGTTCCTGCGACTCAATCCAGGCGGAGGGGTGAGGCCGCAAAGCAGTCTTTTGCGCGCCCACCGGTGGGCCTGGAGCCATCGTAAACGCAGTTATTCGATGATCGCCGCCGCGGAGTCGTCAGGCTGTGCCGCGCCCGACACCGGCGACGTAGTGGTCGTCGATCGCCCCGTCGCCGATGTCGATCCGAAGCTCGGCCAGTTTCGCGGTCAGCTTCGCTGCTTATTCTGCAGTGCCCACCGAGCTCGCACAGGAGGTTCTATCAGGCGGTCACGGCTGCACTCGTTGTCGGGTCTCCGACAAAGTCGGACATGAGACACACCGCAATCAGAGCCATATCATTGTTGTGAAACGATTTTCTCGTTTGGCACGACACGTGCAAGGCTATCCGCAAACGCGCTGCGGCAAGGACTGAGGAGAAATCATGCCATGATCAAGCTCGCCGAACATGCGGTCGCAGCCGCCAAAACTCGGCCTTTCCGAGCCGACAGGACGTTGCGGCTGTTTTCCAGTCGACATCATTCTTCACGTTATCCGGACATGACCGTATTCCATTTCCGCCCAACGCTGAATGTCCCGGACGATGATCCCTATCTTTGGCTCGAAGATGTAGAAGGAGAACGGACACTTGCCTGGGCCGCCAGCCAGTCGGCCAGGACCCTGGGGCACTTCGGTGGAACACAGTTCGATCGCGACCACGACGCCCTGACAGCGATCTTCGACCGTCCTGACAAGGTTCCCGTGATCACGCGCCGCGGTCAGTACCTCTACAATTTTTGGCAAGATGCCGGAAATCCGCGCGCACTGTGGCGCCGAGACCACCCTTGCCGCCTATCCGCCGATCCTGCTCGCCACCACGAAGCGGGACGACCGCGTCCACCCGGGCCACGCGCGTAAGACGGCCGCAAAGCTGCAGGCCTTTGGTTATCCCGCTTACTTCTAAGTGAGTACAGGTCGATGATTGCGAGCACGCCGCAAAGAATGTGCGCGGTCCCACGCAAACTGCGCATGAGCGCTCCGTCAATCTCACGCAATTCGAGCAAGACTTTTCGTAGTTCAATACATCATTTCTGAAGAGCAAGGAGAGAATATCATGGCGAGAAAGCGAATGGGCGTGGCGCGGGGAGTAACAGCGGCCGTCATGCTCATGGTGGTGGGACAGCAGGCCGTCGCGGCGGAGCTTGCGCAAGCCGCGAGCGTCCCGCAGGCAGGAGCCTCGGTCACGGAAGCGCCGAGCCCTTGGCAGATCCGCCTGCGTGCGTTGGGGGTCGTCACTGAGGATTCGGGCTACGTCAATGCAGTGCCCGGCTCCGATCTTTCCTATTCGAACACGGTGACGCCGGAACTCGATATCTCTTATTTCTTCACGGACAACATCGCCGCCGAGCTCATACTCGGCACCACCTATGCAAACATCGAGGGCCAAGGAACGATCGGCGGGCTGGGCAATATCGGCAAGGTTTGGCTGCTGCCGCCTACGCTCACATTGCAGTATCATTTTACCAACTTCGACGCTTTCAAGCCCTATGTCGGCGCCGGCGTGAACTACACGATATTCTATAACCAGGATGTCGGCAGCGCCGACGCTCTCAAGGTTAAGAACACGTTCGGCACCGCGCTGCAGGTCGGGTTCGACTACATGGTGGATCAGCACTGGGGCGTCAACTTCGACGTGAAGAAGCTTTTCCTCAAGCCAGACTTCGACGTCACGGTCGACGGCGCGAAGCTGACGGGGAAGGCTGCGCTCGATCCGTGGTTGATAGGCGCAGGTGTCACCTACCGCTTCTGATACGCAACGCGAAGGCGGCCTGCTGACAGCCGATCTGAGATGAAGGGCGCCTCGGGCGCCCTTTCCACGCCGGCGCTGCACGGGCGAGTCGACCCGGATCATTAGAGGGGTGGGGGCCCTTGTAACCCTTGGGCGGGGGGTTCCGAATCGGAGGCACGTTCTGATCAACTTTATGCGATGACCATCCAACGCATAGCAGCCGATTGTCGGGGATACTTGAAGAAGCCGTTGTTAAGAGTGGGGGTCCCCGCCTGCACCCGACCGGGTACTTGCCAGTAGCAGCCGACAGGCTGCCCCGCGCCAGGGACGCGAAGCCGAACGGGGCAAGATCGCTGAAGCCTGCCGAAGAAGACCGGGCGCGGTTCACGAGCAGCCGGGGGGGGGCGGGGGGCGGGCGCGGGCGGGGCCGGGGCGGGATGTGGGGCGGGCGAGGTGGGGGGGGGGGGGGGGGGCGGGGGTGGGGGTGTGGTGGTCGTGGTGGAGGGGGGGGGGGGGGGGGGGGGGGGGGGG